>NZ_JAHZOE010000006.1:0-120128 GCF_019448545.1 Anoxybacillus sp. ST4 | reverse complement strand
CCAAGTTACGATCCCTTCAATCACATGGTATAGATTTAAGTTACCACAAATAAGGAAAAAAGAAAAGAAGAAAAAATTCACGAGGAAAGTGAACTTTTTCTTGACTCCCCACTTTTTCAACACTTTGAAAAACAGGGGGAAAGCCCCCTGTTTACCCTCGGTTCATAAATGGTCGCTCGATCATGTCACCCATATCATTAAAAATATCACGAATATCGCGCTCTAACTGATCCATTGGACCGCCATCGCGAATATCGTTGTCGAGCGTACGAATGCGGTTATACATGCTTTCGTTCGTTACGATACGCACCGTTTTTCCTGATGTCAATGGAGCGATCGCTTGACGGACAAGTTGTTCCACTTGCGCCGTATTTCTATTCGTCGTCGATACAGCGACAACGACACGGTCGCCTGAGACAACAGCGCGTGCATCTTTCACATTTTCTACGTTTGCTGCTCGTTTTGCAATTTTTTCAGCTAGTGCCCCGTTATAGTTCCGATAATACGACGGACGTGTACGATCATCCATCGCATTTAAATGGCCATGATAGTTGCGATCTGCACGGCTAAAATTGCGATCAACTTGCGGTGTTCGCGTTCGATCCATGCCGCGATCGAGCATTTCTGTAATCGGTCCGTCATTGTCGCGCACTTGACGAACATTCCCATTCAAACGCTCTGTGCCATACCGCCCATATTGAAAACCGGTCATATCGTTTTCGTTCGAGTAATACCCGATCGGGCGTGTACGGTCAGTATAGCGCGTATCAAGCGCTTGATTATTACAAGCAACCAATCCGCTAAGCGCAATAACTGCCCCGAAAGCTACAATTCGTTTCCGCAAAGGAAAAACCCCCTTTTTGCTTTTGTAGACGATGCGTCTACATCATTAGCTTGGCGCAAAAAAGAGGTTTTATCGCTGTTAAAATTTTGGCGGAGCAATGGCTAATTGCCGTTTATGGTGCGAACGTTCATGAAGCCGCTCAATAATTGCACGGTCACGTTCAGGGACTGGCTCCCCTTTCAAATATTTATCAATCATATCATATGTTGTTCCCATCTCATTTTCATCTGTTTGTCCTTCCCAAAGTCCGGCACTCGGTGCTTTCGTAATAATTTCTTCTGGTACACCGAGAATGCGCGCCATTTCACGCACTTCCCCTTTTGTGAAATGAACGAGCGGAACTAAATCGACGCCCCCGTCTCCGTATTTCGTAAAATAACCTGTATGCCATTCCGCTGCATTATCCGTTCCGACGACAAGGTAACCGTAATTGTTTGCTACTGCATACAACGTCGTCATGCGCAATCGCGCTCGTGTATTAGCATCGCCAAGACGGGCAGCTTGCTCGTTCCATTGCCCTTTTTCTTTCAGTTGTTTTTCAATTTCTCCAAACAGCACGCGATGCGTTTCCGTTAAATCAATGACGTGATAATCAATACCACAGCTCTCTACAACTTTTAACGCATCCTCTTTGTCTTTCGGATTGCTTTTACAAGGCATAATTAGCCCTAAAGAACGGTCAGGAAACGCCCGCTTAATTAAATGTGCAACAACCGCTGAATCAATGCCGCCGCTAATGCCGACGATTGCTCCGTTCATGCCCGCTTCCGTCACTCGCTCACGAAGCCATGCAATTAGTTTTTCAATTTTTTGTTCCATCTATGTACATCCCTTTCTTGATCATATCATCATGTTCATTTTATCACACAAAAAGCAAAAAGAAAAAGAGGCGACATTATTGCCCCTCTTCTTCCTCGCGATACGGAACAGAAAAGTACGGATTCCCTCCATACGGCTGACCTGGCCACCCTTGTTGCCAGCCAAACGGACCGTACGGCTGTGGCATATACATTGGCTGTTGCGGTAATGACATATGTTCACCGTATGGCGTTTGTTGCGGATACATTGCCGTCGGTTGTGGCGGTTGCGCACCGCTTGGCATTTGCGGCATATACGGTGTCGGTTGTGGCGTTCCCTCACACCCACAATCATCGTTATTCATCACTGTCCCTTGCGGATATGGCCAAGGCATCATAGGATACATTGGCGGAAACCATGGATAAAATCCATATCCCGGCATAATTGGAGAAACAGGGATGCACGGCATTGGTAACGGCATCGGAACAGGTTGTGGTTGCATTGGCTGCTGCGATTGCTCTTCCATCATTGGCGCTTGTGTTGGTGGAATTGGTGGAATGTCTGGAAACGGTGGCATTTGCACGTCATCGTCATGTTCCATCATATTTGGCATAATATTTGGTGGCTTCGGCGGCAGAAGCGGCATTTCTTGTTTCGGCTCCTCTTTCTTCGCCGGTTCCTTTACAATAGGAACTTCTTTTGCAATTGGTTCAACATTGATCGGTTGTTGTAATGGTTGTTCCTTTTTGTTTACATGAATATCTACATCGACAGAAACTTGTTGTTGCTGAACGTTTTGTGTTTCTTTTTTTGCTGGCTTGACTGGCGTCACTGGCGTCGGTACTTTAATTTTCATGCCCGGCATAATGTAGTCTGGATCGCTCAAATGGGCATTCATTTTTTTCAACTCTTCGAAATCAACCCCATATTTTTGCGCAATTTTCCAAAGTGTATCTCCCTTTTGGACGATATGAATTTTCACGTGTTTCCCCCTCCTATGTTCAGACGTGACACGTATGTCATGTTCAGCTTGTCGCTACTAGGCTTCAACATAACTTATGAACAGAAAGCTTTTTTTATGATAAAAATAAAAAAGACCGGCAAAAAAATGCCGATCCATTTATGCACGTGCTAACATCCGTTCAAGCGCCAAGATGGCCCCGTCTGCTACATCTTTTGGCACAGTAATGCGATTGACGACTTTTCCTTCAAGCAATGATTCAAGCGCCCAAAGTAAATGCGGTAAATCAATGCGATTCATCGTCAAACATGGACACATATACGGATTTAATGACACAATTTCTTTATCTGGATGTTGCTGGATGATGCGATTTACTAAGTTCATTTCAGTTCCGATGGCCCATTTGCTCCCTGACGGCGCGCTTGCAATCGTTTCAATGATATATTTTGTTGAACCTGCATCATCTGCCTGTTGCACAACTTCCCAACTGCATTCAGGATGGACGATAATTTTCATATCTGGCTTCGTTTTTCGAATATGTTCGATATGCTTCACCGTAAAGTTTTCATGAACGGAGCAATGACCTTTCCATAAAATCACTTTGATTTGCTCCATATCACCATCATATTCAAGTGTATTTGTTGTTGGATCCCATACAGCCATTTGTTCAAGTGGGACGCCGAGGTCGTAAGCTGTATTTCTTCCTAAATGTTGATCAGGTAAAAAGAAAATACGTTCTTTTTGCGTAAACGCCCATGCGACCATTTTTTTTGCGTTTGATGATGTGACTGTTGCGCCGCCGTGTAAGCCGACGAACGCTTTAATGGCAGCAGTAGAGTTGACGTACGTTAACGGCAAAATCGTGTCGCCAAACCGTTGTTGCAATAGCGGCCAAGCTCGTTCGACTTGTTCAATTTCTGCCATATCGGCCATCGAACAGCCTGCACGCATATCTGGCAAAATGACGATTTGTTCATCGCTCGTTAAAATATCGGCCGTCTCCGCCATAAAATGCACACCACAAAATACGATATATTCAGCATCTTTATTTTTCGCTGCAACTTGTGCTAATTGTAATGAATCACCGGTCGCATCGGCAAATTGAATCACTTCATCTTTTTGATAATGATGTCCTGGAATAAATAATCGTGTACCGAGCTGTTGCTTTACGTCAGCTACTCGCTTTTCCATCTCTTCGACAGACAACTGTTTATATTGTTCTGGCATCGCATCATGTTGTTGCATCAATTGTAATACGTTCATCGTCATTCCTCCTACTGCACGTTTAAACTAATATCTAGCGCTTTCGCCGAATGCGTCAACATACCTAGCGAAATGTAGTCAACCCCTGTATCTCGATAATTAGAAATGTTTTCAAGTGTAATACCGCCTGACGCCTCCGTGACAATAGATGATGGAACGAGTTGCACAAACTCGCGAATTTCATCAGGCGTGCGGTTATCGAACATAATGACATCCGCTCCCGCCTCGACCGCTTCGATCACTTGTTGCTTCGTTTCAGTCTCGACTTCAATTTTTACCATATGACCGAGCTTTGAACGGACGCGCTCAACCGCCTTTGCAATAGAACCGCAAAACGCAATATGATTATCTTTAATCATTACCCCATCGTATAAGCCGAAACGATGGTTGTACCCACCTCCGCACGTAACCGCATACTTCTCTAACATGCGAAGCCCTGGAGTCGTTTTCCGTGTATCACAAATGCGTGTATGATCGCTATTTAATGCGCGCACAGCCTCATTTGTCAATGTCGCAATGCCGCTCATTCGCTGAAGTACATTTAAAATCACACGCTCCCCGGATAAAATAGGAACGATCGGACCAGAAACGACCGCAATCGTCTCCCCTTTTTTCACGCGCTCTCCATCTTGCTTATACAATTCACATGTAACGGCTTCGTGTAACAGCCTATATCCGATTTCGATGACACATACACCCGCGATAATTCCATCCTCTTTTGCGACAAACATAGCGCTTCCTGTATCTGTAGCTGAAAAAATCGACTCGCTCGTGATATCGCGATCCCCAATATCCTCTAGGAAAAATTGCTTTAGTAGTTCAGTTAGCTTAACCTCATTCAACGAAATCCCTCCTTGATGAAATGCTCCGTTTTCGTGCGCACGATGCGCCGTTTTTCCCAATACTGTCGCTCAAACGGTTCATCGCTTCGATAATGAGCCCCTCGACTTTCTCTCCTTTGTAGAGCGGAAGTTGTCATAAGCCAACCAACGATCAACATATTTACGATCGTTCGCTCCTCGTCATCGTACGGTGGCGCACAATGGATTAGATCAAAAAGCGAATATTGTTCAAACCATTTTTTTGCTTCTAACAGTTGATCATAATTGCGCACAATGCCAACGCATTCGGTCATCGTTTGCTGAATTTGCTCTTTCGTTGGTAACGGGATACATACGTTTTCCCTAGTTTCTTCATATTTGCTTATGCCGGGAAGCTGCTCCTTTTTTTTCAAGATACAATGTGCCGCTCTCCGACTGAAAACGAGCGCTTCAAGCAACGAATTGCTCGCTAAACGGTTTGCACCATGCACACCTGTACATGCCGCTTCCCCAACAGCATATAACCCCGGCAACGTCGTTTCACCGTCAACATTCACAACGATGCCGCCCATTAAAAAGTGAGCACCTGGCACAACAGGAATGAGACCGCTTCGCCAGTTTATTTGATAGCGCTCACAAAGGGAAGTGATCGTCGGAAAACGAGATGAAAAATGCGGAATCGCTGAAATATCTAAAAAAACGAGATGGCCATTTTTCATTTCACGATCGATCGCTCGCGATACGATGTCACGTGGCGCTAAATCTTTTTGTGGGTGCACCCCATCCATGACGTGTCGACCATCGTCTGTCACTAACGTCGCTCCTTCACCGCGTACCGCTTCGGAAATGAGACCGACTGCCTTTCCATCTACATAAAGCATTGTCGGATGAAATTGTACAAATTCCATATCAGCTACAGCAGCGCCGGCCCGATACGCCATGGCAATTCCATCGCCTGTCGCCGTTTCCACATTCGACGTAAACGTATATAACTGTCCAATGCCGCCCGTTGCAACGATTGTCGCTTCGGCTACATACAGGCCGTTTTTTGTTCGCACGCCAACACAACGTCCGTCGTTTACGAGCAAATCAATGACCGGATCGTTTTCAATAAATAAAACACGACTCGAAAGCTTCTCAAATAAAAATGCCACCATCTTTTTTCCAGTCGCATCACCCCCGGCATGTAAAATGCGTCTCATGCGATGCGCGCCTTCACGCCCAAAAAGCAGTTCCCCACGCTCATCAACATCAAATGAAAAGCCGAGATGCATAAACTGTTCAATCGCCCCTCGTCCTTCTTGAACTAAAATACGTACCGCTTCATCATCGTTATGTTCACATCCAGCTATAATCGTATCTTCATAATGAGATAACCAATGATCCGCAGGGTGAATGGCCGCAGCCACTCCTCCTTGAGCAAGCCAAGAGTTACTTACTTCTTTATTAGACTTCGTGAAAACAATCACATTTTTATGCTCACATAAATGGTAGGCAACCATTAACGCCGCGAGGCCGCTACCAACAATAATCACATCTGCTTTATGCATGATGCTCCTCCATTTCATACTGTCTTGACACCTATATTGACATATATTTAAACTGATGACAAGACTTTTGTTTTTGGAAGTGGTGACTGTGATGATTTATCTCGACTACGCTGCAACGACGCCAATGAGCGAAGAAGCTTTAGCAGTTTATGTAGAAAGTGCAAAAACATATTTCGGAAATGCAAGTAGTTTACATGACGTCGGAACAGCTGCCAATGAGTTGCTTACTATTTGCCGAAAACAAATAGCTCAGCTCATTGGCGGTGAGGAAAAAGGAATATACTTTACAAGCGGGGGAACAGAAGCGAACGTCCTCGCTATTCGTTCCCTTGCTTATGCCCAGCGCCATAAAGGAAAGCACATTGTTACATCAAGCGTCGAACATGCTTCCGTTCATGCTGTGTGCGCACAGCTTGAACGAGAAGGATTTTCTATTACGTACGTTCCTGTCGATCGCTACGGACAAGTTAACGTCGAAGCGCTAGAACAAGCATTGACGGACGACACCATTCTCGTCTCTATTCAACATGCCAATTCTGAAATTGGTGCGATTCAACCATTAAAACAAATTGGCGAATTATTAAAGAAAAAACAAATTGTCTTTCATAGCGATTGTGTACAAACTTTTGGTAAAATACCGATAGATGTGAAACAGCTACACGTTGACAGCATATCGATCGCTAGCCATAAAATTTATGGTCCAAAAGGGGTCGGCGCCGTTTACATCCATCCGCGCGTTCCTTGGCATATGTCATTACCGAACACGACGCATGAAGGAGGTTTTCGACCTGGGACGGTAAACGTACCTGGCATCGCTTCGTTTACAACAGCCGCAATGGAAGCCGAGAAAAAGAGGGAAGTCACTCAACAAAAAATGAGCGAATTGCGTCGTTATTTTGTCGAGCAAGTAAATGAAAAGCAGTTGCCAATTACCGTCTTTGAACATCCGACGGATCAACTGCCACAAATCATCGGCTGTCTCGTTCACGGCTTTGAGGGGCAATACGTTATGTTACACTGCAATCGCCACGGCATTGCTATTTCTACCGGAAGCGCATGCCAAGTCGGAAAGCAAGCGCCGTCTAAAACGATGATCGCAATCGGTAAGGAAGCGGATGAAGCGAAACAGTTTGTTCGCCTTTCGTTTGGTGTGCATACAACAAAAAGGGAGATTGAAACGGTTGTTTCTGTGCTTGAACAGCTTCAAAAAGAAAGGATGTTACGGTCAACTACCCACCACTTAAAGCCTAACAGCTTTTGAAGTGGGGGCTTGCCAAGCCCTAGTTGACTACCCTCAGCCGTTCAATGGCTACGTTGGAAGGGTCATGACACTTACGGATGCTCCTCCAGTCCGTAACCCTGTCGCAGATGGTTAAAAGCTCTGATGGGTAGGAGCGGTGCTGTCTGCCAAACAAGTCCTTCCAACATTGGGGAGGAGGAACTCACTCCTGAAAGGAGGTACACGTCTTGTTCGTGTACATTATCAATAAGCATGGAAAACCACTCATGCCATGCTCACCAAGGAAAGCAAGACTTCTGTTAAAACAGAAGAAAGCAAAAGTAGTAAGAAGGACACCTTTTACCATCCAGCTTCTGTATGGTAGTAGTGGTTACAAACAACCAGTGTCATTGGGTGTTGACATGGGAACACGACATGTAGGAATTTCCGCAACAACAGAGAAAGATGTGCTGTTTGAAGCGGAAGCGCAACTTCGAACAGATATTGTGGATTTACTTGCTATACGGAGACAGTTCCGCAGAAGTCGAAGAAATAGAAAGACTCGCTACCGAGAAGCCAGATTTCTTAACAGAAGAAAACCAGAGGGGTGGTTGCCACCATCTATTCAACACAAAATCAACTCGCATATAAAGTTGATTGATTTAGTACACAATATTCTCCCTGTTACATCTGTCACTATTGAGGTAGCAACATTCGATACACAGAAACTAAAGAACCCAAATATCCAAGGGGTGGAATATCAACAAGGAGAACAAATGGGGTTTTGGAATGTTAGAGAGTATGTTCTATACAGAGACAATCATACTTGTCAATATTGCAAAGGAAAAAAGAAAGACCCTGTTCTCCAAGTGCATCATATTGAAAGTCGAAAGACAGGAGGCGATTCACCAGATAATCTGATTACTCTATGCAAAACATGTCACCATGAAATTCACGAAAAAGGGCTTGAACATATATTACAACGCAAACGACCGCCTATGAGGGATGCTAGTCAGATGACTGCCATACGATGGGCAATGTTTAGTAGGATAAGAGAAAAATACTCGCATGCAAATATCACATATGGGTATATCACCAAGTGTATTCGCATTGCTAATGGACTGCCTAAGTCTCATATGGTGGATGCTCGTTGTATTAGTGGAAATCCACTAGCTAAGCCGAGTGGCACGGTTTATCTTCTAAAATTCGTTCGCAAAAACAACCGTCAATTGCATAAGGCAACCATCTTGAAAGGTGGAAAACGAAAATCAAACAAAGCTCCACGATTTGTCAAAGGGTTTCAACTGTTTGACAAGGTGGTGTACGAAGGGAAAGAATGTTTTATATTTGGCAGAAGAAACAGCGGTTATTTTGACCTTCGGCTGTTAGATGGCACAAAAGTGCATGCTTCAGCAAGCTGGAAAAAGCTAAAAAGAGTTGAGTATGCTAGTACATTACTAATTGAAAGGAGGAAGGGCGATTCCTCCCCAACTTTCGCTAACGCTTAGAAGTCGGGGTCTCTTCGCCTAAAACTGATGAAAAAAGAGAGAAAACTGCTAGGGGAAGAACGACGAGCACTTATTTTACAGTGGTTGAAAGAAACAAAACGACCGATGACAGGAACAGAATTGGCAAACAAAACAAATGTGAGCCGCCAAGTCATTGTTCAAGATATTTCGCTGTTAAAAGCAAAAAACGAACCTATTATCGCAACAAGCCAAGGATACTTATATTTGTCTCCCTCTTCTGCCCATACGTATACGCGCATCATCGCTTGTTGTCACACACCAGAACAAACGAAAGATGAACTATATACGATCGTCGACCATGGTGTCACCGTAAAAGACGTAAAAATTGAGCATCCTGTATACGGAGACTTAACAGCGTCCATTATGGTTAGCAATCGTTTAGAAGTCGACGAATTTATTCAAAAGATTAATGAGACGAAATCTGCCTACTTATCTCAACTGACAGGTGGAGTTCATTTGCATACGCTTGAAGCGAATTGTGCGCAAAAACTAGATGAAGCATGTGCAGCGCTCAAACAAGCAGGATTTTTAATCGAATAAAAAAACATCCCTTACACGAGGGATGTTTTTTTCACCATATAATACGGGTAACTTCCTAACACTTGTACCGTACACCCGAGCGCTTCGAGTTCTGCAATAGCCCCCGGAATTAAAACATCGTCCATTTTTTGATCAATGTCAATAATGAAGAAATAGTTCCCTAATCCTGTTTTTGCAGGACGAGATTCGATTTTCGTCAAATTTAGTTTCCGCCATGCAAACGCTGATAGCACTTGATGGAGCGCTCCAGCTTGATCTTTCGGCAACATGACCATTAATGTCGTTTTAAACCCGTCCTCTTTCTCTTCCACAGGCAATGTGCAGCACTCACGATGTAAAACGATAAAGCGTGTATGATTGTAGTCATAATCATGAATATTTTCTTTCGCAATCGTTAAACCGTACTGTTTTGCCGCGAGTCGATTGCCAATCGCTGCAATTTTTTCTTCTGGCCGCTCGCTAACGTATTTCGCTGCTGCACTTGTTGATGTAACGTATTCATACGAAGCATGTTTTAAATGGCGATGTAAAAACTTATGACATTGAGCAATGGCGTGGGAATGGGAATAAATGCGTTCAACTTGCACCCAATGTTCTAATTGGGCGGGGTGGACGAGCAAATGTTGCTCGATCGGTGCAATAATTTCCCCAACAATCGGCAAATTGCATTCATGAATTAAATAGTCAATCGTTAAATTGACAGAACCTTCAAGTGCGTTTTCAAGCGGCACGACAGCAAACGGTACGTCACCGTCACGCACCGCATCCATACATTGTGGAATCGTATGATATGGAACGCTCTCCATATGTGGAAACACAGCTTCAACAGCTGCATGCGTAAACGTCCCCATTGGCCCTAAATATCCGATTTTCACCGTTTCTCTCCTCTCTACGCCCCTGAACCGAGAATCTCGACTTTTTCAACAAAAGGCAACTGTTTTAGTTGGGAAAGTAGTTCATCAATCGTCATCGTCATCTCGCTCGTGCTAATCGATAACGTAACGTTCGCACGCCCTTGAAGCGGAATCGTCTGGTGAATCGTAAGAACGTTGCAATTTGCTCCAGCGACGACGCTTAATAGCTTCGAAAGGGTGCCTGAGCGGTCTTCCAAATGGAAAAAAAGCGTGATGATTTTTTCGCGCACCATCGTATGAAACGGGAATACCGCGTCACGATATTTGTAAAACACGCTTCGGCTGACGTCAACGAGCTGTACAGCATCAGCGACAGAATCTACTTTTTTACGTTCAATTAATTCTTTTGCGGCCAGCACTTTTTTCATTGCTTCCGGCAATACGTCCTCACGCACTAAATAAAACTTTTTGTCCACCGCACAAGCGCCCCCTTTCGCATTAATCGACAAACTCAAATTCGTAATTTAACAACTTTACAATATCGCCGTCTTTTGCTCCGCGAGCGCGCAACGCGTCATCCACTCCGAGCGAGCGCAATTGCCGCGCAAATCGACGTACTGATTCTTCCCTTGAAAAATCGGTCATCTTAAATAGCTTTTCAATTTTTTCACCTGATAAAATAAACGTTCCATCATCATCACGCGTAATATGAAACGGCGTTTCTTCTTTTTCAAGCTTATAAACGACACGATGAACCGCTTCTTCCTCTTGCGGATAGAGCGGAAATTCCGGCGTCGTTTCAAGCAAATCAGCAATCGCGAATAACAGTTCGCGCACCCCTTGGCGCGTGACTGCTGAAATAGGGAAAATCGGAACGTCTTCGTTTAGTTTTTCTTTAAACTGGCGCAAATGTTCTTCAGCATTCGGCATATCCATTTTGTTCGCAACAATCATTTGCGGCCGCTCCGTTAATCGTAAATTATACTGCTTTAGCTCTTCGTTAATAACTAAATAGTCTTCATACGGATCGCGCCCTTCCATCGCGGCCATATCAATGACGTGAACGATGACGCGCGTTCGTTCAATATGGCGTAAAAACTGGTGGCCAAGCCCAACACCTTGATGAGCTCCCTCAATAAGACCTGGCAAGTCAGCCATGACAAAACTGCGTCCATCTTCTGTTTGTACAACGCCTAAGTTCGGAACGATTGTCGTAAAATGATAATCGGCAATTTTCGGCTTTGCAGCTGAAACGACAGATAACAATGTCGATTTACCAACGCTCGGGAACCCGACAAGTCCTACATCAGCAAGCAATTTTAATTCAAGCGTCACGTAACGCTCTTGACCCGGCTCGCCATTTTCAGCAATTTCTGGCGCGGGATTTGATGCAGTCGCAAATCGGGTATTCCCTCGTCCACCGCGCCCACCTTTAGCCACGACGAATCGTTGCCCATGTTCCGTTAAATCAGCGATGACTTCTTTCGTTTCATCATCAATAACAACCGTTCCAGGCGGTACTTTAACAATTAAATCTTCTGCATTTTTCCCATGCTGATTTTTCGACATGCCATGTTCACCGCGTGGGGCTTTAAAATGGCGTTGATAGCGGAAATCCATTAACGTGCGCAATCCTTCGTCAACAACGAAGACGACGTCTCCACCCTTTCCGCCATCTCCTCCGGCCGGCCCGCCTTTTGGCACGTATTTTTCACGTCGAAACGCGACCATTCCGTTTCCGCCGTCGCCACCTTTCACATATATTTTCACTTGATCAACAAACATGTTTTTTCTCCTCCGATCTTTCCATCTTTATTCAAAAAGATGAATGATTGCACATACTGTTAATTCATGTTCGTGAACGACATGTTCACAAAGTGTTAGCGCATCGTATTCGCTATGCTGTTGAATCCATGTTTTAACTTTCACGAGCTCATGAAGCATGCCGCGATAATCAAAAAATAACCGCACATCTTTCTCCGTTAAGTCAATTGTAATCGTTATATAGTTTTCAACATGCGGGGCGGAACATTCCTCAAGCATATGTAAAAATTGTTGACACCATGTAACGAGCATATTGTCGTATGCGTGTAACGAGCGCGGTTCGCCAAACACTTCATATTCGAGGTGAATACGGCGAGCTTGCCAATGGTACGTCATAAGCAGCTCGGCGAATTGCTCCGTTTGCAAATTCGTTAACTTTGCTTCATTTTCCGCTTCCATGATAATTTGTTGAATGATTTCATTGACGCGATCTAGCCGTTGTAAAGATAAGTTTCCTTTAATTAATTGAATTTTATTAAGCCAATCGTGTCGGGAATGGCGCAATGCCTCCACAATCGTCCACCGCTTCTCCATGATTCATTCTCCCATAAACATTTTGACTATAATTATAACATACGCCAACAAAAAGAAAACCCTAACCAAGTCGGTTAGAGTTTTCCACTTCCTTATGCTTCTTTCACTACAGGATATACGCTCACTTTTTTACGATCGCGACCCATGCGCTCGAAACGAACGATGCCGTCAACTTTCGCATAAAGTGTGTCGTCGCCACCGCGTCCTACGTTTAAGCCAGGGTAAATTTTTGTTCCGCGTTGACGATAAAGAATAGAACCGCCTGTAACGAATTGACCGTCTGCACGCTTCGCGCCAAGACGTTTTGCGATTGAATCACGACCGTTCTTTGTTGAACCTACTCCTTTTTTCGATGCGAAAAACTGAAGATCTAAACGTAACATGTCGTGTCACCTCCTACACTGTTTTCGTCGTTATTTTGACGTATTTGCCGTAATCACGCTCAATCGTTTGGAGCGACACGATCATTCCTTCAAGAAGAAGCTGCACATGATCTGCTGCTTTCGCATCTTCGATTGCTGGAAGTTCACAATGAAGATAGCCGTCTTTTCCTTGTTGAATGATCGGTTTCACGTTCGTCAATGCGATGATCGCATTGACCGCACCAAACGAAATCGCTGATACACCTGCACATACAATATCTTGTCCACGCTTGGCAAAATGAGCGTGTCCGCTAATCGTAAAGGAACGAATCGTCCCTTCTACCGTTCGATGAACTGTGATGCGAATCATCGCTTACGCCTTATGCATTAATTTTTTCGATTACAACTTTTGTGTATGGTTGGCGATGACCTTGCTTACGACGATAGTTTTTCTTTGGCTTATATTTGAAAACGATGATCTTCTTTTGACGACCATGCTTTTCAACTTTCGCCGTTACTGTTGCGCCAGCGACTGTAGGGTTACCAACTTTTACGTTTTCGCCACCTACAAATAGCACTTTGTCGAATGTAACTGTTTCACCTTCTGCTGCATCGATTTTCTCGATGTAAATCGCTTGGCCTTCTTGCACTTTAATTTGTTTTCCACCAGTTTCAATAATCGCGTACATATTTGCACCTCCTAAATTAGACTCAGACTCGCCAGCTGTGAGGCGGTTCAAGCGAACGCTTAAAAAGCCTTAGCTGAGCGGTTGTAGCACGGGTGCTACACAACATAGAAGATGATAGCATAAAAAGAAAACAATTGTCAATACGTATGAATCAAATGTCCGATCGGTTCGTTTGTTCGTTTCTCATGAAAATAAGCGTATAACAACTCGTTTTCATCAAGCTCCATTTCTATATGATTTTTCTTCACAATAATCGCATGTTTTTTTCCGCGATGAAATAAAAGAAGGACGCGAAATAACGGATCATTTGCATCGACGACAAGACGTTTTAACGCCACATATTCCACTCGCTTGCCGTAATATCGTTCAAGTAAAAAACGAATCCATACGTATGTGCGTTGCTTCCATTCTTCCCAAAGCGCATACGCTAAAAACAAGCCAATGATCCACAAGTTAACATTCAGCGGTGCAACGATCAATAAAACGACGAAACAGATTATTAAAACAAAGGCAGAAGCATAAATGGTTTGCTCATGCGCACGTCGAAACGAAGTGCGCGCCGTGCGATAAAGAAAAAAGAGCTTCCCCCCATCAAGCGGCCAAATGGGCAATAAATTGATGAGCAAAATGGATAAGTTGTATTCGAGCAATTGGCGGTACAGCTCACTCGATATGACGTTCGCATGATGAGCAATATATGCTATAAAAAAGATGATTAAATGTTGGAGCGGACCTGCAATTGTGACGATCAACTCTTCGTAAAACGGACGATTTCCATGCTCATCCATTTCGGCAACACCACCGAAAGGCAAAAGTAAGACACGTTTGACGCGCCATGAAAACATGTGCGCCGCTACAACGTGTCCAAGTTCGTGCCAAAGCACAATCCAAAACAATAAAAGGAGCGTTTGAAATTGCGCTGTCATAATCGCAATGAGCGCAATGAACCAAAACAGCGGATGAATGTGAATATTCGTAATTGTAGAGAGCCATTTATTCAAAGGAAATCACCTGAACCGGATCGACGAAATGATCCCCTCGTTTGATCGCAAAATAAAATACCCCTTTTTTATCGCCCGTCTCCGCTGTCCCGACTTCTTTGCCAGCTTCAATAAAATCATACAACTTTACCGAAATAGCGGATAACTTTCCATACCACGTTTCACTTCCGTCCGCATGTTGAACAATGACCGTTTTTCCGTACGGCTCTTTTACCCCCGCGAAAATGACGATTCCTTCTTCCACCGCCACGACCTTCTGATCCGTTTCAATGACTACACCTTGTCCATTATGTTCAAACGTTTCAATGACACGTGCTGAAGCAGGAAACGCATATACAGCTGTTGCATCTTCTTGTTTTTTTACGTTAAAAAATGCAAGCGGCTTGCCAAACGTTTTTTCGTACCATTGCGCAACTGTCGCAAACTGAAAATCTTTTTCCATCGCTCGTTTCACGAATGTGCGTGCGCCTTCAATTTTCGGGGAGTCATATTGAAATAAGATGGCAACGCTAAAAAATAAAAGCATAGCAAGAAAGCTTTTTAACAAAAATACGTCTTTGCGAAAAAGCGGTGGCTCTTGCCCCCTATCATACGTCACAACCGTTGGATTTCCGTACTTTTCTTCTTCATTCCAATCGGTTAACATCGTTTGCACGTAACGTTCACGCGCTTTTTTTCGCTTGGCTATTCGCTTTCGAATATGTTCAATTCGATCGCTCACATTCCCACCCCTCTCGTCCTATTTGTACTATATGTATGGAAAAGAGGGAAAAGATATGAATAAGAAAAAAGCACTCCCAACCGGAAGTGCTAACGCGCGCTAAACAACTTTTTAATTTTCGAGAAAAACCCTTTTTGTTCTTCGTCATCGAGCGACATAAGCGGCACCGATTCACCGAGAAGGCGACGGGCGATATTGCGATACGCTAAAGACGCTTTACTGTTCGGATCGAGAACGATCGGTTCACCGTTATTTGACGCTTTAATGACATGTTCATCATCTACAATAATGCCAAGTAAATCAATAGATAAGTGCATTACAATTTCATCAATATCTAACATATCATGATTTTTCAACATATGGCTACGAATGCGGTTAATAATTAGACGTGGACGTTTCATATGTTCTTCTTTTTCAAGCAATCCAATAATTCGATCCGCATCGCGCACAGCTGAAATGTCTGGTGTCGTGACGACGATCGCTTCATCCGCTCCTGCTACAGCGTTTTTATATCCTTGTTCAATGCCTGCTGGACAATCGATTAAAATATAATCGTAATCGTGTCTTAAATTGTCGATAAGCTCCTTCATTTGTTCCGGTGTTACAGCTGACTTATCGCTCGTTTGGGCAGCTGGCAATAAATAAAGGCGATCCTCAAACCGCTTATCTTTGACGAGCGCTTTTTGAATCGTGCAACGTCCTTCAACAACGTCGACAAGATCATAGATGATGCGATTTTCTAACCCCATGATGACATCGAGATTGCGTAGCCCGATATCTGTATCAACGAGACAGACGCGCTTTCCTAGCAAGGCGAGCGCCGTGCCGAGATTGGCTGTCGTTGTTGTTTTACCGACGCCCCCTTTACCAGAAGTAACAACAATCGCTTCTCCCACTGTCAAAAACTCCCTTCTATACGAGTTAAATTCGGACGTAAATGCATCAATAGTTGAAGCCGATCGACAACAATTTGATCGTGCTCATCAATATAGGCGCACTCCATTTCATTTCCTTCCTCGCTGCGATAGTCTGGCGCTCGATTCATAGTATCGCTAATGCGCAATTGTGTCGGTTTCATGATTGACGCTGCGATGATCGCTTGGCGGTTTCCTTCATATCCTGCATGAGCGATGCCGCGCAACGCCCCTAATACAAAAATATTTCCTGTCGCAACGACGGTTCCCCCCGGATTCACATCACCAATTAAAAGTAAGTCCCCATCGACGTGAAGCACTTGTCCGGAACGAACAATTTTCGCAACTGATACGATTTCATTTTTCTTTTTCCATTCTAACGCTTCTTGTTTCGTCATGACATTGCTTATAATCGAGTGGACAATTAAATTTTTTTTCATTCGAATGACATCGCGCAAACGCTCCTCTTGTTCGCGCGTCAAATATCGGTTGCCGACATGAACATGCACAGCAACAAGCGGGCCTTCTTCGTCGCGAGTTGCTCCTGTCAACAATTCGTCTACTTGTTTTAACAATTCATCATAGGCGCACGTATCATCAAGTTGCAACGTCAGCCCTTCTTTCGTCCCTTTCATCGACACATATGGTCTCTTTTCTTTGCCAGCCACGACTTTCACCTCAATGAATAGTTCTCCGCATTTTTTTGTATTCCTTCACATAGGTGACGATTCGTCCTGCTTCTCTCCCCACTTCAACAACGTTTGCTTTAACGGATAAGCGATAAACAATATAACAATTGTATGAATAAATAACGTTGGCAAAAAGCGCACTTGGAAAAATGTTGGGGCAGACATCGTCGTTCCACTAATCACGAGTTGAATAGCATACGTATACCATTCTACAGACGCGATTGCAACAATGGAAAAAAAGGAGGCGGTCCATGCGTTTTTGTGCAAAATGTTCATCGCCTTCGCAACTAAATAAGCAATAAGCGGAAAAGCAAAAGTGTACGCCCCTAATATTTCCGTATACACAACATCATACAGCAACCCAAATATAAAACCATATGTCATTCCTTCTGCTTGTCCAACGAACATCGTCATAAACACGAGAACAATGAGCAAGGCGCGCGGGACGAGCAAATAAACATCAAATAACGGGTAGGAAAACAACTGGACAATGATGCTTTCAAATAAAAACACGACGGTCACAAGAGAAGAAAGAAAGAAGCGATTCATTGCTCTTCCTCCTCTTGCACCATATCAATTTTTCGTTTCACAATAATGACATCGTCAATATCATAAAAATTCGCTGCTGGCTTGACGTAGGCAATTTGTGTAAGCCCGTACTCATCCGCAACGACCTCTTCAACCTCTCCGATAAATAATCCCTTTGGAAAAATCCCGCCAAGTCCTGATGTAAATACACGTTGCCCTTTCTTTATTTTTGCATCATACGGAATGCGTTTAAGCAACAACGCTTCCCGCTCTTCATCATACCCCTCAATTAAGCCGAATACGTTTTCATCTCCTTGAATAAAAGCTGAAATGCGATTTTGACGATCTTTTGCGCTAAGCAGTTGCACCGTTGCGCTAAAAGGGGATACGCTGCGCACTTTTCCAATCAATCCTTGTGGAGTAATAACAGCCATATTTTTCTCGACGCCATGTTGAGATCCTTTATTAACGATCAACGTTTCTTCCCAACGATCCGGATTGCGTCCGACAACCGTTGCTTGAATGGCGACGAAATCACGTAAACTTTCTTTTTTATCGAGCAGTTCGCGTAAGCGTTCATTTTCTTTTTTTAGCGATTCCACTTCAGACTGTAAAAGAACGTATTGCTCTAGATGAGCCTTTAGCCGTTTGTTTTCTTCATATGTATGGCGTAAATCGTTCACATTTTCAAAGAAGCCCGCAACGAGCTGTGCGGGCTTATGCACGATAGATTGCATGAAAACAACGGTGTCTTTCACGAACTTTTCCATCCATGTCAACTCGCTTCGGTCTTTCAACGAAAATCCGATGAGAGCGACGAGAACCATGAGGCTCACAAGCAATATGATCAGCCGTTTATTTAAGAAAAATTTCGGCATGACGACACCTTCTTATGCATTAGCGATGATCTCGCGCTTTATTTTTAAATAAATGAATGTGATCGAGCGCTTTTCCTGTACCAATCGCAACGCAGTCAAGCGGGTTTTCAGCAATAATCACCGGCATGTTCGTTTCTTGGCTAATGACTTTATCTAAGTTGCGCAACAACGCCCCTCCACCGGTTAAAACGATTCCGCGGTCCATAATGTCAGCGGCGAGTTCTGGCGGCGTTTTTTCAAGCGTATTTTTTACGGAATCAACAATAGCATATACAGTATCACGCAGCGCCTCGGCAATTTCTTCTGCATGAATTTCAATCGTTTTTGGCAAGCCTGTTAATAAATCGCGACCGCGAATTTCCATGCTTCCGATTCCTTCTGGATTACCCGCGGAACCAATTTCGACTTTAATCGCTTCCGCTGTACGCTCCCCGATCATTAAATTGTACGTTTTACGAATATATTGAATGATCGCCTCATCCATTTCATCGCCAGCGACACGGATGGATTGACTCGTTACAATGCCACCTAAAGAAATGACAGCGACTTCCGTTGTGCCACCCCCGATATCGACGACCATGCTTCCTGTCGGCTCCCATACAGGCAA
Source organism: Anoxybacillus sp. ST4 (assembly GCF_019448545.1). NCBI lineage: Bacteria > Bacillati > Bacillota > Bacilli > Caryophanales > Anoxybacillaceae > Anoxybacillus > Anoxybacillus sp. ST4. Next base: position 101,002 of record NZ_JAHZOE010000006.1, on the reverse strand, counting down.
GTTCGCACCGATTGCCGCGGCAAACGGCTCTTCAATTGTGTAAGCGTCGCGAGCCCCAGCTTGTCTCGTCGCGTCGATTACCGCACGCTCTTCTACTGCGGTGATCCCCGATGGAACGCAAACCATAACATATGGCTTTCCAGCAAACAAGCCGCTATTTTTCGTCGCTTGCTTAATGTAATATTTCATCATAATCGCCGTCGTTTCATAATCAGCAATGACCCCATCTTTCATCGGACGAAGGGCAACAACGTTCCCCGGCGTACGGCCAATCATTTGTTTTGCTTCATTTCCGACTGCCACAATTTGCTTCGTATCTTTTTGTAGCGCAACGACTGAAGGCTCGCGCAACACAATTCCTTTTCCTTTCACATAAACAAGCGTATTCGCCGTACCTAAATCTATTCCGAGATCTTTTGATCCAATTCCAAACATGTTCGTATCTTCCTTTCTGAAACAAAATGCTTTCAAAAACTCATGACATTTATTATAACGCAATTGTGATAAAAAGAGAATGATTTACACATATCCTTTTTCTTTTAAGCTAACATACGTTTTATCACCAATGATTAAATGGTCGAGCAGCTCAATGCCGACGAGACGACCACATTCCACGAGCCTGCGCGTCACTTCAATATCTTCACGGCTCGGTGTTGGATCCCCTGAAGGATGATTATGAATGCAAATAATCGAGGCAGCTGAACGTTTAATCGCTTCCTTATACACTTCGCGCGGATGAACAATCGACGCATTTAAACTGCCGATAAATACCGTCTTTTTATGCATCACTTGATTTTTCGTATTTAAATATAACACAACGAAATGTTCTTGACTTAAAAAACGCATATCTTCCATGACATACCGCGCGCCGTCCTCAGGAGAGCGAATGACGTAGCGATCGTCATATTGCATTTGGTGTACGCGCCGACCAAGCTCAAGCGCAGCAATAATTTGAATGGCTTTTGTTTTTCCAATTCCTTTAATGCTTGTCATTTCTTCGATAGTCGCATCTTTTAGCTGACGAAGTCCTTCAAAATGGGTGAGTAAATGTTGTGCAAGCGTGAGAACGGAATATTGCTTCGTCCCCGTGCGAAGCAATATCGCTAACAGTTCTTGATTTGATAAGCTTTGCGGTCCTTCGGAAAGCAAGCGTTCACGCGGACGGTCATCGGGCGGAACATGACGAATAAGCATACGTTCCCCCCTCTATTTTAACCGTTTTTTAACGAAATGGGTAAAATCCGAATTTTTTTAATTCGCGGGCAAGCCTAGCGATCGGCAAACCAACAACGGAAAAATAGTCGCCGTCAATCTTTTTTACAAAAAGCGCTCCCCGTTCTTGAATGCCGTACGCGCCCGCTTTATCGAGCGGTTCCTTTGTCGCAATATACGCCCAAATGTCTTCATCTGTAAGCGGCCAAAACGTAACTTCCGTTTTTTCTGCAAAAGTGACGCACTCTTTTTCTGTACAAATGGCGACACCTGTCCACACTTCATGTGTCGTTCCAGATAAACGTTTTAACATAAGAAAAGCGTCTTGTTCGCTCGTCGGCTTCCCAAGCACCTCTCCTTCACACACAACGATCGTATCAGCACCGATGACGCACGCGTCTTTTTTTTGTTGCCATACCGCATTTGCTTTTTTATGTGCAAGCTGCTGTACAATTTCACTTGGGGATAACTTAGCATCGAATAATTCATCGACATCGCTGACGAGGATGTCAAACGGAAGTCCAAGCATACGAAGTAGTTGTTTTCGACGAGGAGAACTAGAAGCTAACACAAGTTGCATCGTCATCACCTTTCTGTCATGAGCGTTTGTTTCAAGGAAGATACACTTGTATCGTACCAAATTTATACACAATAAACAATGGTTCGACAAAGAAAAAAAGAAGCTGTGCGCTTCTTATTGTAAAACATTTAATATATGCTGTTGTGCGGCCCATAACTGTGCTTGATCGTTTGTTTGGCGGAAAGCGAAAAGCGCTTCATACGCTTTTTTCATCTGTTCATCATGAAACGAATACGACTGTAACTGATTCCATTGTTCATTGGAAAGTTTTTGTCCATCCAACAATAAACTAATCGCGGAAACGATCGTCATAAACGGCTCATTTTCTTTCTCGTCCACGGATACGTTCCATGCTTTTACGTATGTGTCAATTCCGAGCGGTTCGTATAAGCCCGCGATTTTCTTTGCCTCCTCTTTCGTTAATGCCATGCCTAAAAAGACGTAAATCGGTTGTTTTCCTACCATGACGCTTGGTCGATGTTGCCCTTTTATTTTTTGCGCATACGCTTTCGCTGCTTCTGTATCTTGAAACACCCCACCTTGAACGACAAAAACGGTTTCTGTCCGTTGCGCAACTGGCTCTTCTTCCTTTTGTTCTTGCTGCAATGTGGCGGTCGAAGAAGTGTCAGTTGTCGGAATGATCGTTAATACAAATAAACCAAAGCTTGTCCCAAGAACGACAGCTAAAGCAATCGCTAGCAAAAACGAACGCCAAGGTGATCGTTTTTTATATCGTTTACTATCCGTTTCAAATTGGAGAGAATCATTTTGTTTTTCATATCGTTCATCGCTGTCGTCACTTGACCATTCTAATAACGTGCTCGTTTCTGTCGTATACGGTTGTTCTTTTCCGTTCACCTTAATAATAATTGCTTTTTTCGCTGGCTTGTCCATTTTTTCTCCCTCCCGCTGTCATTCTTCGCCCATCGTAACATAAAAAAAGAAAAAAAAAACGAGACATTTGTCGTCTCGTCGCGGAAGGTTTTCGTCAAATTTCGCACTACCGATCTTGAATGTCATCGACCGACAACTGATCGACAGGTACGCCATTTTCTTTACAAATTTGCTTCGTTTCTCCTTTTAAACAAACGGCATAAGCAATCGTACCGTCATGCCGTTTTGTCACAATGACATATGAGTCATCATTTACGGGCAACCGTTTCGATGTGTACGGATCCATGATTCTCTCAAGAATGCCATCGTCAACTAACTGTTTGTACGTTAATATCTCACTTTCATTTGGCGTTAAAAACTCTACTTTCTGCGCCCCAACGTGAAGCCGTGCCGCTTCATATAAGGAATACGCTGTCGCGACAAACGCTCGATCCCGTGACTTTTTAATCACTTCAACAACAGAAATAGTCGCAATCATGACTAAAATACTTAAAATAACAATGACAGCTAACAGTTCGATTAACGTCATTCCGCGCTCATTTTGCATCCGACCGACTCCTTTATTGCTCCGTTAATGAAGGAAACGGATTGCGCTTTTCGCTCGGCTGCGGCAAATCAAGCGGTGGCAATTGCTCAATCCATTGGCGCAACTCTGGTGCATAAAACGTTGAAACAGTAAGGGAATAAGACAGTTCCGGCACTTCATCCATCACCGTCGTCCATTCTTCATATCCTGTAAACGACAGCGAATCGACTGAAACGATGCGCTTCGATCGCTCCAACACATCAATAAATTGTTCGAGCGCAAAATAGGAAGGAGAACGAACAGATACATTGACCGTTAACTTTTGAATCGGAGTGGGAGGTCCTTCAACGTTTTCTCCTTCTTGAAATGTGAGCGACAATACCGTACTATTTGATACGATTTCCGCTTTTTCAATGTCTAATAAAAATTGCTCGACAAACGGTTGAACAGGGACGCGTTTTTGTAACTCGACAAGACTAACACGCAAATCGTCCGACGGTTGTTTGCTTTGCAACGTTTGCAGCAACTTTTTTTCCGTCTGTAATTCTGTTTTCAGCTGTTCTTTTCGGTCATCGAGCGGTTTGTACACATACATATAAAGCACAAATGATAGTAGCGTAAGCAACAAGAGAGAGGCCATCACGATAAATCCTTTTCTCATTCTCCCCCTCCTTGTTGCCGTTTTTTCCATTCCTCCATATTCAATTGAACAGTAAACTGTCCGATGTACCGCGGCATTGTTCCTTCTTCTTCCGCCTTTCCTTCTGATGCCGTTAAACTCGTCAGTTTTACGTCAGCGATAAACGAGGCATCTTTTAACGCTTGTAAATATGCAGCACTTTCACGCGTTGTATCAAATTGAGCAGTCAGTTGAATGGCACCATCTCGTGCATAAGAAACGTTCATTAAAAATCCGCGCTCTGGCAAACGTTCAATCAATTCATGTAAAAGCGAGACCGTATGAATGGGATATTGCTCCGCCCATTGAACTGCTTCTTGCAACTGGACTCCGACAGATGTGTTCGCAGCTGTTTTTTGCTTTTCTTCTTCTGCGATTCGCAACGCTTTCGTTTGATCGAGCTCCGTTTTCAATTGTGCAATTTGTTGTTCCATGCGCTGTACAATGACATAAAACGTTGTCGCGCCAACGATCAATAAAACAGCAACCACAATGGATAAAAGTGGGATAAGTCGGGATTTTTGTTCACGTTTCGGCAGTAAGTTAATTTCTACGAGCATATGCATTACCCTCTTTTAGTCCGAGTCCAATTGGTAAATAATAAGCAGGGTCAATCGAAAGCGGCAACGTCAACGTTTCAACAGCGACATCAAGACGCTCTTGTAACAAATGGGAAAACGTATGAACGAGCGGATGGTCGCCGGTAATGATGACGCGTGTAATTTGCGCTTTGCCTTGCTGCAACGAAAAGCGATAAAAGTTCATGACGCGCTCGAGTTCTTTATATATGTCTTCTAGCTGACGTTCAGGTTCACCTTCTTTTAACCACGTCCATCCTTCATTCGTCTTTTCCCAAGATGTCCATTGGGAATCAAAGGCAAGCTGTCGTGTAAACATCGGACGATGCTTGTGGAATACACTAACGTTCAACGATGATAAATCAAATTGAACAAATAAAAAATGATCGACATCGTTCGCTAAATGAAATGTGTAAAATAAGCGATATAAGCTAAGCGGAGAAATGTCTGCCACAATCGGTTTTAATTTGACTGCTTCAAATAGCTGTGCATATTGCATCACGTTCGCTTCCGGCGCGGCAAACAATAAAACATGAAGCGCCTCTTTCGTTTTTTCAAGCACGGCGTAGTCAAATACGGCATCTTCAAACGGAAGCGGGATCGTTGAACCAATTTCCATAAATAAATAACTACGTATATCTTCTACATCGATTTCTTTCGGTAACGGAACTTTCCGAATAACGATCAGTGGATCAGGAACGAGAAATCGCACGCGGCGACGTTTCATTTTCCACATATCGACACACTGCTCCATAATATGAGCGAGCTGTTCTTCATCGACAATTTTCCCGTCCCGCACAATTCCTTCTGGAAGCGGCCATTCCTCGCACGTATGCAAAACGAGCGGTTGCTGTTGTTTTAACTCTACATAGCGGATGACGTGATCTTTTATAACAATGTTACCCACTTTATTTTTCATCGAAAAAAGCCGCATTGTTCGTTCTCCTTACATCATAACCTTTACGTACGCTTGGATGATCGTTTCCCCGAAAAAATAAGCCGTCAATGTCCCAACGACGATCGCTGGTCCAAACGGCATCGGTTCGCCGCGTTTCACGCGCCCGATCGCCATGCCAACTAATCCGAATATCGTCCCAACGAGCGTCGATAAAAAGAACGCTAAAATGGTAAGCTTTGCGCCAAGCGCCAAACCGATTAACGCAAACAATTTAATATCTCCACCGCCCATGCCACCTTTACTCACAACCGCTATCACAAACAATATCATAAATCCAACGACACTACCGAGTAAACTATCCCACCAAGGAGTAAGGGGAGCAAGCCATAAACGCTCAACAAGAAGGAGTGGAGTGAAAAACAATAAAACACGGTTTGGGATAACCATATAATGCACATCAGAAACAAAAATAATAACGAATAAAGAAATGAGCGTCCAACTAACGGCTACTTCCGCTGACCAACCGACAAAAAGCGGGGCAAGCGCAAACAATATCGCCGTGGACAGCTCAACGAATGGATAAACAAAGGAAATGCGCGCCGAACACGCGCGACACTTCCCTTTTTGCAACACATACGAAACGACTGGAATTAACTCTAACGCCGTCAACGTTCGCTTACAAGATGGACAATGCGAACGCGGCGAAACAATCGACTCCCCTCTCGGTACCCTTAGCCCGACAACGTTATAAAATGAGCCAAGAAGAAGACCGAGGAGGAAAGAAATAAAAAGCAACATATGTGATCACTCTTGATTGTACCTAAATCATAATTTATGGATTTGATGGCGTGGCTGGGTTATCAACTACCTGACTGCGTGCTAGACTTTCCTCAGCAACCGCACCTCCAGTAGAAGTTTGGACACCACGCTTATTATTAATTAGTTTAACACTATAAGATAACTTATTATTACTATTAGTTATCGTAACAAATGATCCTTCTTTATTATAAGTCCCATTATCAGGGTCTTTCACTGTCTCTAAGTACCCATCATCCTCAAGCTTTTTCAACGTAATGTTTTGGCTTTGTCCACTACTAGGTATTAAGCTCTTATCCGCTGTTACAGCAATTTTTGCCGCGTTAATCATTTGTTGTGCGTTTGCTACATGAGCGTCTTTTTTCGAATTGTCAATTAACCCCCCGATGCTCGGAATCGCGATCGCTGCAATAATGCCTAAAATAACGATAACCGCCAACAACTCAATTAATGTTAAACCTTTTTCATTACGAATCAATTTCTTTAACATAATTCCTCTCCTTTGCAATTTTTATAATCTCTCTCATCATTTTACAACATGAACAATCTAGTTGAAAAGTACTATTTTATTGTTGAATGTGATTAAATATATCAAACATCGGAACTAAAATCGATGTGACAATCGTCCCGACAACGCCGGCAAGCAAGACGATCATAAGCGGTTCAATAAGCGATTTTAAACGATCGGTAGCCGCTTCGACTTCCGCTTCGTAAAAGTCGGCAACTTTGGCAAGCATCGCATCAAGTGAACCCGTCTGTTCTCCGATTGCAATCATTTGTGTAACAAGTGGAGGAAACGCCCAATGTCGCTTCATCGGCTCGGTTAACGATTCTCCGCGTTCAAGCGCATCACGCGATGTGCGAATGACGCGGGCAATGACCTCATTTTCTACAACCTCCTCAACGATCGCAAGAGCCTGTAAAATAGGGACTGCGCTTGAAAAAAGAGAACTCAATGTGCGCGTCATTCGGGCGAGTACCGCTTTTTGCATCATCCCACCAAAAATCGGCATGCGAAGCATAAAAACATCTAAATAATATTTCGTTGCTTTTTGTCTTTTTAACACGATCAATAAAATATATAAAGCAATGAACAGCAAAATAACGCCCCACCAATACGTTTGCATCACTTCGCTTGCACGTAAAACAAACTTCGTAATGGCCGGCAATTCTGCACCAAAATCAGCAAACATCGAAACGAATGTCGGAACGACGCTCACGAGCAAAAAGATGACAACGATGACAGCAATGATTCCAACAACGATCGGATACGCTAGAGCGGAAACAATTTTTTGTCTTGTGCGATGCACTTTTTCAAAATGATCGGCTAATCGCTCGAGCGTTTCATCTATACTCCCACTCGCCTCTCCAGCTCGAATCATATTAATGACGAGCGGAGGAAAAATGTTTGAATCGTTCGTCATCGCTACAGATAACGGTTGACCGCTTCTTAATTGCTCTTCAATGCGCACGAGCGCTTTTTTTAACGCTTTACTTTCCGTTTGCTCCGCCAAAATGCGCGTAGCGTCAACGATCGTCACCCCTGCTTTTAACAGCGTGGCAAATTGGCGTAAATAAATGACGAAATGCTGCAGCTTCACAGGATTTCCAAACGTAATTTCTTTTGTTAATAACGTCTGCGGCACTTCTTGTACGTCAATGACTTTTAACCGTTGCTCACGCAGCTTTATGATGACATCTCGACGCGACGAAGCAACGATCGTTCCTTTTTTCACTCGCCCATGCACATCGCGTGCTTCATAGCGAAATTGTGCCATCTATCTCATCCTTCCTGCAAATACGGCTCCACCGATTCTTTTGCGATGAACCCTTGCTGCACAAGCTCTTTAATGCTCGCCTCAAGCGTATGCATGCCGAGCGCGCGGCTCGTTTGCATAACGGTCGGAATTTGATGAATTTTTCCGTTGCGAATTAAATTCGCAATTGCTGCATTGTTAATTAATATTTCTGTTGCTGCGATGCGCCCATTTTTTTGAGCGCGTGGAAATAATCGTTGCGAAATAATTGCAACTAAAACGGTTGCCAATTGAATGCGAATTTGCGTTTGTTGTTCAGGTTGAAACACATCAATGATGCGATCAATTGTCGCTGGTGCGCTGGACGTATGCAGCGTCCCGAATACGAGATGCCCTGTTTCTGCGGCGGTAATAGCCGTTTGAATCGTTTCTAAATCGCGCATTTCTCCAACTAAAATGACATCTGGGTCTTGTCGAAGCGCTGCCCGAAGTCCGTTTGCGAAGTTGTTTGTATCCGTCCCGACTTCACGCTGGTCAATAATGCATCCTCCATGCTTATGCACGTATTCAATTGGATCTTCGAGCGTAATAATATGTTTGCGCATCGTTTTATTCATATAATCAATCATTGCGGCTAACGTCGTCGATTTTCCGCTTCCTGTCGGCCCGGTAACGAGAATAAGACCTTGTGGTTTTGTCACTAACTTTTTCAATACATCTGGCAATTGCAATTCTTCAAGCGTCGGAATTTTTGTCGGTATGGTACGAATGGCGAGCGATATGCATCCACGCTGTTTAAACACATTCACACGAAACCGCGAAACACCTGATAAGCTATATGACAAATCTAACTCGCCGTCTTTTTCAAAACGCGGCCACATATGCTCCGAAACAATCGCTTTTGCCATTTGTTCCGTATCGGTCGGCGATAACAACTCTTGACCGTATCGTTTTAAATCTCCGTTCACGCGAAAAATCGGGGGAACGCCGACCGTCAAATGAATATCTGATGCTTTTAGCTCAAATGCGGCACGTAACATCGCATCTACTTTTTGTTTCATCTTCATCACCTTATCCAATGCTTACACGCAACACTTCTTCTGTTGTCGTGAGCCCTTGTTTCACTTTTAATAGTCCGTCATCAATTAAAAAAATCATTTTATTTTTTATGGCGATTTCACGCAGCTTTGAAAGTGATTCGCCATTTAAAATAACTTTTCTCATTTCATCAGACATGACCATTAATTCATGTAGCGCAATACGTCCTTTATACCCTGTCATATTGCACGTTGGACAACCCCGTCCCCGCATCACTTTTTCAATTTTCAAACCACGACGCGCAAAAATTTCGATTTCTCGCTTCGTCGGTTCGTGCTCTTCTTGACAATCGCGACAAACGCGGCGCACGAGACGTTGAGAAACAACCCCTGAAAGCGATGTGGCAACTAAAAACGGCTCGACTCCCATGTCGATAAGACGTGCAACTGTGCTTAAAGCATCATTCGTATGCAATGTGCTTAACACTAAATGTCCTGTTAACGACGCGCGAATAGCTATTTCTGCTGTTTCGCGATCACGAATTTCTCCAACCATAATAATGTTCGGATCTTGACGCAAAATCGAGCGCAACCCTTCAGCAAATGTCATCCCGACATTTGGATTGACTTGAATTTGGTTCACTCCTTCGAGTTGATATTCGACAGGGTCTTCAATTGTAATAATGTTCACATGTTCGCCGTTTAATCGGTTCAATGCCGCATAAAGCGTCGACGATTTTCCAGAACCGGTCGGTCCCGTGATTAACACGATGCCTGTTGGTTGTTCGATCAGTTGAATAAACCGTTGTAAATTCAATTTATTAAATCCAAGTTTGTTTAAGTCGTTTAACGCCGCTCCTAAGTCAAGCACGCGCATAACGATTTTTTCACCATAAATCGTTGGCAACGTTGATACGCGCAAATCGACCGGGTGAAAATCGATATTCATTTTAATACGTCCATCTTGTGGAACACGATGCTCTGTTATATCCATATTCGCTAAAATTTTAATACGCGCCGTTAACATTCCTTGCATATGCTTAGGCAACGCTCGTTCTGTACGCAAAATACCGTCGATGCGATAACGAATGACGACTTTTGTTTCCTGGGGATCAATATGAATATCGCTCGCCCGCTGCTCCACTGCCATTTGTAAAATTTGATTGACAAGTCGAACAATCGGCGAGTCATCTTCAACAAGTTTTTCTTGTTCGCGCACCTCTTGCGCAGGAGCAATGTTTAAAAATTCTTCCACCGAATCATCAATGTCGTAATATTTATTAATTGCCCGTAAAATATCATCTTTTGATGCAATAGCCACTTCAATATGAAAGCCCGTCGATAGACGCAAATCATCAATCGCAAAAAAATCCATTGGATCTGCCATCGCAACAAATAGCCGATCCCCTTCTTGCTTTAAAGGAATAAGCATGTTTCGTTTCGCAAATTCTTTCGGTACGAGATTCGTTAATTTCGGATCAATTGGGTAACGATATAAGCTGACGTGTGGAATGCCAAGTTGAAACTCTAACACTTCAATTAACTGTTGTTCCGTAATGTATCCTCGCTGCAACAACGCATCCCCTAATTTCTGACCAGGTGCTTTTTCTTTTAACGTTTCTTCGAGTTGTTCTTTCGTAATTAATCCTGCTTCAATAAGCAAATCGCCTAATCGTTTTCGCTCTTGCTTTTTCATGAGGTCTCATCCTCATTTCCTTTTATTTGCTCGTTTTCATTTCCCCATATATCATCTTGTTGTGGTAACTGTGTTGAAGGTGATTCATTTGGAGTTGGTGTCTCACTTGGTGTCTCACTTGGTGTCTCACTTGTTCCGTTATTTACTCCCGCTTGCAACCCACGCAATTCGACGCGATGGATAGGTGGGTAAAAATCTTCCGAAACGGGTACCGTCTCAATTAGTGTTTGGTTTCGATCGTACACTTCTTTATACAGACGAATGAGCATTCCTTTTTTTCCTTCTTCCTTGATCCGCTTTTCGTTCGGCTTCAGCCATGCGCTATATTGCACAATCGTTTTTGGATCGTAATATTCAATTGGATCCGTCTTTAATACATATTGATATATAAACGGTATTCCGGTAAGAGAAAGTTTCATTTGACTGCCTTCCGTTCTCATTTCAACCGTGTACGACTGATCGTTTGGATTAAAAAACATAAAGTCTTTTTTATTTTGTTCAACAGCTGCTTCAAACCCTGCCTTAATCCCATTTGGCAATGTAGGGCTCGTATGCCGTTCAACAATTTCAAAATTTGTCGGTACAACCGCCTCATACAATCCAGATGCAAATAACGTCAGCGCTTCTTTTGATAAGTTTATTCCTTGCTTTTTGAAAAAGTCCAAAACAGAAAACACTTGTTTTGGCTCAATGACAACGGTTGTTTGCGTTATCGCATGAAGTTCTTGATGGAACGGGATAGTTGCTTGCGATAATATCGTTTCCTTTTGCATCTCTTCTCGAACGTATTGACTAAGAGATAGTTGAGCAGATGTAAGCGAAGCTGCAGCTTGTTCCACTTGTACTTTTACTTTTTCAACATCGATCCAATCACTTAATGCACTAAGCGAAGAAATCACATCTTGCAAAGCTTGTCCGTCAATGGAAACGAGGAGAGGGGCAGTTTTTCCGCTCTCCGCTTGTTTCATGCTCTCCTCAATATGAAATGTAAAATGATTCGTTTGTACCGTTACTTCTTTTCCTTCTAGCATGAGCGTAATCGTTGCTGTTTTTTTCCATTCATTAACTTTTTGATCGATTTGTTCATACGCTTCTTCGTATGAACGATTCGATATATCGACTGGTCCGATCATCGTTCCTTCAGCAAATGTATCGCCACTAACGAACGACTCGTACGCCCATGTCGCCACTTTCGTACTTGCAAGTAAATATGAAACGGTAAGAAGCAACGTAAAAAACAACTTAAGCGAAGCGATTCGGCGCACGGCATACGCCCCCTTACTCGACATTCATCGACAGTTCAATAACAACGTCTGGCCCCTCTTCTTGGGCACGAATAATATGTTCTTTCGTTAAAATTGTATCTTTCGGGATGAATACTTGACCGTTTGCATCCACAATATCTTTTAACACTCGTTTTCCTGTTAACATATCCATTTGTTTTTGACGCAACTCATCAAGTTCAGTTTCAACTGTTTTTGGAGCAAATTGTTCAACAAGGGGCTCTACTTGCGTCCCCTTTAGTGACAACAATTCATTCACATCCGAAGCAACTGTTTGTTGTGCATTTTCATGAACGATTAATAGCTCTTTTCCATACGTAATGACGTGATCAGCACGAACGATGCGAGACTCATTTCCAATTTGCACTTCAATCCCAGTAATTTGTCCGGTTTCTTCGTCAATGTAAAACTCCGTTGCTTCCCCAAGCAATTGTCCTTTTCTCGTCATTACTTTCGCTTGTTTAATCGCAATTTTTTTATTGACAAGCTCATTTGCAATCGGAATGACGTTTAAATCGAGCACAGCTCGTTCTTCTTCAACCGTTACTGCAAATTCACCAATTCCGATGACGTTTCGAAACGGAATCGCTTTCATACTAATTTCCCAATTTTCTTGATCAACAATTAAAAAATCGACTGTTCCTTTTTCTGGGTTCACGACAAGCGACTTCACTTGTCCAAGTTGAACTCCGTTTTGGATGCTAATGACTGGAAGACCAATAACTTGTGTGCTACTTTTCATTTTTCCCACCTCATTTTTTGTTCAGCGTAATGTATCATATGTGTTAATTGTTGTTGAATCATTGGATAAGACCCATATTGAGCATACAATTGTTTTGCAAGAAGATGTAGCTTTTCATATTGTTTTGAAGCTACATAATGCTCCATTAATACATTTGCAAATGTATAATAATCTTGTTCATGTAAACGAGGATGCAAATGTTTATGAATAAGCTGTTCATATTCCGCATCTGACAACGCGGGACGCATCGCGTATAAAGAAGCGAGTAAATTTTTCAGCAACGGTTTTGGAAGTATACGTAAAGGTTCATTTATGTTTTCTCCCGCTGTTGTTTCCATCTCATCATATGCGCTCTGAAACGGTTGTTCTTCATAAACAGCCGCTTCTTCAATCATCAGAATGTTTGTCCCTTCGTCTTGCTCGTGTAAAGCATGATCGATGCTCGGAATGATATCCATTTCTTGCTCGCTCACTGCATGTACGACAAGACTTTGTAACATCGTTTCGCTTTCATGTCGTTCGTTAGCCATTTGTTCGATCGGTTGTTCTACGATAGCGAGCGTTTCTATATCAAGACCTTCTTGTATTTCGCTCTCAAATGCTTCATCGCGTGACGTTTCGTTACTTGTTTCGCTGAGCAAATCATCCCACCGTTCTTGCATGATAAACGCTTCATCTACATCTATGTCATCGTTGTGTAACGGTTCAACGACATCATCCATATCCGCGATTGGTTCAATCGTATCATCATATTCATCTTTTAGCGGCTCAATCGAAACGAGTTGCTCGACTTCCTGCCACTCCCCTTCGCTCCATTCAGCATCTATGTCATCTACTTGCTGCAACTCATTTTTCGGATTTTCTTCCACCACTTCTTTCCTAACAAGCGGCTGTTCATCCTTTCGCTCATCTTCTTCGTCATCTTCGACAATCAAATCGTGCTCATAAATGCGTGCATAAAATAAATGACCGAGCTTTTGTTCAAGTAAATATGTACTTGCGATCACTAAAAGAAAAAGAAATAATGTAGCTTGCCAAAGTGGAAATTGTTCGATCGCAATGATGCCAAAGGCGCTTAATAAACAAGCGACCGTTAATACGAGAGCAATCCCTTTTTTTGTCCACCCAAAAGGCAGCCGAATATAGATGGGGATTAATATGAGAAAAAAGATCACAAAAAATAAATACGCCAAGTCGCTCCCCCCATTCAAAATGATACAACACCTAACTCTAACATATTGTATAATAAAGTTATGTATTTTAAAAGAAGGAGAAGGAAAATGTGTCAAAAGAAAATGAATATTTTTGAACGTGGGTTTACTTTAATTGAAGTGCTCCTATCGATCGTCATTTTGTCGTTTGTTGCGAGTAGCATGTTTATGTTTTTCACAAATGCGATGACATATACGGCATATAATCAATCAAAAACAGTTGCTATAAATATCGCACGCGGTGTGATTCATTATATGGAAAGACTTGATTTTCAAACAATATCCGAATATACAACCGATCATATTACACAGCAAACACCTTTTGTTCGTTTTGATGCTTCATCTTGTTCAAATTCGTCTTTATTCCCTAACGAAAATGTATGTAAAGCTGTTTTTTCACCGACGATTAACAATGTCGCATACGATGAAGAAGACGTACAAGCTTGGCTCATTCCATACGATCAAGCGATATGGTCGCAAATAAAAACAAGCCCACCAACTGAATTTCCTGACCCTTTAAAACAAGTGATTGAACAAGAAAAAGAAATGGCTGAAGACGTAGGAAATTATTTACTTCGTTTATATGTCACCGTCCGTTCAAACAACGAAGTAGTCGTATTAAAAGGAGTGATCGCCAATGAACGTATTCGCTAATGAACGAGGATTGACGCTTATCGAGCTGCTTGTTGGGCTAGCGATCACATCTATTATTGCCGCTTCTGCATACGGCGTGTTTACAGCAGGAACGAAGGCGTATAAACGCATCGGCATTGAAAATCAACTGCGAAGCGAAGCGGACATATTAATGACTACAATTTTTAACGAGCTCTATACGCTGGCGCCAGACGGTTTAAAAAAAGATGAGTCAAATAACTACACACTTACATTTGTGAATCAAGTAAAAAAAGAAATTGATACAAATACAGGGCTCGTGGAAGAAAAGGAAAAAGGAAATGAGACGCTACAAATCATGATCGACGCGTCAACCGGAACGTTACAAATGAACGGCAAACAAATCACGACATCTAACTTACGAATTATTCCTGAACAATCTACATTCACCTATACGTGCATTCGAGAACAACAAAACGTATGTAAAAGCGGCATCATTTCGATTCGTTTATCTGTTCAAGACGACGATCATCGAAATCCGGATGATCCATTATATATTGAACCGTTTACGTTACAATCGGAATTCGGTTTTTAAAGGGGGGAGATTGAGTTGAATGAAAAAGGATACAGTCTTGTACTCGTGATGCTAACCGTCACCGTCTTTTTTATTATCGGGCTCACGATTTTATCCGTTAGCATATATCAAGCAAAATTTACACAAGTGCGTATAGAAGATGTCACATCGCTTCACGATGCCGTCAAAAACGTAGAAGAAACGGTCGCTGAACTAAAAGTAAAAGTCGAACAGTTAACGTTATCGACCCCTGCGCAGCTTGATCTTGATTTAGGCAATGCACAAGCAGGTTTTTTGAACGAGCTTATGAACCGCCATGGCGTCATGATCGAAGATATAACGGATGCGAAAGGGATTATGCGCAATCGATTATTTACTCGCGTCTTTCGCATATCTGCCCCTTACGGAAAAAAAGTAGTTACACGCGAAGTGATTATTACGAATGCACCGAGCTTTTTAAAATACGCCCTTGGGTCGCGTGAAAATGTTACGTTAAATGGCGGGGCATATATTCATGGCAATATATATGCAGGGAAAAATATATACATCACAAACGTCGCTAACTATATTTACAACTCAACGCTTTATTCTGTGCAAACATCATTCCCGACGACAAGCGAAAAAAGTATATTGTTCGTTGAAGGAGATCGCTATGCATGCGATCACGGAAACGGAGCAAAAAGTTGTTACACGATATCAAACGAATTTACAAAAAACATGAACGATTTTTCATCTAGCTCCCTGTCGTTTCAATATCAAGGACCGAGCATTCAAAAAGAACAAGAGGAGTTTATTGATGTGAACTTTGATTTCACATTAAAAGATAAACTGCTTTCAGCAGCTGGTATTGATGCATTTGATCAAAGTAAACAAACGCAGTATCAAAATCTCATTTCTTTACCATTATCAGAGCTTATAGAACAAGTAAAATCATCGTTTGTGACTGTTGTCGTTAATGACCTTGTCGATTTATCAACCGCATTAGAAGGGGCAATTGCAAGCGGAAAATCTATTTTTCTTGATACGAGTACGATTCCTTATTTTGATATTTCTTCATTGACTTTAAATGATAACCAATGGTTAATTGTAAACGGCGACTTGACGTTAGAAAACGCAGGAAGTTCTCCTTTACAAATTTCAGGAAACATCATTGTCCTTGGCAACTTAACGATTACAGGGCAAGTGGCGTTCGATTCTACTGTCTACGTCAACGGAAATACATCGATTTACAATACGACGATTAGCGGCTTAAACGGAAAAGAAGTCGTGTTATTAACAAAAGGGGAGCTCGAAATCGCTCGTGTGAACGAATTTACGAACAATTTTTCACTCACTACACCAAATTTAAAAGGATTTTTCTACACAGATAGCAACGCTGTGATTTATGCTGTTGGTTCGTATATAAACATTGAAGGGGGGCTGTTTGCCCGTGGCAATTCCTCCATCATTCCTTATACGGATGACAACGGGCTCGTTATTAACGCATATCGCGGCGAAACGAGCGATAGTGGAACGAATCTTTCTTTTCAAGCGCCTATATCATCAGAAGAAGAACAAAAACAATTCGCTCGCTTTGTTGTCAAACATAATAAAGATGTATTTATTAACCGCGGTCTCGGCTTACCGCTTGTCAAACAGCTTGCTGTCATCGTCGATGAACTGCGAGTAAAGTAAGAAAAGGAGCTACTTCGCTCCTTTTCCTTTTAGCTGCTTGATTATGTTTTCATGTTTCCAATATTGCGCAAGAGAAAGAGCTGTATTTCCCGTCCCGTCTTTTATGTGTACATCCGCTCCGTAACGAAGTAAAAGCGTTACTAACTCATCATATCCGTATTCTGCTGCAACCATTAACGGGGTTTTTCCAATATTCGTTTTTGCGTTGACATTTGCCTTTTTCTCTAATAAATATGTTGCTACATCAATAAAATTTCGTTCCACTGCTTTATATAGCGGGGTTTCACCATCTTTATTTGCGATCTCCGTATTTGCTCCACGTTCATATAAAAAACGGACAACATCGACATTTCCAGCTTGCACAGCGAGCAACAACGGCGTTTCACCACGTATATTTACCGCATTGACGTCAACATCGTATTGACAAACAAGCCGAACAAGTTCGAGATTTCCGCTTCCTGCCGCAGTATGCAAAGGGGTATTCTTCTCTTGATCTTTCTCTCGCACCGTTTGTTCGTTCACCATTTGTTTCACAATTTCAATATTTTCTTCATCCCCTTGGGCAATAGAAGAAGCGAGTGCAAAATGAAGGGGAGGAAGCGGCATGACAGCCGACTTTCCTCCAGCTTTCAATAGTTGTACCGCAATTTCACGCTGACCGTTACGCATCGCCACATCAAGCGGTGTCTCATTGTTCATTTGAAAGTTAATATTTTTTTCTTGTTTCATATATTCGCGCACCGCTTCAACGTTTCCTTGCTCAATCGCTTGTATGAGTCGTTGTTGCTTTTCTTCTTTTGACAGGAAGCAGCCGCTTAACAAGCTGATGATGACAACGAGCATCATCACTTTTTTCATACGTGTTCACATCCTTTGTTAGTACAGCCAGCCGTTTTTATTTCCGCCTTTCGTTGGATCTGTCGCATGTTCGACGATACGAATGACCGTAGATGCCGTCCACACTTTTCCATTTTCGTCAACGAGCCGAACCGTTAGCGGTGTTTCACCGAGACGTTTCGCAGTTACTTCCCCATTTTGATCGACAACGGCATAGTAACTATTTTCGACAGTAAATGAACGGCTTACAATTTTTGTCGTCGCATTAGCTGGAATCGGTGCAATGTATGGCAATACATTGATCGTTTTTCCTTTTTGGACGAGTAACGTCGATGGAAGGGAAATACCTGTCAACGGCGAACCGACATGAACGATTGCTGTTCCGATCACACCGTTGTGCGCCTGCGCTGTCATTGTCACTTGCCCTGTACTTACTCCTGTGACGCGACCATTTTCATCGACAGAAGCGATATTTGGATTGGACGAGCGCCATTCAATTGTTTTATACGTCGCATTATTTGGCGCAACTGTTGCGGTGAGTGAAACGGTGTCACCGATATTCATATTCACGACCGCTGGCGACACGACAACAGCAGTTACAGGGATCGCTTCGATCGTAACAGTAACCGTTTTTTCAATGAGTTCATCGTTTCTGTTAAACGCCTGAACGGTTAACGTCGTTACTCCTTCTTTTAACCCAGTAATTGTTCCGTTTGCCCCGTTGATTTCAGCATATAAGTTATTTCCTAGTGAATAAGATACCGCTTTTTTCGCATCTGCTGGTGATACGGTTATTGGAATCGGAATCGTCTCACCGACATAAACAGTAAAGTTTTGAATTGTTATCGAATCGACTGGAATGCGTACAATGACCGTCATTGTCGCTGTTTTTATATTGCCGAACATATCTTTTACTTTTGCTGTCACTTGTGCTGTTCCTTCTTGTATTGCGGTAATGACGCCGTTTTGGTCAATCGAAATGACTTGCCCATTACTATTTTCGCTCCATTCTACTGATGCAATTGTCGCTTCTTGCGGCAAGACGTTTAACAATAAGCGGGCGTTTTTCGGTACACCGCGATTCACAAACATCGTACTTGGCAGCGTCACATCTGTCACTTTGTAGTCTGAAACAAACGAGACAGCGTTAAACGATAAATGGACAACTTGCGTATTTATATCTTTGTACGTCAGTTTAGCTTGTGAGAGAGAAAACGTTCCTTTCGCCGTCGGTTTCACTTGAATCGTAAACGTTTGCGGTTCGGCAATATACGTTGTTCCTGATTTAATAAACGAAATATCAGGCAACGTTCCTTGAATTGTATAACCTTCTGTCACCGTTCCTTGTTTTGTGAACCCGTTTGGCAATGAGACAACTTCAATGCCTGCTGGCAATTTTTCTTCAAACGCGACGTTCGTTACTTTTAACAACGTATTCGTCAATAACGATAATGGTTTTGGTGTGAGCGTATATTGCATCGTAATCGATTCATTGACAGGAGCTAGCGTTGTTGAAATCGTTCGGCTGACTTCAATGTTTGCCGATACTTTTTCAATCACGACTTGAAATTCTTTCGTTACTTTTGCTCCGCGTGCATCGGTTGCTTCAATTTTTATTTTTACCGTTCCGCCGTTTGGCATATTGTGCGGAATCGACTGAATGATCGTCGTGCCGTTCGGCACATTGTTTTGGGCATACACTTCTTGATCGTTCAACCATACTTTTGTAGAAAACGTTCGGTCGACTAAGTCTAAATCTTCTACTTTATACGATAGCTCAATTGGCTGATTGCTCGGAATTTTTTCGTTTTCTTTCGGTGTGATAACCGTCAGTTGCGGTGCATGGTTCGACCCGAAAAATGCACGGTACATCGTATTGACGAATAGTTTTTGTTCTTGTTCTGGAAACGCAGCCGTCGTTCCGACATGTCCTGTTCCAGAATATGTGACATTTCCTTTTGAATACGTATAATAGTGGTTCCAACTATCATATACATCACGCGGAGAACCTTGGATGTTGTACCATGGAATGACATCCTCATCTTCTAAATTGAGCGTGTAATATTGGTTGTGCGTTGTCGCAATAGCAATGCTATCACCTAATTCAAACGGATAATTTGTCATAAGCCCATGATTCACTTGTTTCGTATTCGTCGATGGATTTGGAGCACCGTTTCCTAAGTCCGTCTGCGGTTGAATTTGCCCAACAATCGGACCGAACTCATTCACCCATACATTGTTCGCCCCAAACATGACATCGTGTGTAAACATAACACTTTGCCCAGATTGGATAAAGCTTTTCACTGATTGAATAGCATTTTGGGTTAATGAAATCGGTGAGCCACACCCGTTATAACAATCAGCGAATCCAAAAATAATCATATCGTATTTCCCGTTAATCACTTCGTGTGAATAATTTGGCTCATATTGCTTGCTTTTTTGAAAGTCAGTTAACGTCGTCACATCGATTGCAATGCTATATTCATTCGCACGACTTAAAAAGCTCGGATTCATATTTTTCGTATTGAGCAACGAGCTCGCATCGTTTCCTTTACGTATTTGCAATATTTTGATCGTTGCTGGCACATCTTGAAATTTCACGAACCCTTTTTCATAATCTTTTAATGCGCTCGTTTCATCAACAATTTCTATTTTCCAGTAACGCGGGCCAGAATAACCTGCTGGGAACGTATATGAAATCGTTCCTGTCGCTCCTTGCGCTTGTTTGGATGCAACAATTTCTTCGCTCGTATATTTATCGTTAAAATCCGAATCAATGTACAAATTAACAGTCAACAGTTTATTTTGAAAGTGTGTATAATTGACAATTTCATATTGGAACGATATTGTATCACCTTTCTTATACGTTTGTGTGGAAGAAGGGATGCTCGTTAATACGAAATGAGGTCGTTTGTTTGCTGTCAAATAGTTTGTTATGTTTGTCTTTGTTGTAAAGAAAATAACGTTTGCTTTTGATTTCCATTCGTTTGATTGAGAGTAATTATACAAATTACTTCCTAAATATTTTTTCACGCTACTGTCGTGAAGAAAAACAGGCAATCCTTTGTCTATATAAAACTGTTTTATTTGTTTAGCTTTCAAATGTGTAATATCGTTTAAAACATTCGACGTATCGTGTGATGCGCTTCTATTACTACTACTTGTCATCCCAAGTTTCTTCGGATTATAATCCCCACTTGAAATAACGATCGCATCGTATTTTCCGTCTAGCTCATCGCGCAAAGCAACGAATCGCTTCATCGTCATCGTCGTCACATTTATATTCGACGTACTTCCTAATTCTTGTTTTAATGGTGATGAGGATAATTGATTAGCATGACTCACAATTTCAAGCACATTGTACGCAATACTGGTGTTAGCACGTACAGTCATTGCAGAAAAAAACAACGGAATGAGTAAAAGAACAGTTAAAAACACCGAAACAGCCCTTTTCACCTACCTCTCCCCCTTTCAAAACTCCTACTTTTTATCTATTATACCAACAATCTCTCGTTTAGTTATATTTATTTTTTATAAAATTTCGTACGTTTGAGATAAAATAAAGTGAACCTGTAATTAAAATGATGTCGTCTTTTTCCGCTTGTGTGCGCTTTTCTTTTAGCCATTGTTTCCAATCGTTCGTACATTGAACGTTTCGGTGTGTTGCTTGTTCAGCTAGTTGTTCGGCGGAAAGGGCGCGTGGAAAATCAAACGTTGTAAACGTCATCGTTTGCGCAATCGTTTCTAACTTTCGAATCATCGCAGCAACCGGTTTGTCGCCTAGCGCTGTAAAAAGGACATGTACACTCCGATGCGGATAATGAGCGTTCATTGTCGCCACAAGGCTATCGATTCCTTCTTCGTTATGCGCCCCATCAATAATAATAAGCGGACGATCGTTCATCTTTTCAAATCGTCCGAGCCACTCGGCTTTCCGAACGCCGTTATACATATGTTCTCGCTCAATCAAAAACGAATAATACGTGCGTAAATAATCAGCCGCCATTAGCGCAAGTGCAGCGTTTTTCACTTGATGCGCACCGAGCATCGTTGTTGTCACATTGTCATATGAAGCAAATGGTGTTTGCAGTGAAAAACGTTCTCCATCCGCAGTTGGCTCATGAGCAAAAACGGTAAAATCGCGACCGAGAGCATATACTTTCGAACGTACAGATGCTGCTTTTTCTTCTACGACGCGCAGCGCTTCAGGCTGATCGATCGCAGTTACAACAGGGATCCCTGCTTTTATAATTCCCGCTTTTTCAAACGCAATTTGTTCAAGCGTATTCCCTAATATATGTATATGATCGTAACCGACATTTGTAATCACCGATAAGAGCGGATAAATAATGTTTGTTGAATCTAGGCGGCCACCAAGTCCTACTTCAAAAATGACGACGTCTTGTACGTTCATTTTTCCAAAATAATAGAGCGCCATAGCCGTAATAACTTCAAATTCGGTCGGACCACCTAATTCCGTCTGTTCTAATTCTTCTGCCAAAGGTTGAATCACTTGAACAAGTTTCATTAAATCAACGTCACGAATCGGTTGGCCATTGATGCTAATCCGTTCATTAAATTGTTCCACATACGGCGATGTAAATGTTCCGACACGATAGCCTGCCTCTTGCAATATATGGCGTAAAAAACAAACGGTCGATCCTTTGCCATTCGTACCACCGACATGAACCGCCTTAATGCGACGTTCTGGATGTCCAAGCTTCTCCATCATCCATTCCATTCGTTTCAACCCCGGCTTCACCCCTAACGTTAAGCGACTATGAATCCAATCGACCGCTTCTTTATATGTGCGAACCATGAAAAATCCCTCCTCTACAAAATGAAAGACGAACCCAAAGTGGATTCGTCTTCATCATAAAACTATTGCTTTAATTGTGCAAGACGGGCGCGAACCGCTTCACGTTTTTCTATATAGTCGCGCTCTTTTTTCCGCTCCTCTTCGACGACGTGCGCTGGCGCTTTTGCTAAAAATCCTTCATTGCTTAATTTCTTTTGCACACGCTCGACTTCTTGATCGAGTTTTTGTAACTCTTTTTCGAGGCGTTTCACTTCTTCTTCAATATTAATTAATCCTTCAAGCGGCAAGCTTAGTTCCGCACCTGTCACAACAGCCGTCATCGCTTTTTCAACAGTTGGAATGGCTGTGCCAATCACAAGTTCACTTGGATTGCAGAAACGCTCAATATATGAACGGTTTTTCTCAAGCGTTGTTGCAATGTGCTCGTCTTTCGCTTTAATGTGTAACGTAATTGGCTTGCTTAATGGAGTATTGACTTCAGCGCGAATGTTACGCACCGCGCGAATAATATCAACAAGCAAGCGCATTTGCTCAGCAGCTTCATGATTACTAAGTTCAGGACGAACTTGCGGCCACGGAGCAACTGTAATCGACTCTCCTTCATGCGGAAGCTGTTGCCAAATTTCTTCTGTGACAAACGGCATGAACGGATGAAGGAGGCGCATCGTTTGATCAAGCACATAAGCAAGCACTGAGCGCGTCGTCTTTTTCGCTTGTTCATCTTCACCGTATAACGGTAACTTCGCCATCTCAATATACCAATCGCATAAATCATCCCAAATAAAGTTATATAACACGCGACCGACTTCGCCAAACTCGTATTTATCTGCAAGTTTTGTGACCGTCTCGATCGTTTCATTTAAGCGCGTTAAAATCCAGTGGTCAGCAACCGTTTTTTCACCGTTTAAGTCGATGTCATCATACGTGAACCCTTCCATATTCATGAGCGCAAAACGAGACGCATTCCAAATTTTATTTACGAAATTCCATGTCGCTTCAACTTTTTCGGTGCTAAAGCGCAAGTCTTGACCTGGAGCGCTTCCTGTTGCTAAGAAATAGCGAAGCGAGTCCGCACCGTACTGATCGATAACATCCATCGGGTCGACGCCGTTGCCGAGCGATTTGCTCATTTTTCGTCCTTGTGCATCGCGCACTAATCCGTGAATAAGCACATCTTTAAACGGACGTTTTCCTGTAAATTCGAGCGCTTGGAAAATCATGCGCGACACCCAGAAGAAAATGATGTCATACCCTGTCACAAGCACATCTGTCGGATAATAGCGGTTGTAATCTGTCGCTGTTTCATCTGGCCACCCCATCGTTGAAAACGGCCAAAGCGCAGAGCTAAACCACGTATCTAATACGTCCGGATCTTGTTCCCAATTTTCGATGTCTGCCGGCGGTTCATGATCAACGTACACTTCGCCCGTTTCTTTATGGTACCATGCTGGAATGCGATGACCCCACCAAAGTTGGCGAGAAATGCACCAGTCGCGAATATTTTCCATCCAATGTAAGTACGTTTTTTCAAACCGCTCTGGGACGAAGTTTACTTTTCCTTCCGTCTTTTGCAATTCAATTGCAGCTTCAGCAAGCGGCTTCATTTTCACAAACCATTGCGTCGATAAATATGGCTCTACAACCGCCCCGCTACGCTCGCTATGACCGACTGCATGCATATGTTCTTCAATTTTAAATAGCACGCCTTGTGCTTGTAAATCTTTCACAATTTGTTTCCGGCATTCGAAGCGATCGAGCCCTTTATATTGAAGCGCATTGTCATTCATCGTACCATCTTCGTTCATCACAAGAACGCGAGGTAAGTTGTGACGGTTGCCGATTTCAAAGTCGTTTGGATCGTGCGCTGGCGTAATTTTGACCGCCCCTGAACCGAACGACATATCGACGTATTCATCACCGATAATTGGAATTTCACGACCAACAATCGGTAAAATGACTGTTTTTCCGATGAGATGTTTGTAACGTTCATCTTCTGGATGAACCGCAACGGCTGTATCACCAAGCATCGTTTCTGGACGCGTCGTCGCCACTTCAATATAGCCAGAGCCGTCAGCAAGCGGATAGCGCATATGATATAGCGCACCTTGTACATCTTTATATACGACTTCAATGTCCGATAATGCTGTTTTTGTTACTGGATCCCAGTTAATAATGTACTCTCCACGATAAATCAGTCCTTTTTTATATAGCGAAACGAACACTTCGCGCACCGCTTTAGATAGTCCTTCATCAAGCGTAAAGCGCTCTCGCGTATAATCGAGTCCGAGCCCAAGCTTTGCCCACTGGGAGCGAATATGCCCAGCATACTCTTCTTTCCATTTCCACGTTTCTTCAACGAACTTTTCACGTCCTAAGTCGTAGCGCGTCTTTCCTTCATTGCGCAACTTTTCTTCGACTTTCGCTTGCGTGGCAATTCCCGCATGATCCATGCCTGGAAGCCATAACACATCGTATCCTTGCATGCGTTTCATGCGTGTAATAATGTCTTGTAACGTCGTATCCCATGCATGTCCTAAATGAAGTTTCCCTGTCACGTTTGGCGGTGGAATGACGATTGTAAATGGCTTTTTCGTTTCATCGCTTGTTGCTTCAAAAAACTTCCCTTTTAGCCACCATGCATAGCGATTCGCTTCTACAGCACGATGATCATATTTTGGCGGTAACATACAAATCCCTCCTTCAATCAAATAAAAAACTCCTTTCATCCGAAAAGGACGAAAGGAGACTCTTTCGCGGTACCACCTTTTTTCTTAAGCGATGCTTAAGCACTCAAATCGATAACGGCGACGCACCGGCTTCTCCTACTTTCGTTCGAAGAAGCAGCTCCAGGGCGACCTTCCGACGACCACAAACCTAGGAAATCTCGCAGCTATTGATTTCCCTCTCTGCAAGGCGGGTTACGCCGTACTCTTCCCTATCTTCGCTTTTTTCTGTTCATACATAATACTATATAAAAATCATACGAATCGTCAATAAGGTTTGCCACATTTTCACTTCTTTATACATATGATAAAAAAGAAAAACTCCATGCGGAGCAAAATTGAAAAGGATGTGAGCATATGCGTAAACGTTACAACCCGTACGCTTGGCCACCGTGGCTAAGAAAACTTCGCTTCATTGCCGAGCAATGTATCATCCCGATTACCGTTGTTCAAGCTATTCGAACGATTTTATTTCCAACAACGATTGACGTCATTTTACTCGCTATTTTCATTCTTCTTTCCTTCGCTTTACATTACGATTGGATTTGATGTTGTTGCTTTTCTTCTTCCCATTTTCCAATGACATATTCAATATTTTTCATTTGCCAATATGCCCGTTGCCAAGCAGCTGTCAGTTGCCGGTCGTGTCGATGTTGTTCGTAGCGATGAATAAGTTGAACGAATACGTGCGGATCGGCAAGAAAGTGAAAAAACAATAACCGTTCATCTTCTTCAAGCGCCAATGTTTGTTCATATTGTGCAAGCCACTGTACCGCTTCATCACACGTCAACGGATACGTATACAAATATTGGCGAAAAAATAAGAGTAAATCATGAAATGGTGGAGCCCAGCGCGCCCGTTCAAAACTAATAAAATACGCTGTGCCGTCATCCCGTTCTACATAATGTTGGAACGACGGATGCCCATGAATGTAACAAATGCGTACGGTTTTTTTTTCTTTCATTCGCTCGCGCCATTCATTTAACGTATGTTCAGAAAACGAGATGGCGCGCATAATATCGAGAAAATGGGTGCAACATTGTAGCTGAAATGGGGACATATACCACTGTTTTTCACATTGTTCAATATGATGAGTTAATGTTTGTTTTGCCTTTTCAAGTGAGCTTTTTCGTTCCTTATAATAAGATTCGATTTCCGCTTCAGTCGTTTGTATTTCTTTTAATGAATGTTTATGCCATCGTGCTAAATCGTGAAAAAAAGATGATGTCGGATGTTTTTTTTGTTTTAACCAAGGCATCGTATAATACCATTGATTATCTCGTTTTTTCGCTTCATAAATAGGGACGGCAAGCGGAATGCGTAAGCGATAAGCTTGCTCAATCGCCTGCCAATGAGCAAATGAATCGATGCGTTTAATCGCGTATGTTCCATTTGTCGTTTCCCATTTTTGTACGCTCGCTTGTTTCATCACCATGCCGCCCTTTTATACTTTACTTGGCGTTGGAATGTATAGTAACTGACCTTCATGTACATCTGCACCACTTTCAAGGTGATTTGTACGCAACAACTGTTGAACAGATACGTCGTATCGCTCGGCAATCTTGTCCAACGAATCGCCTTGTTGGACGATGCAAATTTTCAAACGAGCAAACGCCTGTTCTTCATTTTTACCAAATAGTTTTGTTAAATATAACGCATTTTCATTTCGCTTTTCGTTCGTCTCCCTTCCTTTTAGTTCAAGTTGAAAAGACGTTTCTTCTCGTTTGCTCTCCTGTTCTTCATATCCCTTTTGAGTATCAACCTGTTCTTCTTCATGCTCTCCTTGAACATCAATCCGTTCTTCTTTATGTTCGTCATCATCAGCTACCTGTTCTTCATGGAGCATATAAAATGTCGGTACATTGACGATTGTTTCTTGTTCTTCTTTTTCTTCTTCATATACTTCTTGACGGGCAACAGCTTCAAACGGTTCAAAGTCGTCTACGTTGTACGCATCCCACTCTTCTTCGTCTTCTCGATCATCATCCATTTGAATACCGTGAATGGCCACTT
This sequence comes from Anoxybacillus sp. ST4, assembly GCF_019448545.1. NCBI lineage: Bacteria > Bacillati > Bacillota > Bacilli > Caryophanales > Anoxybacillaceae > Anoxybacillus > Anoxybacillus sp. ST4. The sequence goes on along the minus strand of NZ_JAHZOE010000006.1, from coordinate 73,840 downwards.
CAGCAATAAGACGTAATTCGTTTTTCCGTAAGTCATAATCAAATGATTCGATCAGCACATACACTTGTTCAAGATCATCGACTCGCTCTTTTGGAACAGTTACGTCAATCGGAAATTGATGTAAAAATTCACCCGTTTCCTCATCATGCATACGCACTTGTTCAATGTATCGCCCGAGTTCAAATGTTTCAACATCTTCTCCATCTTCTTCATGTTTTGTATATTCTCCGGATAGTTCTAGCACACCACGAATATACACATAATCTTCTTGTTCCTCGATTGTAATTGTCGGTTGTAGCGAAATCGATAATAGTTGATCGACGTGATGTTCACGTCGAAACGCAATCGCTTCTTCAATTGAAAAACGCAACATGCTCATCTCTCCTTCAACGTCCAAGTCATTTCACATTACTATGGTTATGAGAAGAAAAAAAGAAGTATGCATAAAAAAAGCGATGCCCTAGAGGCAATCGCTAATTTTTGCAAACGCACGTCGCGCTGCTTCAATTGTTTTTTCAATATCGTCATCTGTATGCGCAGTGGACAAAAACATGCCTTCAAACTGCGATGGCGGTAAGAAAATGCCTTCATTCGCCATTTCTTGATAATAACGAGCAAATAAGTCTAAATCGGACGTTTTCGCCGTTTCGTAATTCGTAACACGTTCATTCGTAAAGAATATGCCGATCATCGAGCCAGCTTGGTTAATCGTATGTGGAATATCATACGCTTTTGCCGCTTCGCTTAACCCTTCTGCTAAACGGTTTGCTTTTTTCTGGAACGCTTTATACGTTTCTGGCGTCAGTTGTCGGAGCGTTTCATAACCAGCTGTCATCGCCATCGGATTTCCTGATAACGTACCAGCTTGATAAATTGGCCCACTTGGCGCAATTTTCTCCATAATATCCGCACGTCCACCGTATGCGCCAACTGGTAAGCCGCCGCCAATGACTTTTCCAAGGCACGTCAAGTCTGGTTTGACACCGTAATAACCTTGACCGCTATAATAATCGACACGGAAGCCAGTCATGACTTCATCAAAAATAAGAAGTGCACCGTACTCGTTCGTTACATCGCGCAAACCTTGCAAGAAACCTTGTTCTGGTGGAACGACTCCCATATTTCCAGCAACAGGTTCCACAATGACCGCCGCAATATCTTCTCCAAACTTTTCAAACGCATAACGCACGCTTTGTAAATCGTTGTATGGTACAGTAATCGTATGTTGGGCGATCGTTTCCGGCACCCCTGGGCTATCCGGCAAACCGAGCGTCGCTACACCTGACCCCGCTTTAATTAAAAGCGAATCGCCATGTCCGTGATAGCATCCTTCAAATTTGACGATTTTATTTCGGCCTGTGTAACCACGCGCTAACCGAAGGGCGCTCATCGTCGCCTCCGTCCCTGAACTAACCATGCGAATGATTTCAATGGACGGCATGCGTTCCATCACAAGTTTAGCGAGTTCATTTTCGATTAACGTTGGAGCACCAAAGCTTGTGCCCGTTTCCGCTACCCGCTTTAGCGCTTCCACAACTCGATCGTTCGCATGTCCTAAAATAAGCGGACCCCACGATAACACATAGTCAATATATTCATTGCCGTCAACGTCGTAAATTTTTGAACCTTTTCCGCGCGCCATAAAAATCGGATCCATTTTTACTGCCCGAAATGCGCGCACTGGGCTGTTTACACCGCCAGGCATGAGCTTTACCGCTTCAGCATACGCCGCTTTTGAACGTTCATAGCTACGCATTATTTTTCCTCCTTTAACCAGCGAGCAACATCTTTAGCGAAGTACGTTAAGATGACATCCGCCCCTGCTCGCTTCATGCTCGTTAACATTTCGAGTACAACCGCTTTTTCATCAATCCATCCGTTTTGGGCGGCTGCTTTCACCATCGCATATTCTCCGCTGACGTTATAAGCAACAATCGGCAAATGGAAATGATTTTTTAAATCGCGAATAATATCTAAATACGATAGCGCCGGTTTTACCATTAGAAAGTCGGATCCTTGTTCTACATCTGCTTGCGCCTCACGAAACGCTTCTAACCGATTGGCAGGATCCATTTGGTACGTTTTACGGTCGCCAAACTGCGGCGCGCTATGTGCTGCATCGCGAAACGGGCCGTAAAATGCGGACGAATATTTCACCGCATACGACATAATCGGCACATATGTAAAGCCTGCTTCGTCTAATGCGTGACGAATAGCTGCGACGAAGCCATCCATCATATTCGATGGAGCAATCACGTCCGCTCCAGCTTTTGCTTGGCTCACTGCTGTTTTCGCTAACAATTCAAGCGTATCGTCGTTGACGATCGTTCCGTTTTTTACAATTCCACAATGTCCGTGGCTCGTATAATGGCACAAGCACGTATCTGCAATGATAACAAGTTCAGGAAACTCACTCTTTATCGCGCGAATAGCACGTTGAACGACGCCGTGTTCACAATACGCTTGCGAAGCAACCTCGTTTTTTTCGTTCGGCACACCGAATACGATAACGGAGCGCACGCCTAATTCAACCGCTTCTCGAACGTCCTCAAGCGCATAGTCAAGCGACTGTTGATACACGCCAGGCATCGAAGGTACTTCATTTTTTATCTTTTCCCCTTCGATGACAAAAATCGGATAAATGAAATCTTCTACATGAAGATGCGTTTCACGTACCATCGCACGCAAATTCGCTGTTTGACGCAGACGACGATGTCGCGCAAATTGCATAGTTACTCACCTCTTGTTTGAAAATATTGATAAAGCTCTTGTACCATAGCATCAATTGTGTATGTATGAGGACAAACGTGAACAGGAATCCCTAAATCAAGCGCCGTTTGTTTCGTAATCGGACCGATACAGGCAATTGTGACGAAAGACAAATCGACGTTTTCTTTTGCGATCGCTCGTTCAAAACTGCGCACCGTCGACGAGCTTGTAAACGTGATGACATCGATGAGGCGCTGTTGAAGAAGAGCAACGACTTGCGACTTCGCTTCTTCATTTATCGTCGTTTCGTACACAATCCAATCTGTCACGTCCGCGATGTTATTCAATTGCTCGCGAAGGGTGTCGCGCGCTAAGTTTCCTTTCACAAGCAAGATGCGCGCATGCGTTGAAAGGAGAAGGGTCAACGACTCAGCTAAGCTCTCTGCGACAAATTCGATTGGAACGAGATCGACAACGATGTTTCGCTTTTGTAACGCTTTCGCTGTTTTTTCCCCTACCGCTGCCACTTTCGGCCACGTTGGTGGCTTTATTTCCCCAATTAGCTCGAAAAAATATTTTACCCCGTTTTGGCTTGTAAATACGATCCAATCATACGTATGCCACTCATTTACTAGCGCGTCATCCAATTGTTTTGCCCGCTCAATGCGAATAAGCGGCAGTTCAATTGGAATGGCGCCGTACCGCTCCAACGTTTGCGATAACGCTTTCGCTTGCGCCTTTTCGCGTGTTACAAGCACCCGCTTCCCCTTCAACATTTACTCCAGCTCCTTTAGTACACGCGCAATTAACTGTTTTGCTCCGCGGTCGATTAACCGTTGTGCCGCTTCCACTCCTATTTTTTCTGGATCCGTTCCTCGCACGACTTCTTTTAGCACTTCTGTTCCGTTCGGTGTCGCAACAAGCGCTGTAAGTACGATATCATCTCGATCAACATATGCATATCCAGCCACAGGCACTTGGCATCCGCCCTCAATGCGCTGTAAAAAGGCTCGCTCTGCCCGAACAGCACGTTCCGTTTGTTTATCAGTCAGTTGGTTTAACCAATACAATAGCTCTTCATCATCTTCCCGACATTCAATCGCCAACGCACCTTGTCCAACCGCTGGAACGCATACGTCAGTCGGCAAATATTGTGTAATCACTTCTTTTGCCCATCCCATGCGATGCAACCCAGCAGCAGCCAATATAATGGCGTCGTACGCATCCGTTTTTAGCTTGTTTAAGCGCGTATCGATGTTGCCGCGAATCCATTGAATGTTTAAATCTGGGCGAACGGCTAATAGCTGCGCCGAACGCCGCAAACTGCTCGTTCCAACAATCGCTCCACTCGGCAACTGCTCAAATGGAATATGTTTTTTAGAAATAAGTACGTCGCGATGATCTTCACGTTTCGGTACACACCCGATCGTTAACCCTTCAGGTAATATAGCGGGCATATCTTTCATACTATGGACAGCAAAATCAATTTCGCCATCGAGCATCGCTTGTTCAATTTCTTTCACGAATAACCCTTTGCCCCCAACTTTCGATAACGTCACATGTAAAATTTGATCGCCTTTTGTGACAATTTCTTTCACTTGAAATTCAAACGGCGCACCGAGTTGCTTTAGTTGCTCAATAACCCAGTTCGTCTGAGTTAACGCTAACTTGCTTCGGCGCGAACCAACAATGACTTTTCTCATCATGCTTTCCTCCAACAATCGCTAAAAATGAAATTGCGATAACGTACCAAACAAAAAGAAATTAATAAGCAAAATAAGAAATGAACCGATGTTCCAATACGCCATTTCTTTTCCTTGCATCCCTCTGACCGCTCTCCTATACAAATAAAAGCTGTATGTCGCAAATACGGTGAACGATCCGAGCACTTTGGCATCGTATAAAACGAAATGATCTACTTTCATATATGCCCAAACAATACCTAAAATTAAACTTAATAATAACACCGGTACGCCGACACCGTTTAACACGTATGCAAGGTCGTCTAACTTAGCTAAATCGCCGAGCCGCCACAATCGCTTGCCCCACTTTTTTCGCTTCAATAATCCGTATTGAAGCAAATATAAAAGGGAAAACATAAACGAAAGTGAAAACGCCCCGTACGATAAAATAGCCATCGTAATATGAATAAACAACAGTTCTGACATGAGCTGCTCAGCGATGCCGACAGTATACGGCGTCGGCGCGAACGTATGCAATGAAAGAATAAAAAACGCTAACACGTTTGTGAAAAAGACGAGGAAATCGACGCGCAGCCAGCCGTTAATGGCAAGCGACAACGTAATGAGCAGCCACGCGTAAAACGACAGCCCCTCCGCAAGCGTTAAAACAGGAAAGCGCCCTGTCTCCACCATTCTGAAGAAAAAGAAACATGTTTGCATCCCCCAAACAATAGAAAGCAACCCGAAAGCGATGCGGTTTGCTTTCCGGTTGTGATGAAGAAAATCAATAAAATAAAACAAAACGGACGATGCATGTAAAAGAAGCGAGAGTTCATACCATCTCGTCATTTCAAACATACGAACTCTTCCTTACGGTTGAAAAGATGGTTCAGCTACCCGCTCGTGAACACAGCTCATCTCTTTTTGTTGCTGCTTCACTTGTTGTTCAATGTTAAAAATTTTCATGAACAGTTGAAGCGCTTCTTCCGCATTGTCCTCTGCAGCTAACTCTTTTGCGCGTAAAATCGGATCGCGCAACAATTGGTTGACGATGCTTTTCGTATGTTTGTTTAACACCTTCCTATCTCGTTCAGATAAATGCGGCAACTTTCGCTCTAAGCTTTTCATCGTCTCCTCTTGAATAAGCATCGCCTTTTCACGCAAAGCAGAAATAATCGGAACGACGCCAAGCATATGCAACCATTGTTGGAACTCATCCATCTCTTCAGCAATCATGCGCTCAATTTGCTCTGCCGCTTTTTTTCGTTCCGCTAAGTTCGCTTCAACGATATCTTGCAAGTCATCGATGTCGTACAAGAAGACGCTATCTAGCTCCGCAAGCGCAGGATCTAAATCGCGCGGAACAGCAATATCAATCATAAAAAACGGACGACCTTTGCGCATTTTTTCAATGACTGCCATCGTCTCTTTTGTAATGACGTATTGTTTTGCACCAGTTGAACTAATTAAAATATCCGCTTCTAATAATGCGCATTGTAGTTGCGATAGCGGCTTCGCATCACCGTTAAAACGTTCAGCAAGCTGCTGTGCTTTCTCAAACGTCCGGTTGACAACCGTCACGCGCTTGACGCCGCTTCCGTACAAGTTTTGCAACGCCAATTCTCCCATTTTTCCTGCACCTAAAACGAGCACATGTTTATTTTTTAAATCGCCAAAAATTTTTTTTGCGAGCTCGACAGCTGCATAACTTACTGACACAGCATTAGCACCGATTTCTGTTTCGGCATGGGCGCGTTTAGCAAGCGTAATCGCTTGTTTAAATAGCTGTTTAAACACCGTGCCTATTGTGTTTTCTTGTTGCGCTAAAAGGAAACTTGTACGCACTTGCCCAAGAATTTGCGTTTCACCTAAAATCATCGAATCGAGACCGCAAGCAACGCGGAACAAGTGTTCAATCGCTTCACGCTCTTCATAAATACGCAAATACGGAACGATTTGCTCTTTATCGAGGCCAAACCAATCTGCTAAAAATGTTTTTATATAATAACGCCCTGTGTTTAATTGATCAACAACCGCATAAATTTCTGTACGGTTACATGTCGATACAATGACGTTTTCTAACATGCTTTTTTGCTTTTGTAGCGCTTTCATCGCTTCAACAAGCTCCGCTTGATTAAACGTCAACTTTTCACGAATTTCAACAGGGGCTGTGCGATAGTTCACGCTGACAACGACAACATACATTTCCCATCACCCCGAAGTTTAAAGTCATCTCATTCCATTATAGCACGTCTATTTTGTTTTTTCTTTAATAAAGTGTGAATACAATTTGACAACTTTCGGTCTTTCTTAAATGACGTTCATTTAGTAAACTAATGAACAGATGCTGTTTCAAGTGTCGCACGGAATTGGGGGATTTTCAATGAAAAAACGTGGTATTTTTTCCGGCATCATTTTAATTGGATTCGGTCTATACTTTTTGCTTGAACGATTTTCGCTTTTTTCATCTTTCCATACGTGGCCAACGTTATTGCTCATCATCGGGATTGCTTTTTTAGGGCAAGCGTATATCGAAAAGGACTACCATACCATTTTATCTGGTGTTGTATTTACAGGAATTGGCGTTCATTTTCATCTTTCTTCTCGTCTGTCATCGTGGCCGGATGATATTAGCGCATTGACGTTCATAGTGGCGATTGGACTTTTCATGCAATACGTGAAAACAAAACAAGCGCTACTTCCGACGATTTTACTGTTTGCCCTTTCGGTTATTTTTTTATTTTCCCAACCGCTTCAACAAGCGTTTACATCTGTGACGTTCGATTCGCTCATCCACATTTGGCCGCTCGCGTTCATTTTGCTTGGATTGTACTTATTGTTCGTGAAAAAAGGATAACTATGCAAAAAATGTGGGCAAATTACCCACATTTTTTGTTTACATCCATTTTTGTAATACGCCCCATACTTCGTCTTTTCCTTGACCGGTTTCTGCTGAAAAAATGATAAGCTCATCATCTCCGATAAGACGCAACGTTTCTTTTGCTACTTTTGCATGTTGTTGCCATTTGCCGCGCGGAATTTTATCTGCTTTCGTCGCGATCACGACCGTCGGAATATCGTAATGCTTTAAAAACTCATACATCATGACATCGTCTTTTGTTGGAGGATGACGTAAATCAACGATAAGCAACGCCGCTTTTAGTTGTTCGCGCGTCGTAAAATACGTTTCAATCATTTTTCCCCATGCTTCGCGCTCTGTTTTTGACACTTTCGCGAATCCATATCCCGGCACGTCAACAAAATAAAAACCGTCGTTAATGCGGTAAAAATTTAACGTTTGTGTTTTCCCTGGCTTCGATGACGTGCGGGCAAAATTTTTCCGGTTAATCATTTTGTTAATAAAAGAAGATTTGCCGACATTCGAGCGCCCAGCAAGCGCAAACTCCGGGAGTTGACCTGCTGGGTATTGTTCTTGTTTGACGGCGCTAATCACCATTTCTACGTTTGTAATTTTCATTGACCTTCACCTACCAAAGCATGTTCAAGCACATCATCAATATGTGAAACGAGAACAAATTGCATTTGTTTTTTTACAACTTCAGGGATGTCTTCTAAATCTTTTTCATTTTCTTTCGGCAAAATGACTTTCTTTAACCCTGCGCGATGGGCGCTCAATACTTTCTCCTTTACCCCGCCAATTGCAAGCACACGACCGCGCAATGTGATTTCACCAGTCATACCGACAAAACGGCTCACTCGTTTTCCTGTCAACGCCGAAATGAGCGCCGTCGCTATCGTAATTCCTGCCGAAGGCCCATCCTTTGGTACCGCCCCCTCTGGCACGTGAATGTGAATATCTAACTTTTCATGAAACTCTGGATCGATTCCGAATTCTTTCGCCTTCGAGCGAATGTATGTGAACGCTGCTTGGGCAGATTCTTTCATGACGTCACCTAGTTGACCCGTCAGCGTCAGCTTTCCTTTGCCAGGAGCAATCGATACTTCAATCGCCAACGTATCTCCACCAGCCGCTGTATACGCCAACCCTGTCGCCACGCCGACTTGATCTTCACTTTCAGCTTGTCCGTAATGATATTTCGGCTTTCCTAACCATTCACTAACGTTTTTTTCTGTTATGACAACGCGCTTTCGTCCCTCAGATACGATTGTTTTTGCAGCTTTGCGACAAATGGAAGCAAGTTGGCGTTCTAAATTCCGCACACCTGCTTCGCGTGTATAATAGCGAATCACTTGCATGAGCGCTTCATCGCGCATATGAAGCATACGCTTTTGCAAACCGTGCGCTTCCATTTGTTTTGGCAATAAATGTTCTCTTGCGATATGAAGCTTTTCAATTTCCGTATAGCTCGGAATTGTAATGACTTCCATTCGGTCTAGCAGCGGACGAGGGATCGTTGCGAGCGTATTCGCTGTCGCAATAAACATCACTTTCGATAAGTCATACGGTTCTTCAATATAATGATCGCTAAATGAATGATTTTGTTCCGGGTCCAATACTTCGAGTAACGCCGCAGACGGATCACCGCGAAAATCGTTCGACATTTTATCAATTTCATCAAGTAAAAATACAGGGTTAATCGTTCCAGCTTTTTTCATCCCTTGAATAATACGACCTGGTAAAGCACCGACGTACGTACGGCGATGGCCGCGAATTTCCGACTCGTCACGCACACCACCAAGCGAAATGCGGACGAAACGTCGATTTAACGTTTTCGCGATTGAACGAGCAAGCGATGTTTTTCCAACCCCCGGCGGTCCTACTAAACAAAGAATCGGTCCTCGTAACGAATGCGTCAATTGTTGGACAGCTAAATATTCCAACACGCGCTCTTTTACCGTTTCGAGCCCATAATGTTCTTCGTTTAAAATGTTTTCAGCGCGATGAATATCGTGAATATCTTCTGTTTGTTTCGTCCATGGTAACGCAAGCAACCAATCTAAATAGTTGCGAATGACCCCACTTTCTGCAGAGGCAGCCGGCACTTTTTCATAGCGTTCAAGCTCTTTTAATGCAGTTGCTTTCACGTGTTCCGGCATACCTGCTTGTTCAATTTTCTCGCGCAACGATTCAATTTCACCAGCTTTTCCTTCTTTTTCGCCAAGCTCTTTTTGAATGGCCTTCATTTGCTCGCGTAAGTAATATTCTTTTTGCGTCCGCTCCATCGATTGTTTCACGCGTTGGCTAATTCGTTTTTCTAAATGCAAAATTTCTTTTTCGTTATGAAGAATTTGAATGATTTGATGGACGCGTTCTTTCACATCAACCGCTTCAAGCAACCGTTGCTTTTCTTCAAGTTTTAACGGCAAATGAGAAGCGATAATGTCCGCCATTCGCCCCGCTTGTTGAATGTCCATGACAGACGTATAAATATCGGCGGACAATTTTTTAGAAAGCTTTATGTATTGCTCAAAATACTCAAGCATTGTGCGGCGCAATGCTTCAAGTTCCATATCGTCCTTTTCATTGTCGGTAAACTGTTCAATTTGCACGACATAGCAAGGATCTTCACTTACCCATTTTAATACTTTCCCGCGTGATATTCCTTCAACGAGCACACGAAACGTTCCGTTCGGCAACTTCAATAATTGCTTCACCCGCGCAACCGTCCCCATATCATATAAATCTTCAAGTTCCGGATCATCAATTTGTACGTCTTTTTGCGACGTTAACAACACGAGATTGTCTTCAACCATCGCTTTTTCTAGCGCCTGCACAGATTTTTCCCGTCCAACATCTAAATGCAATACTGTCGTTGGAAACACAAGTAATCCTCTTAACGGCAAGAGTGGAATCACTTTATTTTTCTTTCTCGCCACAACCCGCACCTCCATCATACTTCTATTGCCCTATTGTATAGTACATTATAGAGTTTGTAAAATCTTTCATCGTAAAAAATCGACTTCAACGCTCCGTTGAAGCCGACTGCTTTCACATAAGTTCTGTTTTCGGCACATGGTGACGCATCGGAACAGAACGAACGTGTTCGCGAAATAAGAAAGAAAGAACATCACCGATATGGTCAACTGGAACGATTTCAATTTCTGTCACTTGTCTTAAAATAGATTGCATATTGCCACGTGGAATGATGACTGTTTTCGCTCCAGCTTGTTTGGCCGCTTTCACTTTCGGGAAAATACCACCAACTGGTTTGACGTTGCCGTGTACACCAATTTCTCCTGTCATCGCGACCGTCGGGTCAATCTGTAAACGATAAATAGCTGAATAAATGCCTACTGCCATCGCTACACCAGCAGAAGGACCGTCAATTGGAACACCACCTGGAAAATTCACATGAATATCATATTGGTCAGCAGGAACGCCGAACGTGCGTAAAACGGTAATCACATTTTCAATGGAGCCGCGCGCCATGCTTTTTCGCCGAATAGATTTTCCTTGCCCGCCGATTTGCTCTTCTTCCACAATGCCAGTCATATTGATCGTTCCTTTTTCTTTTGCTGGCAATACGGCAACTTCAATTTCTAATAACGCCCCGCTATTTGGACCGTGAACTGCTAGTCCGTTCACTAATCCAATTTTCGCTTCTGTCCCTACCTTTTTTTCATAACGTGGTGATAATTGACTCGATTGAATGACCCATTCAATGTCTTGACGTAAAATTTTAGACCGTTTCTCCGAAATAACAATACCCGCCGCAATTTGCAACGTGTTGACTGCTTCCCTTCCGTTGCGCGCGTACATCGCTAGCTCATTTACCGCTTGTTCTTCAATTGGAAGATTCACTTTTTCTGCTGCCTTTTTCACAATTTGGGCAACTTCTTCTTGTTCTAAATCTCTAAAAAATACTTCCATACAACGTGAGCGAATAGCTGGCGGTATTTCATTTGGCGTGCGCGTCGTAGCGCCGACGAGCCGAAAATCAGCCGGTAATCCGTTTTGAAAAATATCATGAATATGATTCGGAATGTTTGGATTTTCCTCACTGTAATACGCGCTTTCAAAAAATACTTTGCGATCTTCTAACACTTTCAACAGCTTGTTCATTTGAATGGGATGCAATTCACCAATTTCATCAATGAATAGTATACCACCGTGGGCGTTTGTCACCGCCCCTTGCTTCGGTTGCGGAATACCTGCTTGTCCCATCGCCCCCGCTCCTTGATAAATCGGATCGTGTACAGAACCGATGAGCGGATCAGCAATGCCCCGTTCATCGAAACGTGCTGTCGTTGCATCTAATTCAATAAATACAGCATCCTTTCGAAACGGAGATAACGGATTTTTTTTTGCTTCTTCTAATACGAGACGAGCCGCTGCTGTTTTTCCAACGCCAGGCGGCCCATAAATAATGACATGTTGTGGATTCGGTCCACATAACGCAGCTTTTAACGCTTTTATCCCATCTTCTTGACCGACAATATCGTCAAACGTTTTTGGACGCACTTTTTCAGCAAGCGGCTCCGTTAATGAAATGGAACGCATTTTCCGAAGTTGCTCCATCTCTTTTCTCGCTTCTTTATCGATCGAAATTTTTTGTGTTCGTTGGCTTTTTAATAAATTTAAAAAGTATAGGCCGATCACGATCCCGAAAAACAACTGAATCATTAATGCGATATTTGTCCAATTCATGCTCGTTCCTCCTGCGTATGTATTGTACGCATAGTATCTCCGAACAAAAACAGAAATAAACAAAAAAACCGCCTTTCTCATCGAAAGGCGATTTTAAACTTAAGCGGACGTTTTTCTTTCATACTCAACGACCGTTCCATCTTGTAAAATGAGAAGCGGCGCTTTTTCTCCGCGTACCGTTTGTGCAGTGATGACACATTTTTTCACATCTTCACGCGACGGTAATTCAAACATAACATCGAGCATAATACCTTCAATAATTGAACGCAATCCGCGTGCCCCTGTTTTCCGCTCAATCGCGCGTTTGGCAATTTCACGAAGCGCTTCTTCTTCAAATTCAAGTTCAACATCGTCAAGCTCAAGCATTTTTTCATACTGCTTCACGAGCGCATTTTTCGGCTTCACTAAAATATCGACAAGCGCGTCTTCATCAAGCGGCTGCAAGCTTGTAATCACCGGAAGACGACCAACAAACTCTGGAATTAACCCGAACTTTAATAAGTCTTCTGGCAACACTTTCGATAATAAATCTTTTTCTTCAACTTCAGCTTGCACATCAGAGCTAAAACCGATTACTTTTTTACCGAGTCGCCGCTTAATAATTGGCTCTAAACCGTCAAACGCTCCCCCGCAAATGAACAAAATGTTTGTCGTGTCAATTTGGATAAACTCTTGATGCGGATGCTTGCGCCCCCCTTGTGGCGGCACACTCGCGATAGTACCTTCTAAAATTTTTAATAATGCTTGCTGTACCCCTTCACCAGATACGTCGCGCGTAATGGAAGGATTTTCTGATTTCCGCGCAATTTTGTCAATTTCATCGATGTAAATAATTCCTTTTTCTGCTCGCTCAATATCATAATCTGCAGCTTGAATGAGCTTCAACAAAATATTTTCAACGTCTTCACCTACATACCCGGCTTCTGTAAGCGATGTCGCATCAGCGATCGCAAACGGCACGTTTAAGATGCGTGCAAGCGTTTGAGCGAGCAACGTTTTTCCGCTTCCTGTCGGCCCGATCATTAAAATGTTACTTTTTGCTAATTCGACGTCATCAATTTTACTGTTTGAATTAATGCGTTTGTAATGGTTGTACACTGCCACAGAAAGCGCTTTTTTCGCCTCATCTTGTCCGATGACGTACTCATCTAAAATTTCGCGAATTTCCTTCGGCTTCGGCACATCTTTAAACTCGACTTCTTCTTCCGATCCAAGCTCCTCCTGCACAATTTCAGTGCACAATTCAATACATTCATCACATATGTATACGCCTGGGCCAGCAACAAGCTTGCGCACTTGTTCTTGCGTTTTGCCGCAAAACGAGCATTTTAACTGCCCTTTTTCATCATTAAATTTAAACATGTTTTCACCCCTTATTCCTTTACGATCATATGTACATAAAAATGAAAAAACGTTATGTATTCGTCATTTTATCATAAATCTTTAAAAGTATGCCAATAAAAATGCAAATGTGCGTGAAAAGTTAGAAAACTTTCATAGTGATTTATATGTGGAAAGAACAAGGCACGTGTGGCACCTTGTTCTTTCTCTTCTCATTATGCAACAACTTTGCTGTTTTCAACAAGGAAATCGATCGCTTTGCGCATTTTCAAATCTTCTTTTAAGCCGTCTACTGTGCCTAAAAGCTCTTTTAACTTATCTACTGATAAGTTATATAAGTTAGCCATTTCTTGCAATTCTTTTTCTACTTCTTCTTCTGTGACGTCGATGTTTTCTGCTTTTACGATCGCTTCAAGCGTCAACGTTACACGAACACGTTTTTCTGCCTCTTCCTTCATTTGTTCACGAAGAGCTGCTTCATCTTGTCCAGAGAATTGGTAGTATAAATCAAGGTTTAATCCTTGCATTTGTAAACGTTGCTCAAACTCGCGAATCATACGGTCTGTTTCGTTTTTAACCATCACTTCTGGAATGTCCATTTGCGCATTTTCTGTCGCTTTTTGAACAACGGCATCGCGAAGTGCAGCTTCTGCTTCTTCTTTTTTCTCTTTTGTTAAGCGGTCTTTAATTTTTTCTTTTAGGGCATCTAATGTTTCTACTTCTTCATCTGCATCTTTCGCAAATTCATCGTCAAGCGCTGGAAGTTGTTTTGTTTTCACTTCATGCAATTTGATTTTAAATACTGCTGGTTTGCCCGCTAATTGTTCCGCATGATATTCTTCTGGGAACGTCACTTCAATGTCTTTTTCTTCTCCAGCAGCCATGCCGATTAATTGTTCTTCAAATCCAGGAATGAATGTACCTGATCCGACGACGAGCGAATAGTTTTCTGCTTTTCCACCTTCAAACGGTTCACCATCAACGAATCCTTCGAAATCGATGACGACTGTATCCCCGTTTTCTACTGTTCCTTCTTCTTTCACAACAAGCTCAGCGTGGCGTTCTTGTAAACGTTTTAATTCTTGCTCCACATCTTCATCAGTTACCGTGTCGTCTAATTTTTCTACTTCAAGCCCTTTATATTGACCGAGTGTTACTTCTGGCTTCACTGTCACTTTTGCAGTGAAAATTAAGCTTTTTCCTTTTTCCATTTGCTCGATGTCGATTTCTGGACGATCGACTGGCTCGATGCCTGTTTCTTCAACAGCTTTTGCGTATGCCTCTGGCAATAAAATATCTAACGCATCTGCGTATAATGATTCAACACCGAAACGCTTTTCAAATAAAGAGCGAGGAATTTTACCTTTACGGAATCCTGGAATTTGTACTTTTTTCACTACTTTTTTAAACGCTTCGTCTAATCCTTCGTTCACTTTTTCAGCGTCTACTTCAACTGTAAGAACGCCTTGGTTGCCTTCGAGTTTTTCCCATTTCGCCGACATGCTCATTTCCCTCCAACTTCAAAAATTCATGTAAATGAACTACATATATGTAGGCATACACGGTTTTATGTGTAATACAACCACTATATTATACCATACAATCATATACTTTCAACAGAAAGCCACAATTTTTCTACCTCATAAAGTTTGGCAACAAGCGGATGTGTACATATCATTTCGCCATTTTCGCATTGTTGAACATATATATGTAGGGCATCTGCCCATTGTTGTACCGGCTGTTCTGGTAGAAATGGATATATCATAAACATGTAGCGAATCCATATTTGCTTGCTCCACTCGTACATCGTCGGATTTTGCTTTGCCCACGTTTGATCGACGATGTGAAGCACTTGCTCTGAAAATTGTTCTTGTTTTCGCTCATCGAGATAAGCGGGAACAACGGTCATCGTTTGGCCAAATTTTTTAACGGTCATTTGCTCCGTCACTTGTTCTTTTTTTAACGTTTGCAATATTGTCGTTTTTACAGCGGGATGGTTCGTTTCATCGCGCAAATAGCGAGCAAACATAGGAACAAGATGCAACACAACATTCCGCTCCAGTTGCTGAAGGACGCGAAGTTGGGCTGTCCATTGATCGCTTTCGAAAATGGCTTCATACTGTTTTTTCTTTTGTTCCTGATGTGAGCGAACCATTTTTTCACTAAAATGCAAAAGCGGTAACAATGAGGTGCAGTCGATCCCTTTTTGTTGCAACGTTTGAATAACTGCAATCACTTCATCGTACTGCTGCAAATGGACGAGCATAGAAATGTATATTGTCCAATCCCCTGTTCCACGCGCCAACAGCTGTTCGCACTTTTCTTTCGCCTCTTTGATTCGTCCCATTTCAAACAGGCAAACGACAAGCGCCATGTCCACATCATCGTCGTTCAAATTGAACTGCTGCAATTGTGTAAAATACGTATATGCTTCCTTGTATCGTTTTCCTTTTAACGCATCCATTCCTTCAGCCAACAACCGCTCTTTAATATAGGGGTGCGGAATGACTTTTCGATTTTTCACTTGTACCCACCTTCATGTACATTTATTTTTCAGTTTAACAACATTTGCCTATAAACTCAATAAAAAACGCCCTTGACAACTTGTCAAGAGCGCGATTGTTCATAAGCAACGATATGCGGCTCATACACGAACGTTAAGTCGATTTCGTCCCAACCTTTTAAAAGAAGCTGTTTTCGATACGGGTCAATGTCAAATGCGCTTGTAAATCCTTCGTCATCAAAGACGACTTGCTGCTCAAGCGAAATGGTGAGCTCATAGTCTGACCGTTGCGCCTGTTTCAATAAATACGCAACGTCTTCTTTCGATAGCTTAATAGGGAGTAAGCTATTTTTTAAACAGTTGTTGTAAAAAATATCTGCAAATGAAGGAGCAATAACAGCACGAAAGCCGTAATCAGCAAGCGCCCACGGAGCATGTTCGCGCGATGAACCACAACCGAAATTTTCATTGGCGACTAAAATTGTCGCTCCTTCATTTTCAGGACGGTTTAATTCGAACTGTGGATTTGGCGTACCATCAGGGAGATAACGCCAATCGTAAAAAAGAAATTTACCAAATCCCGTTCGTTCAATTCGTTTTAAAAACTGCTTCGGAATGATTTGATCCGTATCCACGTTGGCACGATCTAACCCCGCTACTTTTCCTTTATGAACAACGAATGGTTCCACTTTTTCCACTCCTATCGTACCGTTTCTTTATATAGCGTACGCACATCGACAAAATGGCCGTAAATGGCCGCGGCTGCCGCCATCGCTGGACTCACTAAATGCGTACGTGCACCTTTTCCTTGACGTCCTTCAAAGTTTCGGTTTGACGTTGAAGCGCAATGCTCGCCTGCTGGTACAGTATCTGGATTCATTCCGAGACACATGCTACAGCCGGAATCACGCCATTCGAAGCCAGCATCAATAAAAATTTGAGCAATTCCTTCTTCCTCCGCCTGCTTTTTCACTTGCTGAGAACCTGGAACGACGAGCGCTCGAACACCTGGGGCAACTTTTTTTCCTTTTACAATTTGCGCCGCTTCCCGTAAATCGCTTAAGCGAGAGTTCGTACATGATCCGATAAATACATGCTGTACAGCAATATCTGTCATTTTTGTCCCCGGCTTTAACCCCATATATTGCAACGCTAACCGCACTGCTTTTTGCTCCGTTTCTGTCGCAAACTGTTCAGGATAAGGAACCGTCCCATCGATCGGAGCGCTCATCGCTGGTGTTGTGCCCCATGTGACCGTTGGGGCAATTTCACTTCCATCTATATGAATGACGCGGTCATACACCGCCCCTTCATCTGTACATAACTGTTTCCATCGTTCAACCGCTTGTTCAAACGCTTCCCCTTTTGGTGCGTATTTTCTTCCTCGCAAATAAGCAAACGTCACATCATCTGGCGCAATTAATCCCGCTCGTGCTCCCGCTTCGATCGACATATTGCAAATGGTCATTCGCTCTTCCATTGATAGACGACGAATGACGTCACCTGTAAATTCGAGTACATATCCTGTACCGAAATCAACACCGAACTTACCAATAATAGCTAAAATGACATCTTTCGCCGATACACCTGGTGCTAGCGTACCTGTAACATGAACTTGCATCGTTTTTGGACGGTGTTGCCATAGCGTTTGTGTCGCTAACACGTGCTCCACTTCGCTCGTTCCGATGCCAAACGCTAGCGCTCCAAAAGCGCCGTGCGTTGACGTATGGCTATCACCGCAAACGATTGTTTTTCCCGGTTGTGTTAATCCAAGTTCCGGGCCAATGACGTGTACAATCCCTTGCTCTGGGCTGTTTAAATCGGCAAGCGGAATGCCGAACTCACGACAATTCCGCTCTAGTGCTGTCATTTGATTTTTCGCCACTTCATCTTCAACAACAAACCGGTTCACCGTCGGCACGTTATGATCCATCGTTGCAAATGTTAAATCTGGGCGGCGCACTTTTCTCCCTTTTTGCCGCAATCCTTCGAACGCTTGTGGAGACGTGACTTCATGAACGAGATGTAAGTCAATATATAATAAGTCCGGTTTTCCTTCTTCACGATACACAACGTGTTCATCCCAAATTTTTTCAATAATCGTCTTTGGCGCCACCACAATCTCCTCCTACACATATACTTGCATAATTCGTTCGATCGCTACGTCGTCTAAAATCGCATCTTTTACTTTTTCAACCATTTCCGTCGTTGATAGTACACAATCGCCGTGTTGGGCGATGTCTGCTGTTCGATACCCTGCGTCTAGCACTTGCTTGACCGCCTGTTCAATGATATGCGCCTCTTCTGTCAATCCAAAAGATAAACGAAGCATCATTGCCGCTGACAAAATAGTTGCAAGCGGGTTCGCTTTATTTTGTCCTGCGATGTCCGGAGCAGAACCGTGAATCGGTTCGTATAATGCTGGCCCATCAACAGATAAGCTCGCTGAAGGAAGCATGCCGAGGGAACCTGTTAACATGGACGCTTCATCACTTAAAATATCACCGAACATATTTTCTGTTACGATCACGTCAAATTGTTTTGGAGAGCGAACGAGTTGCATCGCTGCATTATCTACAAGCATATGTTCAAGTTGAATATCTGGAAAACGTTTAGCCACTTGTTCAGCCACCTCTCGCCACATCCGGCTTGACTCTAGCACGTTCGCTTTATCAACGGACGTTACTTTCTTTTTCCGCTTTTGTGCTAGTGCAAAAGCAAATGTAATAATCCGTTCGATTTCTTCCCTTTTATAAAACAGTGTATCAACGACCGCTTCCTCCCCTTTTTCGATCCGGCGTTCACTTGGCTTTCCAAAATATAAGCCTCCTGTTAATTCACGAACGATAACAAAATCCGCCCCTTCAATCACATGTGGTTTAAGCGGGGAAGCGCCAGATAAACTGTCATAAAACGTAACTGGTCGAACGTTCGCAAACAAATTCATCTCTTTTCGAATTTGCAACAATCCTTTTTCTGGACGGAGATATGGCGGATTGCTGTCCCATTTCGGCCCCCCGACCGCACCAAGCAATACCGCATCGCTCTGTTTACACATGTGAAGCGTTTGTTCTGGGAACGGCGTTCCTTCACGGTCAATCGCTTCCCCGCCAATCAAGCCGTATGAAAAATGAAACGTATGCCCAAAACGATCACCAATTGCTTGTAAAACATTGACCGCCCCCTTTGTCACTTCTTTTCCGATACCGTCTCCCGGCAAAACAGCGATACGATACATAAAACATCCCCCTTTGTTATTGCGCCGCAAGCGCTTGTTCTTCTCGCATTTTTTCGATGACGAACATGCGGTTTACCGCATGAATATATGCTTTTGCAGATGCTTCTAGCACATCTTGTGCCGTTCCACGTCCGCTTGCTTCTTTCCCATCGAGCGACACTTTCACATACACTTGTGCTAAAGCATCCCTTCCGCTTCCTACAGATTCAATGCGATAATCAAGCAACGTAACAGGTAATTGCAGCGCTTTTTCTAATGCGTTATATAACGCCTCGACGCTGCCAGCTCCTGTCGCCGCTTCTTGAATGTCGTTTCCTTCCCCATCTTTTAATACGACCACTGCTGTCGGAATTTGATTGGTTCCGTATTGTACTTGAATGGAACATAATTGATAAAAGTTTTTATACGTATCTAACTTTTCATCTAAAATGAGTGCAATTAAATCATCATCCGTAATATCTTTCTTTTTATCTGCTAAATCTTTAAAACGGCCAAACAAACGATTGACCTCTTCATCTGTTAATGAATACCCAAGCTCTTGAATGCGTGTTCGAAACGCATGGCGCCCCGAATGCTTCCCAAGTACCATCGCATTCGATTGCACTCCAACAAGTTGCGGAGATATAATTTCGTACGTCGTTTTTTCTTTTAACACACCATCTTGATGAATGCCTGACTCATGAGCAAAAGCGTTTTTACCGACGATCGCTTTATTTGGTGGGACAATCATTCCTGTCAACTTGCTTACTAAGTTGCTCGTACGTTTAATTTCTTGTAAGTTCAAGCGCGTCTCTGCTTGATAGTAATCTTTACGAATATAAAGCGCCACCGCAACTTCTTCAATCGCAGCGTTTCCGGCACGCTCACCGATCCCGTTCACCGTCCCTTCAATTTGCGTCGCCCCTGCCTCAATGGCTGCGAGCGAGTTAGCAACAGCCATTCCTAAATCATCGTGACAATGCGCAGATAAAATAATTTTTTCAATATTCCGAACATTTTCTTTTAAAAAAGAGAATATGTCGCCATATTGTTTCGGGGTAATATAACCGACTGTATCTGGAATGTTAATGACGTTCGCTCCCGCTTCAATGACGCGTTCAACAATCGTCGCAAGGAACGGAAGATCGCTTCGACATGCATCTTCTGCTGACCATTGTACAATCGGAAAATATTTTTTCGCGTAACGAACAGATTCCACAGCTGTTTCGATGACTTGTTCTGGTGTCATTCGCAATTTATATTGCATATGAATGGGCGACGTTGCGATAAATACGTGTAATCGCGGTTCTGCCCCGTCTTTTAACGCCTCCCATGCCGCGTCAATGTCCGATTGAACAGAACGAGAAAGACCTGTCACTGAACAGTTGCGAACGGTTTGGGCGATCGCTTGAACGGCTTGGAAATCACCTTTCGATGCGGCAGGAAAGCCCGCCTCGATGATATCTACACCGAGGCGTTCTAACTGTCGAGCAATTTCGAGCTTTTCATGCAAGTTTAAGTTGACGCCTGCAGACTGCTCGCCATCACGCAACGTCGTATCAAAAATGTTAATTTTTCGCACCAACCGTCACCACATCTTTCTGTTTAGCGTTGACAAACGGCATCATTTTACGTAACTCACGACCAACTACTTCAATTAAATGCTCATTTTCACGGCGATTGATCGCGTTAAACTCTGGGCGATTCGCTTCGTTTTCTAAAATCCACCCTTTCGCAAACTTACCCGTTTGAATGTCTTCAAGCACTTTTTTCATTTCGGCTTTCACTGCATCATTAATGATGCGTGGCCCTGTCACAAAGTCCCCCCATTGCGCTGTGTCAGAAATGGAATAGCGCATACCTGCTAAACCGCCTTCGTACATTAAATCAACGATAAGCTTTAATTCATGTAAACATTCAAAGTATGCAATTTCCGGCTGGTATCCAGCTTCCACAAGCGTCTCAAATCCAGCTTTGACAAGCGCTGTTAATCCCCCGCAAAGAACGGCCTGTTCACCGAATAAATCTGTCTCTGTTTCTTCTTTAAACGTCGTTTCAATCACGCCCGCTCGAGCTGAACCGATCGCTTTCGCATAAGCGAGCGCCGTTTCTTTCGCTTCACCGCTCACATCTTGATATACAGCGATCAATGCAGGTACACCTGCCCCTTCCGTATATGTGCGACGTACTAAATGACCAGGCCCTTTCGGTGCGACTAAAAATACATCCACATCGCTCGGTGGAACAATTTGATTGAAGTGAATGTTAAATCCGTGCGCAAACACGAGCGCGTTACCCGGCTGCAAGTTTGGCGCAATTTCTTCCTTATACACTTTCGGTTGACGTTCGTCTGGAAGTAAAACCATCACGATGTCAGCCTGTTTTGTTGCTTCCCCTACTGGCAAGACGACAAAGCCATCTTGCTCTGCTTTTTCCCACGACTTCCCCGGACGCAGTCCGATCGTTACATCGACGCCGCTATCGCGAAGGTTTTGTGCATGGGCATGACCTTGAGAACCGTATCCGATAATTGCTACTTTTTTCCCTTGAATATAAGCTTCGTTTGCATCGCCATTGTAATATACTTTTACCATAATAAAATCCTCTCCTTTAAATAATAAATAGTGATTTATTTGTTGATGATGCGCGTTGTGATCCGCGCGGAAACGCTGTTGTTCCTGTTCTTGCAACTTCTTTTAGTCCATACGGCTTTAATAAGTCGATAAGCGCGTCAATTTTTTCTGGCTCGCCCGTTACTTGGACGACGAGACTGTCGCGTGCTACATCGACGATGGACGCCCGAAACGGTTCGATGAGCGTATAAATTTCACCACGTGTCGCTGGTGTGACCGCTACCTTAATTAATGCTAACTCTCGAACGATAATTGCTTGATCTGTAATGTCTACAACTTTTAATACATCAATTTGCTTGTTTAACTGTTTCGTAATTTGTTCGGCAATGCGTTCATCTTCTACATTGACGACGAACGTCATGCGTGAAACACCTTCTGATTCGGTATGACCAACTGTAATGCTTTCAATGTTGTAATGCCGCTTCGTAAACAAACCTGTAATACGGTTTAATACGCCTGGACGATTGTTCACCGTCATTGTAATAATTCGTTTCACCATTTCACCCCCACCATTTCATGTAATCCTTTTCCCGGGGCAACCATCGGATATACGTTTTCACCTGGATGCACATGAAAATCAAGCAAAACTGGTGCATTCGTCGCAAATGCTTCTTTCAATACGTATTCCGCCTCTTCCTCCGTTGTCGCACGCATCGCTTTCATGCCGTATGCCTCGGCTAAACGCACGAAATCAGGCTGATTTGGAATAAGCGAATGAGAGTATCGTTTCTCGTAAAAAATTTCTTGCCATTGGCGCACCATGCCGAGCGCTTGATTGTTGACGATGACAATTTTAATCGGCAAATTCAACTCTTGAATGACTGACAACTCTTGTAATGTCATTTGAAATCCGCCGTCTCCAACGATCGCTACAACCGTTGCTTCCGGTTGCGCTAGTTGAGCGCCGATTGCCGCCGGCAAGCCGAATCCCATCGTACCTAGCCCGCCTGATGTAACCCAACGGTGCGGTCGTTTGAATTTATAATATTGAGCAACCCACATTTGATGTTGGCCTACATCTGTCGTTACAACCGCTTCGCCATTTGTATATTCATGAATGAGTTCAATAAGCCGTTGCGGTTTTAATACACCTGGTTCATGTTTGTACATAAGCGGATATTCTCGTTTCCATTCATTCAACTGTTTGAGCCATTCGGATACGTCTGGGCGCTTTCCGTTTTGCTCAATTAGTTGCATGAGCGCTTCTTTTGCATCACCGACAATCGGTATTTTTGTTGGTACATTTTTTCCGATTTCCGCTGGGTCGATATCGATATGAGCAACTGTCGCTTTCGGTGCAAAGTGCGCCAAGTTTCCGGTCACCCGGTCATCAAATCGTGCACCTATATTGATGAGAAGGTCGCATTCATACAACGCCATGTTCGCTGTGTACGTTCCATGCATACCTGCCATCCCAAGAAATAGCGGGTGGTCGGCCGGAAAACCACCAAGTCCTAAAAGTGTATGGATAACCGGAATGTTTTGTTGTTCGGCATATTGTTTTAGCTGCTCATGAGCATTCGCGTGAAGAACACCAGCACCAGCCAAAATAACTGGCCGCTTCGCTTGGCTTACCGCCTCAACGAGCTTGCGAATTTGTAAATGATTTGGCTTTGTTGTCGGCTGATACCCTGGCAGCTGTACATCTTGTTCGTAATCAAACTCCGCTTCTGCGACAGACATATCTTTCGGAATATCAATTAACACAGGACCTGGTCGCCCAGTCGTTGCAATATGAAACGCTTCTTTAATAATTTTTGGCAGCTCTTGTACGTCGCGTACTTGGTAACTATGTTTTGTAATTGGCATTGTAATACCTAATACATCTGCTTCTTGAAAGGCATCAGATCCAATGACGCTAGAAGCTACTTGCCCTGTAAAAACGACGAGAGGGATAGAGTCCATCATCGCATCCGTTAAACCTGTTACAATATTCGTCGCACCCGGTCCCGATGTAGCGATGACGACGCCAGGCTTTCCTGAAATGCGAGCGTATCCTTCTGCCGCATGGATAGCCCCTTGTTCGTGACGTGTCAATACGTGAAATACTCCCGATTCGTACAACTTGTCATAAATCGGTAATACAGCACCTCCTGGATACCCGAAAATGACTTTCACGTTTTCTGCTTTGAGCGCTTCAATTAACATGAGCGCCCCACATAACGTTTGCTTTTTTGCTACTCTTTCTTTCACTTTCATATTCGCTGCCATTTTTTCACCCCTAAAAAAATGTGAAATAAGAAAAGCCTTCTCGCCCCTCCATCGGTCCATGTAGACCAAAGGGGCGAAAAGGCTTGCATCCTTTCCGCGGTACCACCCTTCTTCGTGGCAAAAGCCACCTCAGGAGCACGCGACTAACATCGCAGCGCTCGTTTTAATAACGAGTGACATGCACCCGTCCGCCCCTACTGAAATGAATTGTTCAGGACGGCGCTCCGAGGGGAGTTCACAAACGGAGACACCACCGGTTTTCAGCTTCCCCGGCTCTCTGTAGATGCCGAACCCGTTTGCTACTTATCCTCTTCAACGCTTTTTCTTTATTTAGTTATCATCCTGCGTTTACATTTTGGGGAGCATATACTTTTACCCCTTCAGCAACTACTCGTTTACGAAACTCTTCCAACAATCGCTTCGTATGTTCCCCTGGTACACCTTCGCCAATCACGCGGCCATCGACTTTCACCACCGCAATGACTTCCGCAGCTGTTCCTGTTAAAAACACTTCATCTGCCGTATATACGTCATGGCGCGTAAACGGCTCCTCTTTTACAACATAGCCGAGGTCTTTAGCGATGTCGATAATCGCATCGCGCGTAATGCCTTCAAGCGCCCCGACATATCCTGGCGGCGTATATAGCACGCCGTTTTTGACGATAAACACGTTGTCGGCTGAGCCTTCTGCCACGTATCCTTGATCGTTGAGCATAAGCGCTTCGCTCACGTTTGCTAAATGCGCTTCAATTCGCACTAATACGTTATTTAAATAATTTAATGATTTGACTTTCGGGCTTAATACATCTGGACGATTTCGTCTCGTCGCTACCGTAACGACTTCGATGCCCGTTTCATATAAATGTTTTGGGAAGATTGCTAACGGCTCGACGATGACAACAACTTGCGGTTTTTTGCATTTATATGGATCAAGGCCAAGGTCGCCGACGCCGCGTGACACAACAACACGAATATAAGCATCTTCAAATCCGTTTTTTTGCACCGTCTGGACGATAATATTTGTTAATTCTTCTTTTGTGTACGGAATGTTTAATAAAATGGATTTTGCTGAATTGTATAAACGGTCAATATGTTCTTTCATTCGAAACACGTTGCCGCTATACACACGAATGCCTTCAAACACCCCATCCCCATAAAGAAAGCCGTGATCGTATACAGAGATTTTCGCATTTTCTTTCGTTACAAATTCATCGTTTAGAAAAATCCACTGTTCACTCAATGTTTTTCCCCTCTTCCCCTGTTCGCCGTCTCTTGCTTCTTATGTTTGTTACGACTTTTGTTAGATTTATTTGAAAATTATCATACGCTCATTTACTGAAACAGTCAATACCATTTCATCGAATTTTTTGATTATTTCGATTAGTTAAAATGTTTTGTATCCGCTTACATAATTGATATATCAAGGAAAAGAGTGAAAATAAAAAATTTGAACATTTTTTGACTAACTAAAAAAATCCCCTTGCCTATGCAAGAGGATCGTTAACGTCCCAGGAGAGATTCGAACTCCCGACCGACGGCTTAGAAGGCCGTTGCTCTATCCAGCTGAGCTACTGGGACACAATGATAACAGCATGTCGCTTTCATATCGTGGTTTGGACAATTGTTATTGTAATGATGTTTATGAAAAATGTCAATAGGGGCGGTGGAATTTTCTTGCCCCTATTGTATTTTATATGTGGTTGTTAAGTCATCTAGCAGTTGTCCGTCTATATTGTAAAAATATACAGTTGTCGTGTTGTCGTTGATATGAAGCATGGCGTATGTTTTTTCGCGACGCATGCGCGGTAAGAAAATGCTTCCTGGATTAATGAAAAGAACGTCATCGATTTGTTCGCACCCTGCAATATGGGAATGGCCGAAGCAAACGATGTGCGCCCCGACTTCTTTCGCTTTATAATACGCATTCATCATCGTCATTTTAACGTTATACAAGTGCCCATGTGTAATGAAAAAACGAACACCGTTTCGTTCTTCCACGAGATCGGTTGGGAAACGGCGTTCGTAATCGCAGTTTCCTCGCACAACAAGCATGCCTTGCAACGCCTCATGGTCGCTTGGTAACTCGGAATCACCGCAGTGAATAACAGCATCGACATGTTGTTTATGTCGCGAAACAATCGTTTGTAACTCGTGCGTTAATCCGTGACTGTCGCTTATGACCAATACGTTCACGGCTCATTCCCCCTCTGTAAACAGCTTGTCCCAAACGTTTAAAAGATGTCGTAACGCTTTGGCTCGGTGGCTTATTTCGTTTTTTTCTTCTTTTGTCAATTGGGCCATTGTACGTTGTTTTTCAGGAACGAAAAAAATAGGATCGTATCCGAAGCCGTTTTTACCGATCGGTTCTTCTGTAATATATCCTTCACATACGCCATCGACCGTTGTTGTTTCCCCATTCGGTTTTGCGACTGCTAACGTGCAATGAAAGCGCGCTGTTCGTTGTTCAAAAGGCACACCTTGTAACTTTGTCAGCACTTTTTCCATGTTTGCCTCGTCATTTTTTTCGGCGCCAGCATAGCGTGCCGAGTATACACCCGGCTCGCCATGCAACGCATCAACGATTAACCCAGAATCGTCTGCAATGACCGTTTCATGAAACATGTTCGCTATTGTCGTCGCTTTCAATATAGCGTTTTCTGCAAACGTCTTTCCTGTTTCCTCAACATCTGGCACGTCATCGTAGTCAAGAAGCGAACGAATTTCGACTCCCTTTTTGGCAAACAGTTGCTGAAACTCAGCGATTTTCCCTTTGTTTTTTGTGGCGATAATCATTCGTTTCACTTCGTTTCTTCTCCTTCCGAATGGTTTTGCACAATTTGTTCAGCGAGCGAGCCGAGCGCTTCTTTTTGCAAGGCGATAAGTTCATAAATGCCCTTTTCAGCAACAGTTAGTAAATCGAGCAATTGTTCATATGAAAATGTTGCTTCTTCCCCTGTTCCTTGAATTTCAACAAAGCGACCCGATCCAGTCATGACAATATTCATATCGACATGCGCTTTCGAATCTTCCGTGTAGTTTAAATCTAAAATAATGCCATGTTCTTCATCAATGCCAACAGATGTGGCAGCTAAAAAGTCTGTAATAGGGAGCATCGGCAACTTTTTGTCTTCGACCATTTTTCCGAGCGCTAACGCCATTGCAACGAATGCACCGGTTATTGAAGCGGTACGCGTTCCACCATCCGCTTGAATGACATCACAATCAATCCAAATCGTTTTTTCACCTAATTTTTGCAAATCGACAACCGAGCGAAGCACGCGACCAATTAATCGTTGAATTTCCATCGTTCTCCCAGATAGCTTTCCTTTACTTGCTTCGCGAATGTTTCGCTGTTCTGTCGCACGTGGAATCATCGCATACTCCGCAGTAATCCACCCTTTCCCGCCTCCGCGCATAAACGGCGGAACTTTATCTTCAATACTTGCTGTACAAATGACTTTCGTATCACCAATCGAAATAAGCACAGACCCTTCCGGATGTTTTAAATAGTTCGGTTCAATATGTACGGGACGAAGTTCGTCATTTGTTCTGCCATCTACTCTCACACAAAATCCTCCTCAATATATGATCACGAAATAAGAGGCAGGAACACTGCCTCTCGACGATGAATCTTTATATAGTATAGCAAAAAATTGGTTTCAAAAACTACCTGTGTTCACATTTTGCGGTCTTGTTACCGGTTCTGATAACGGTTTTCCACTTTCATCAACTAATTCTGCTTTTCCGTTTACTGTAATCGCTACACTTTCTACCCCTGGTTGTTCAGTTAATGATAATACTAAACAATTGAGCACATGAGTCGACACAACATTTTTCTCCACGCTACCGTAAATCGCTTCGTTAAAGTTTAACGTCACTTTCCCATTTTCGTATTTCGGTGCTTCTAACAACTTCGCATCTGCTTGCAAATCACTTAACAGCCCTGAGCCGTAGCTTGGCCCTTTAATCAACTCATTCACAACAGCCGCTAACTCATCTTGCTCGCTATTTGGTACGCGACGTGTAACTGGCACATAATACGTCTGTTTGCCGTCTTGCGCTAAAAAGTAGACGATGACCGGATGCGTATTTGTAATATCAACAACACCGTTCGTTTCAATGTTAATTCCATCGTCTCTGCTCAGTTCGTCGCTAATTGGTGTTCCGTTGACCGGCATAACATTTTGATCATGGCCGTTCATGCGAATTTTTACACGTTTTACATTATCAAATTGTGTTACTGTCCACGTAATAGCTTGTAAAATGCGCTTTTCATCTTCAGGGCGATAATTCGCAAATTCTTTTGAAAAATCAACGACGAGCGTACCATCTTGTTTCAAATTGACGCTTAACACTTGCGTGTCAGCCGGTAGCACTGCGCGAAATCCGTTCGGAAGCAACTGTGAAATCGGACCGTTTTCTACTAAATATTCGAGCACTTGTTTAGCTGCCGCATTCGTTTTTGGCAACGCAAATGTTTGCGGAACGACAAAACCGTTTTTATCAATCAAATATAATTCGCGTTGTACCGTCTCTGTCGCTTTTTCTTTTTCTGCCGTTTCTTGCTCTTGCAGCGCCTTCTCATCTTCTACGTATGTTACATCTTTTGGCGGATCAATTTCCTTTGTTGCTTTTTCACCTCCAAATAGCCCACATCCTGATAACATAAAGATAAACATTGTTACAATGACCCACGCACGGCGCATGGACTCCCCTCCTCACACGGTTTGTACTACTATGTATACGAGCCGTCCAAAAAAATAGAACAAAAAAACCCTTCGCTATATGCGAAGGATTTTACGATAATTGGATCGTTTCGACATGTTCAATCGGATGACCAAACCATTTCGATGCAATGTGTTGAAACGTTTCTTTTGGTCCGGTTGTTAAAAATATATGCTTTCGACGTTTATTTCCAGTGTACAACAAACCGCTATGATGCAAAATCGTGCTCACTTCCCGCGCCGTTTCATCGCCAGAACAAATGAGCTTCACGTCATCCCCCATATATTGTTGAATAAGTGGGCTGAGTAAAGGATAATGTGTGCACCCTAAAATGAGTGTATCAATTGGTCGATTTTTTAATGGCTCAAGCGATTGAGCAACAATTTGCTTCGCTTCCTCCCCTTCAAACTGTCCACTTTCAACTAAGGGGACGAATTTCGGGCACGCTAAACTCTCCACGTTTACATCGCTATTAATTGACTTTAATGCCTGTTCGTATGCTCCGCTCTGTACTGTCCCGATCGTACCAATGACGCCGATATGATAATTTTTCGTCATTTTTAACGCGGTGCGAGCGCCGGGATGGACGACGCCAATGACAGGAATATGAAGCGCATCCCGAATTTCCTCAAGCACAACCGCCGTTGCTGTATTACAGGCGATCACAAGCATTTTGATGTCGTAGCGGAGCAAATAATCGGTCATTTCCCACGTAAACTGTCGAATTTCTTCTCGTGGTCTCGGACCGTACGGACAACGTGCCGTATCTCCTAAATATACAATTTGTTCTTTTGGTAGCTGGCGCATGATTTCACGCGCAACCGTTAATCCACCAACACCCGAATCAATCACTCCAATTGGTCTTTCCAATGTATTCGCCTCATTCTTTGTTGATGTATGACAAAACATTTTTCATTATAGCACACATCCAAGCAATAGAAAACCGGCTGCCTAAGACGACAAGGCAAGCCGGTTCTCGTTATAGTTCAAGCTCCCCCATTCGAAGCAATTCGACAACAGCTTGCGAGCGCCCCTTTACCCCAAGCTTTTGCATCGCATTCGAAATGTGGTTGCGAACTGTTTTTTCGCTAATGAATAGTTCACTAGCAATTTCTTTCGTTGTTTTGTCTTGCAGCAACAGTTCAAATACTTCCCGTTCCCTTTTTGTGAGCAGCGGCTTCTGATTCAATTGGATAACCCTCCTTGCTTTTACCAGACCTAAACGGATGGGTATATATTTAGTCAACATATCGTATGCAAGAAAGGGTTGAACGGTTACATGTTTTCTATTAATCGCGCACGGGCGCTTTCGTCCCAAGGCACCCCTTTACCTGTCGTTTTCGACATTTGAACCATCGTCCCACGACCTGTAAATGCGATTGCTCCATTTTGTTTTTTTCCAACATAATGTAAATCAACAGAAGAATTCCCAATATGAGCAACCTTCACCCCGATTTTTAGCTGCTCACCAAAGTATACTTGTTGTAAAAAATCACATTGTAAGTTGGCGACGACTGGAATGGCATCTTGTTCTTTTCCAACCCAGTCACCCATAAAACCGAGATGCTCAAAAAACGCGATGCGCGCTTCTTCAAAATATACGAAAGGCACTGTATTGTTTAAATGTCCAAACATATCCGTTTCAGAAAAGCGGACGCGCACCGGATGAAAAAAGGAAAAGCGCTGCTCCCATTCTTTCACGTCATCAATATAAGATATTTTCAAATTTCTCCCCCCTATATATGAAACGTAAGGCCGACTCTGTAAGAGCCGACCTTGTATTTACACTTCATCGCTGCCGAAGAAATTGCGGAACATTTGAATCGTTGCCGCTCGGTTTAATGCCGCAATAGATGTTGTAAGCGGAATACCTTTCGGACAAGATTGCACACAGTTTTGTGAATTTCCGCAGTTCGCTAATCCACCATCTCCCATAATGGCTTCAAGACGCTCCGCTTTATGCATCGCTCCTGTCGGATGTGCGTTAAATAAGCGCACTTGCGAAAGCGGTGCTGGACCGATAAAGTTTGATTTGCTGTTGACGTTTGGACAAGCTTCTAAACATACTCCGCACGTCATACATTTGGACAATTCGTATGCCCACTGGCGTTTACGCTCTGGCATGCGCGGCCCTGGGCCTAAATCGTACGTTCCGTCAATCGGAATCCACGCTTTCACTTTTTTCAACGAATCAAACATGCGGCTGCGATCCACTTGCAAGTCGCGAATGACTGGGAACGTGCGCATCGGTTCTAAGCGAATCGGCTGCTCAAGCTGATCAATAAGCGCTGTACACGACTGTCGCGGCTTCCCGTTAATAACCATCGAACACGCACCGCAAACCTCTTCTAAACAGTTCATTTCCCAAGCAACAGGTGTCGTTTTTTCACCTTTTGCATTGACCGGATTACGGCGAATTTCCATGAGCGCCGAAATGATGTTCATATTCGGACGATACGGAATAACAAATTCTTCTTCATAAGGGGCGGTATCCGGACGGTCTTGTCTTGTAACAATGATCCGAATCGTTTTATTTTCGCTCATGATTTCACTTCCCCTTTCTTTTTCGTATAATCGCGCTTGCGTGGTTTAATGAGTGACGTATCCACATCGCGATAATGGAACGATGGACCATCCGGCGTGAAACTTGCCATCGTTGTTTTTAACCATTCTTCGTCATTTCGCTCAGGAAACTCCGGCTTATAGTGCGCCCCGCGGCTTTCGTTGCGGTTGTACGCTCCAAGCGTAATGACGCGAGCTAGCTGCAACATGTTATAAAGCTGGCGCGTAAATGACGCCCCTTGGTTGCTCCATTTGGCTGTGTCGTTAATGTTAATGTTTTTATACCGCTCAAGCAGCTCTTGAATTTTCTCATCTGTTTTTAATAGCTTGTCGTTGTAACGAACGACCGTTACGTTATCTGTCATCCATTCGCCAAGTTCTTTATGCAAGACGTAGGCGTTTTCTGTTCCATCCATCGCCATAATTTGAGCCCATTTTTCTTCTTCTTGTTTTAAGTAGCGATCGTATAAAGAAGAAGGCATCGCATCCGCTGACTTTTCAAGCCCCTTCATATATTCAACCGCTTTTGGCCCTGCGACCATACCGCCATAAATAGCGGAGAGCAACGAGTTGGCACCTAGACGGTTTGCTCCGTGCATGGAGAAGTCGCATTCACCCGCGGCAAATAGTCCTTTAATATTCGTCATTTGATCATAGTCAACCCATAATCCACCCATCGAATAGTGGACGGCAGGGAAAATTTTCATTGGAACTTTTCTTGGATCTTCACCCATAAACTTTTCATAAATTTCAATAATGCCGCCTAACTTAATATCGAGTTCTTTCGGATCTTTGTGCGACAAGTCTAAATAAACCATGTTTTCGCCATTAATACCGAGCTTTAAGTCGACGCACACATGGAAAATTTCACGCGTTGCAATATCGCGCGGTACGAGATTTCCGTAGGCCGGATATTTTTCTTCTAAGAAATACCAAGGTTTTCCGTCTTTATACGTCCAAACTCGTCCGCCTTCTCCACGTGCCGATTCACTCATTAAGCGGAGCTTATCATCGCCCGGAATCGCTGTCGGGTGAATTTGAATAAATTCCCCGTTTGCATAATACGCACCTTGTTGATAAACGATAGAAGCGGCTGATCCTGTATTAATGATCGAGTTTGTCGACTTTCCAAAAATGATCCCCGGACCACCTGTTGCCATAATGACTGCATCGGCAGGGAACGCTTTAATCTCCATCGTCGTCAAGTTTTGTGCGACGATACCGCGACAAACTTGTTCATCATCTAAAACTGCGCCTAAAAACTCCCAACCCTCATATTTTGTCACAAGCCCAGCGACTTCGTGACGACGCACTTGCTCATCGAGCGCATAAAGAAGCTGCTGTCCTGTCGTCGCCCCTGCATACGCCGTTCGGTGATGTTGCGTTCCGCCGAAGCGACGGAAATCAAGCAATCCTTCTGGCGTGCGGTTGAACATAACACCCATGCGATCAAGCAAATGGATAATGCCCGGTGCAGCTTCACACATCGCTTTCACCGGAGGCTGATCAGCTAAAAAGTCTCCCCCATACACCGTATCGTCAAAATGTTCCCACGGCGAATCGCCTTCCCCTTTTGTGTTGACCGCACCGTTAATGCCACCTTGCGCACAAAC
The DNA here is from genome assembly GCF_019448545.1 of Anoxybacillus sp. ST4. NCBI lineage: Bacteria > Bacillati > Bacillota > Bacilli > Caryophanales > Anoxybacillaceae > Anoxybacillus > Anoxybacillus sp. ST4. The sequence goes on along the minus strand of NZ_JAHZOE010000006.1, from coordinate 41,074 downwards.
AGAGTGAGATCGTTTAACGGGAACTAATGAAAACAAATCTACTTTCACGCCAGCTTCGGCAATTTTAATCGTTGCCATTAAGCCGGCAAGACCTCCACCAACAACAATAATTTTTCCTTTACTCATGTCTCCTCACTCCTCCAATGTTGTGGATTAAACGAATGCTAAAATCGCTCGTATACCGACGATCGAAAGCGCGACAAAAATCCCCATTGTCACGTATGTAGAAATTTGCTGTGAACGAGGAGTCACTGTAATGCCCCAGCTAACGAAAAACGACCATAGCCCGTTCGCAAAGTGAAATACTGCAGAAACGATTCCAACAATATAAAATGCAAGCATAAACGGGTTGGCAACGATGTTCGCCATCATGTCATAGTTTACTTCTGCACCAAATGCAGCTTGGATGCGCGTTTCCCATACGTGCCATACAACGAAAATAAGCGTAATAATCCCCGTTAAGCGTTGCAACATAAACATCCAGTTACGGAAATATCCGTAGCGACTTACATTGTTTTGTGCTGTAAATGCGATGTACAGCCCGTAGATGGCATGGAACAATAACGGAAGAAAAATAATGAAAATTTCCAAAAAATAACGAAACGGTAATTGCTCCATAAATGCTGCCGCTTTGTTGAACGCTTCTGCTCCTCTTGTTGCAAAATGGTTAACTACTAAATGCTGCGTTAAAAATAGCCCGACTGGAATGACTCCAAGCAACGAATGAAGTCGACGGTAAAAAAACTCTCGATTTTGTGCCATACATAACCCCCCTTAAAATGATCATCTTTCTTTTCTACGCGCTCCCATCCGCATTTACTAGACAATGATCAATAGAGGTGTAAACACTTCCATTTCCATTGATTATTGTCACATTCATTGTACTCCCACAATGTAGGAGCGTCAAGAAAAGGTGTTCACGAAATGTTCAATCATTTCAAATTTTAAAACAACTATAATTCTAGTGAAATTCGAAATGAAAAAAAAGTCAATACTGTTTTTCACGTCATCATTCGATATAATGAAAAATAGAGAGGAGAATGATCGTGAGCGGATATGAACAATGGAAACAAACGAGCATTTCTGCTTTTAGCGACTTTTTATTTCGTCAACAATTACTGCCAAATTTATTTGGAAAAGAAACTCCATTTATTTTGTATTGGGCTGGAAAAGATTTAGCAAGGAAGTATCCGCTAGCTACAATGGATGACGTCATCGCCTTTTTTGAACATGCCGGTTGGGGAAACCTATCGCTGCTTGAGGAGAAAAAGGATAGCTGTGAGTTTCAATTAGATGGGTCGCTTGTCGCCATGCGTTTCGACTACGGTGGAGAATGCACGTTTCAACTCGAGGCTGGCTTTCTTGCTCAACAGTTTGAACAACAAAAAGGATGTGTGACAGAAGCATTCGAACAACAAAAGCGGCGCACAAAAACCGTTTTGTTTACTGTAAAATGGGATCGAAAAGATAAAAGCTGACCGATGATGGTCAGCTTTCATACGTTTGAAGCGTTTCGTAAATTTTTTGGGCAACATGTTTCGGAATGTTTGCTTCTTGCAATTGCTCCACCGTTGCTTCTTTCATTTTTTTGATCGATCCAAAATGTTGCAGCAACGCTTGTTTTCTTTTTGTTCCGACACCTGGAATTTGATCGAGAATCGAATAAAAGGCAGATTTCGATCGCACTTGACGATGAAATGTAATAGCGAAACGATGTACCTCTTCTTGAATACGTTGCAACAAATAAAACTCTTGGCTATTTTTCTCTAGCGAAACAATGCCCGGCGGATCGCCAAATAACAAATGAGATGTTCGATGTTTCTCATCTTTCACTAAACCAGCAACAGGGATCGATAGTCCGAGTTCACACTCGAGCACTTCTTTTGCCGCTTGTATTTGCCCCTTCCCGCCATCGACAATGATTAATTGAGGAAGTGGCAACTGCTCGCGCAACACGCGGGTGTACCGTCGACGAATGACTTCGCGCATCGACTCATAATCATCAGCACCTTGCACGGTTTTTATTTTATATTTCCGATATTCTTTTTTTTCTGGCTTTCCATCAATAAATGTGACCATGGCCGCTACAGCGTCTGTTCCTTGAATATTTGAGTTGTCAAACGCCTCGATTCGTTGCGGTGTTTGAATGCCTAGCACCTCACCTAAACGCTCAACCGCTCGAATCGTTCGTTGTTCATCCCGCTCAATTAAAAAGAACTTCTCTTGTAGTGCCATTTGTGCATTTTTACATGCTAAATCGACAAGCTCTTTCTTTTTTCCACTCTTCGGCTGCGCGACATGCACATGAAGCAAATTCATCGCCATCTCGCCATCAATTTCCCGCGGCAACACAACTTCACGCGGTTTTAAATGATAATCTTTACTGTAAAACTGTCCTAAAAACGTTAAAAATTCTTCCTCAGCCTCTTGGTATAACGGAAACATCGAAACATTTCGCTCAATCAGCTTTCCTTGGCGCACGAAAAATACTTGTACACACATCCATCCTTTATCGTACGCATATCCAAAAATATCGCGGTCAACAAAATCGTGTAAAATCATTTTTTGTTTTTCCATTAACGATTCGATATACGCAATTTGATCGCGGTATTCTTTTGCTCGCTCGAACTGTAGCTGTTCCGCTGCCTCCATCATCTTTTCCGTCAATTGCTCTTTCACTTCTTTATATCCGCCATTTAAAAAGCGAGTGATCTGCTCGACGATTCGTTTATTTTCTTCGTCTGACACTTCATATTCACACGGCCCTAAACATTGCCCCATGTGATAATATAAACAAACTTTTTTCGGTATTTTTTCGCATTTTCGCAACGGATATAAGCGATCGAGCAGTTTTTTCGTTTCGTGTGCCGCATGGGCGTTCGGATACGGACCAAAATATTTCCCTTTATCTTTTTTCACCGTACGCGTAATGATGAGGCGCGGATGTTTCTCCCCTGTAATTTTAATGAACGGGTAGCTTTTGTCATCTTTTAACATGACGTTATATTTCGGATCGTATTTTTTAATTAAATTCATTTCTAAAATGAGCGCCTCTAAATTGGAGGACGTCACGATATATTCGAAATCAGCAATTTCGTTCACTAAACGGAGCGTCTTTCCGTCATGCGTACCGGTAAAATACGAGCGAACACGGTTTTTCAACACTTTTGCCTTCCCGACATAAATAACCGTTCCGTGAACATCTTTCATTAAATAACATCCTGGTTGATCAGGTAAAATCGCTAACTTTTCTTTCAAACGCTCATTCACGTTTTTCCTCCTCTCTCCATTCATATACAGTAATGCGCCCGTACACCGGATCAGATAATATGCTTGATTGATACGTTCGAACTGGACGAATGTATGGACGAACGTCTATTCCTTGCGCTTGAAACCCCTTGACGACATGATTAGTTACATACACTTTCGCATGCGGAAACATCGCTTTCTCCCTTTGGAAAACGTCGAATGAAAAGACGCGTTCATGCGGAAAGGACACACGTAAATATTCGAGCACGCGCGTTTCTTCCCACGTAAACAAAATGAAACGCTCTTCTTTCTGCTCAAAATCATACGCTAACTGATACGTCGCTGGCAACTGCGTCGCTTGGCTCTTGACGGCTTGCACACCTATCACCGTTTGGGAAAAAAGCAAAATGAGCATCATTGTAAGCCTCAAACGGGATAATGATTGAAGCGTACTCACAAACAAAAAAAATGACATGATGACGACAAGCGGTAATATATGTCTCGGCTTTTCAATATTTTGCGCAAACAGTGCCCAAAGAAAATAAATAAATAAAAGCAAGCGATACAAAGGTGGAACAACTATGCGCTTCCACGTCATAAAAAAGAAAACAATAAAACAGCCTAGTAACCATAGCGACTGTTTAGCCATCCCTGTCCATATGATGTTATAAAAAATAAGCGTCATCACTCGCCGCCGAAGCGGCGCTTCGTCCGTTGAGACCGTTCCCCCCCATTGTGTAAAATGACCTGTCGTAAACGAAAGCGCGAGCTGCCAAAATCCAGCTCCTTCCGTTACAGCAACGGCAACGATCCAAACGAATTGAAACATCAATGCCGCCAAACTATATAGCAAGATTTGTTTAAATCGATACTTACGCTTCCACCAAACATACAATATGCCGACAGCAAACGGAATGTATGATAGACGCATGCCGAGCATGACGCTAAATAACAATAGCGGCAAAAGTTGTACACGAATGTGATCCGAGCGAAGTGCGCGTTCTAAACTCCAAACGTACCACCATAAAACAGCGAGCGCACTTCCTTCAGACATCGGTTGCGACACCATGAGCATCACATAACTGAGCGAATGGACAAGGGCAGTAACAACGAGGGCATATGCTTCTTTTCCGTATGTTTTAGCAAGCAAGTAAATCGGAATGGTCGCACTCATCATGAGCAACCCGTTCCAAATCGCAAGTGCTTGGGCGGCATTATCAACGAACGAATGAATAAGCATGCCGCCGAAAATAAAGTACGGATATCCCGGAAAATGCGGTTGCATCGCAAACAAGTCGTATCGATCAAGCGCCAGCGCAAAGTCGACCTCGTCCCATGTTGCAGCAAACGGACTAGCGTATGCGATATACGTCGTATATATTACAAACAACATCACTATTGAAACGATTCGCACAATCAGCCCCCCTAAGCAAAAAAGTACAAGGCTCTCCCCTTGTACTTTACATCACTTGTTGTTCAAGCACCTTCTCATTTTTTTCGTTTTTTTCTTCTTTTGTGCCATAACGCGTTTTCACAAGTAAGTAAATAACAACAAAATACCCGATGTATGCTAACACTTCTTCTAACGAAGGCATAGAGGAATAACCAAATAGCGCTTTAAGGAAAATGCCAACATCACCAGAAAGAATAGGTTCTTGACCTGTATCACGCACGAAATGCTCATGGTCGATCGGATGCTCTGGCATAAACCATGTAATATCATAAACGTGCGGCATGACGCTGCCAATAATTTTTAAATCTTGCAACATGGAAATGCCTTGCACAAGCAACCCAGCAGCAATCAAAATAATAAATGCGCCTGTGACTTTGAAAAATGTTTTCAACGGTACGCGCATCGTTCCTTTAAAGAACATATAGCTCACAATTGCGGCGATCGTTAAGCCCGTCACTGCTCCCCATCCTTGAACGGCAGCTCCGATGTTACCACCTGTGATGGCAGCGAAGAAAAAGACAGTCTCAACCCCTTCGCGCAACACAACTAAAAACGAATGCATGACCATGCCAAACACGTCGCCTTTTGACACGTATTTGCTCATTTTTCCTTCCATGCTGCTTTTTATATCTTTACTATGCTCCGCCATCCAAAACACCATTTGCGTTAACAAGATGGAAGAGATGAAAATAATGCTGACTTTTAAATACATTTCACTAGCCATCGTTGAGAAACCGGTAAGCACGACTTGAAACAACAAAGCAACGAGCGCGCTAGCAAAAACGGCTAACCCAGCGCCCAACCAAACATATTTCACATAGCGCGATTGATCAATACGCTTTAAATACGATGTAATAATCCCAACAATTAATAAAGCTTCTAACGCCTCGCGAAACGTAATGAGCAGTGCTTGAACTTCCAACGCGTCCGTCCCCTTTCTTTACTTCCGTTTTCTCATAGCATACAGCACAACAGCTACAATGAAGCCGGCAATAACAAGAAGTGGAATCCAGTTTTTTACATCAGACAAATCCGTCCATTCTTTCTTTTTTGCCGCAGCTAATCGATCTAAGTCTTCTTCCGTAAAATGCCCTGTCTCTACGCTCTCTAATTCAAACTGATCTTGAAGAGCCTGTAAAATCGTTTGCTTACTTTCTTTAAATTGATCGATATTAGACTCCTTTTTCCCGACTCCAAACAACCCCGGATTTCCGAGTGATTGAAGGGCGAGATCAAACTGTTGTTTTAATTTTTCGTCCAGTTGTGTATCTTTTTGTTGTACAATTGGAGAAAGTGCTTTATATGTAGCAAAAGCTTTCGCCAACAAACGTTTGCTTGTATCGTAGTTATCAAAGTTTTTTTCAACGTTTTCCAAACGGCGGGCAACGTTTAACACAAGCACTTTTTGCATTGCCGAAACAATAGTATCAGCATCTTCATTCTCGATCGCTTCTAAAATGATCGCTGACGGTTCTGGCCCCATGTGCATATCAATTTCTTTTTGAACCGTTTCATAAATCACTTTCACTTCATCAAACTTGTTCTCTTGCACTTTCGCTACCATCTCTTTATACGCTTCCGCTACAGCTTCTTCGTTCGGGTCACCGTACGAATAAGCGAATGAGGATGTAGGTGCTAAAGTAAAAATGAATATGATGCATAAACAAAAAAGTAATATTTTTTTCAATCCGATCTCCTCCTCCGATGATAATGATAATAATTATCATATTGATTGTCAAGAAAAAATGCTAGAGATCGTTCTCTAGCGTTGTTGAGCGGAACGAATGTACTTTCGTTTCACAGGTCGGCACATTTCTTTTACGATCGCAGGGAGAACGTGTTTCATATACGCCGTAAATTTAATAAACGATTGTCCTGTCGTCCTCACTTGATATACAATGGGTACTTCTTTCAATCGAAATCCTTTGCGAACTAAATTTAACGTTAACACTTGCGCATAATTATAATCGTGAATAATTTCTGCTTCCTCCATCGCCTGTCGAGAAAATGCTCGCATTCCTGATTGTCCGTCATAAATCCATGTTTTTAATAATAGCGATTGGATGAGCGTAAACATATAATTTCCCATTCGGCGATGCCATTTCATTCCATGAATCGTCCCTAAAAAGCGCGATCCCATCGTATAATCAGCTTCCCCACGCAAAATAGGCATGACAAGATCCGGTATTTGCTCTGGTGGATATTCATTATCTGCATCAATCATCACGCCAATATCCGCTCCAAGCTCAACGCATTGTTGCAAGCCGGTACGTACAGCTGCACCTAACCCTCGATTTCGCTCATGCCGGCAAATAAAGTCCGCCCCAGCCTCCTTTGCGACGTGAGCTGTACGATCGGTTGACCCGTCATCTACAACAAGTACATATACGTCGATATTCGGCTCAATATGCCTCGGGATGCGGCGAATGACGTCTCTGATCGCTTCTTCTTCATTATGTGCTGGCAAAAATACAATTACCTTCATTTTTTCCCTTCTTTCCTTATCGCTTCGGTTAATACTGGTCCGCGGCTATGACTTGGATATGGCGCTCCTAACAAATAAGCGATCGTCGGCGCAAGAGAAACGAGGCTATGTTTATCATCAATCCGTTTTCCTTTTTCAATAACCGGGCCATACATGAAAAACGGCACGTATCGTTCCCCTTCATCTAAGTGACCGTGGCCACCAATTCCGTCTGCTTGTCCATGATCAGCGCAAATGATGAGTATTGTATTTTCCATTTTCCCTTGTTTTTGTAACCACTCAACGTATTCTCGAATAAGCGCGTCAGCTTCCTCAATTTTTTGTACGTACTCATCATAATGTACACCGCGGCTATGCCCTGTTTGATCTGTTCCGATGAGCTGAATGACAAATAAGTGTAAATCTTGTTCAGTCATGATTTGTTTTGCCCGTTCCATAATGTTACGATCCGCTACATCATTATGCATGACAGCTGTCACTGTTTCGACATCATTTCCTAGGGAATCGACAAGGTGAGCAATACCGAGTACTGTCCCTTTTTTTCCGACTTTTCGAAGTGAATCAAAAATACTTTCAACGCGTATACCTAGCTTCCATACCATATTTGAGCGAATGCCGTGCTCAAACGGATACGTTCCTGTGAGCATCGACGTGAAGCAGACGACCGTTCGGGCTGGGTATACTGTTTCCATCTGTGTAAAATCTGTTCCGCTTGCACGCATTGACTTTAAAAATGGAGCGTTCGCTTGTTCAAAACGATCTTTTCTCATCCCATCAATAACGATAACAATGACACGATCACTTAACGGTTCGTGATTTGGCGGCACATTGTTCGTATAGTGATCGATGACTTTCGGTTTCCAATCAAATAAATATCGGTGCAACAGAAATGACCATGCGAAAACAAACATATAAAACACACTAAGTGACGGTACATGTACGCTATGCTGCACGCCATATTCCCATACAGAAAGAAGCAACAACACTTTCGGCAACTGCTCTTGCGCATTTCCGCTTGTCGAATCGCTGTTTTTTAACACCAATTTCCAGAAACGAGTAAAATTCAACCATGTCGTTCCAATTCGTAAATGGTAATACAACGTTCCCCAAAAGAAAACGGTGAAAAAGAAATAAAGGCTAACGGCAAGCAAAAGTAAGCTTGTTGGAACGAACGACCAAACAATTAAAAAAAGCACATAAGGAACCCATAAATAATTACGTAAAAATAACGGATAGTCATATACGTAGTATAGTACAAAAAGAGGAACAGTAAGTAAAAAACTACTGAACCATCGCTTCGTTTCCTCTAACGTGACGCCGTCAGACAAATGGAAAATAAGCATCGTTCCTACGACAAAAATCGGAGTAAACGGTTTCCCTTCATTCAACAAATTCCAACATCTTGCGGCGATCTTTTCAATTTTCGACGCTTTTTTCACGCTGCTCTCTCCTTTCGAACGAATGCCCATAACGTCGGGATACGCCACCACACATATATCCCGACGACATAAGAAAATAAAAATTTAAACAAATGCGTCACTAACGCAAGTATATAAGCTTGTTCCCAATTTGAGTGAATGCGCGTTAACGCAAATGCCATCACTGCTTCATACGTCGCTAATCCCCCCGGTGTCATTTGAAATACTTGTCCACCAACCGCCATACTATTAACCCACAGCGCTTCCGAAAACGAAAGAGGGAAAGCAACCATTTTCGCCATTTCAAATAACACAACAGCTTCACATATCCAGCTTAATACGACAGCAACTAAAATGGGTACGAAGCGACGACGATGATATACCATGTTCCAATGTTGCTTATGTTTTTGAAGACATGACGGGAACATGCGTATAAGCACAACAAACACGACGGACGCACCGCCAAGGATAAGCGGAAAAAGAAGAAACGAATTTGTCATCGTATGCATATAAACAATCGCACCAATCAAAGCAAACAAAAACAAAACGAGCAAATCAAGGAGACGCAACACAACGACAGATTGAGCGACAATAGGGAATGGCATGCGCTCTTTTGTTGCACAAACCCCTATGCGCGCAACATCCCCAACTTTTATCGGAGAAATGTGGTTAATAAATAAACTTGCAAATAAACCGTCTAAACACGTCTGGAAACGAGCATGTAGCAAATATAAATGCCATGCTAACGCTCGAAAAACGAAAGCAAGTCCATACATCGCTACCATATAGCCCGTACGCCACGGCTGTGCAACAAGGTTGTGTATAAGACTAAACAACAGTTGGACATCAAAATGTCGAACGGTCATCCATATAAATGCCGCAATAAATAAAAGACTAATGCACCGTATCACTATTTTCAGTTTTTTATTTTTCATATTGCTTCGCCCATTCGATCGTTTTCGCTAATCCTTCACAGAACGATGTGCGCGGCATATATCCAATTTCTTCTTTTGCCTTTGTTATGTCCGCCCACGTTGCTACGACATCACCAAGCCGCGGCGTTTCATAATGAACACGCATATACGGAAAATGTGTACGCAACTCAGCAAGTAGTTGTTTCATCGTGACCGGCTGACCAGCACCGAGATTAAACACATCACTTTCTCCTTCTCGTTCTAACGCTCGAATCATCCCATCCACAATGTCATCAATAAACGTATAATCACGAGCTGTATGATCTCCATATACTGTAATCGGTTCATTTCGCAACAATTTCCTAATAAATGTGCTAATCGCCATATCCGGCCGTCCCCATGGTCCGTATACAGTGAAGTAGCGGAAAATCGTCACCATATAGCCGTATATATGTGCATAGGCATAGCAAAACGACTCTGCGCTATATTTCGCTGCGGCATAAGGGGAAATGACGTGCCCGTTTGCCATATTTTCTTTTAGCGGCTGACATGATTGATTGCCATATACAGAAGAAGAGGAAGCAAATAATACGTGCTGTACCCCTACTTCTCCAGCCGCTTGTAGTACGTTTACCGTTCCTTTCACATCATAGTCAATATATGTGAGCGGATCCGTTAACGATGGCTGTACGCCAGGTAGCGCAGCCAAATGAAAGACAACATCCGGTTGATGCTCGAAAAAAATATGTTTTAACTCATCAAGCTGAAGGATATTTGTGTTGTAGAAATGAAAAAAACCGACATCTTTCATTTGTTGAAGTTGTCGTTGTTTCCGACACGTTGAATAGTATGGATGAAAATTGTCGATGACGATCAGCTCATGTCCAAGCTCAAGCAATCTCTTCCCTAAATGACTACCGATGAATCCTGCTCCACCTGTAATACATATTTTTTTCATTTGTTTAACTCCCTTATCGTTTATGCGCTACTATTGTATCACAACAAAAAAGCCGCGTGTTATGCGCGGCCTTTTTTGTTTTATTGAACAATAGCACTTACAGCGTCAAGCACAGCTTTACTATGCTGAGCAGCTTCGTCCTTTTTGTTTTCTGCGATCGCGTTATACCATTTTTCTGCTGTCGCAAACACTTCCGCTGCCTTCTGCTCACCTAGTTTTGTTTTGACATCTAACTCGATCGCCTTTAAGAACATATTTCCTTCTAATGCTTTCACTTTCGCTTCCACAATATTGTTTTCATCTAATTGCGCTGGTGCTTTCTCATGATAGCCTTTCATTTTGCCAAACAACGCTTTTGCGTATAACGCACTTACTTCTTCTGCTTGAATGTTTTTATAATCGTTATTCAACGACAAAATTTCATCTAAACGTGCTGCAGCAGCTTCATCCCCTTCAGATAAAGAGCCTTTGATCGCTTGGAGAAAGCCCCACGCTTCTGCCTGCTGACCTTTTAGTTCATCTTCCGGCTTACCTTCTTTTACACCCGCTTCAATTTTCTCAGCGTATGATTTAGATGCCAAGTAGTAACTACGATAAATTGATTTGTCCGTCAACTGAATGTACACTTTAAAATCGTCTACGTTGTTTGCTTTTAATGCTTCTTCTTGAGCTGCTAAACCAGCGTTAATGCTTTGCTCAAGGCTAGATTCTCCCGTCAATTGATAATATTCATCACGCTTCATTGCTGTTGGAACGAAAACTTCTGCCGCGAGTAACTTAATTTGTTCAAACAACGTTGTTGCTTTTTGCTGATCGCCAGCTTCAAGTGCAGCGACAACGTCTTTTTGTAGTTTCTTTTGTAATTGGTAAAAATATGATTGCGTCACTTTATCTACAATTTGACGTGCTGGATGAACGTTTAACTCCCCGCTTTTTCCGCCTTGGATGGCTGCTTCAACCGTTTGAGCAAACGTCCCATCTAGTTCGTTCATCGGTTTTTGCAACTGCTCTGTATATGTTTTTTCTACAATGCTCCAGTCGACAGGCTGTCCTTCCTTCGCTTTGTCTGTTTCTGTTTTTATTGCTTTGTAAGCATCAAGGAGAGCTTGAACGTTTACTTGCTCTTCCGCTTGCTCCGCTTCAGCAGGCTGTTGCTCCTCTTTTTGCTCTTCTACTTTCGTTTCTTCTTTCTTCTCCGTCGTCTCTGTCTTCTCCTGACCGCAACCAGCAAGCACACCTCCTGCTAATAAAAACATAGCAAATACAGCTTTTAGTCGACGTTTTTTCATTGCGTATGTATCCCCCTTTTTTTGATAACGATTATCATTAACCGTTATCATTATAGAGGAGAACGATTTTCAATGTCAATGATTTTAAAAAAAAAAAAAAGACCTCGGCATATGATCCGAGGTCGATAAATTATAAATGTTTGCTTAGAAGACCGACAAGCGATTCTTTCGGTTGGAAACCGACTGTTTTATCAACGACTTCACCGTTTTTAAAGACAAACAGTGTTGGAATGCTCATCACACCGTATTTTCCTGCAGTTTCAGGATTATCATCAACGTTTACTTTTACAATTTTTACTTTGTCACCGAGCTCACGATCTACTTCTTCTAATACAGGTGCAATCATTTTGCAAGGTCCGCACCATGGAGCCCAAAAATCTACGAGCACAACACCATCTTTTACCTCATTTACAAAAGTTGAGTCTGTTGCATTTACAATTGCCATTTGTTCATTCCTCCTCACATATTTCAATGCCATGCACATAGTATACCATTGAACGTATCCATCACGCCAATGATTTGCTTCGCTTCTACTATTTCCATCCCACGAAAAAATATGCCGCAAAGAAAAGGCAAAGCATGATGCTCTGCCTTATGCATGTATTTTTATTTTTTTAAATTCTTCAATTAAAAGCGGAACGACTTCGAATAAATCACCGACAATTCCGTAGTCTGCCACTTTAAAAATGTTAGCTTCTGGGTCTTTATTAATCGCTACAATGACTTTTGAGTTCGACATTCCTGCTAAATGTTGAATAGCTCCTGAAATGCCGCATGCGATATATAAATCTGGCGTAACGACTTTTCCTGTTTGACCAATTTGAAGCGAATAATCACAATATCCTGCATCACAAGCCCCACGTGATGCTCCGACTGCACCACCAAGCACACGCGCTAACTCTTTCAACGGTTCAAATCCTTCGGCACTTTTCACGCCTCGACCGCCTGCAACAATGACTTTCGCTTCAGATAAATCGACGCCTTCAGCTGTTTTACGTACAACTTCACGGACGATCGTACGCAAATCTTTAATTTCTACATGAACAGCGCCGACATCACCTGTACGACTTTCGTCTTTTTCAAGCGGAGCGATGTTGTTCGGACGAACGGTAACAAACATTAAACCGTCTGTAACAATTTTCTTTTCAAATGCTTTACCAGAATAAATAGGTCTTGTAAAGACGATATTCCCCCCTGTTTCTTCGACAGCGACGACATCAGAAACGAGCCCAGATTGCCATTTAGCCGCAAGTTTCGGAGATAAATCTTTGCCGAGTGCAGTATGTCCAAATACAATTCCTTCTGGCTTCTCTTGCTCGACAACAGCTTGCAGCGCCTGGGCATAGCCATCTGGCGTATATGTCGCTAACTTTTCATGTTCAACGACAACAACACGATCTGCGCCGTAAGCAATGAGTTCGTTAGCTAACGAGCGAACGCTCGCTCCGACAACGACAGCAACAACTTCCCCACCTTCAGCGATCGTCTTTGCAGCTGCAATCGCTTCAAATGATACGTTGCGCAACGCTCCATCGCGCACTTCTGCTAATGTTAATACTTTTCTTGCCATGCTCCCCATCCCCCTATTAAATGACTTTCGCTTCTGTATGAAGCAGTGAAACGAGTTCTTTTACTTGGTCGGCCATATCTCCTTGCAAAATTTTTCCCGCTTCTTTTTTCGGTGGTAAAAAGATTTCAATCGTTTTCGTCTTCGCCTCTACATCTTCTTCTTCCAAATCTAAATCATCGAGCTCTAACTCTTCAAGCGGCTTCTTTTTCGCCTTCATAATGCCCGGTAATGACGGATAACGCGGCTCATTTAAACCTTGTTGTGCCGTCACTAATAGCGGTAACGATGCTTCAATAACTTCCTCGTCCCCTTCAACATCACGCACGACCTTTACATTCATTCCATCAATTTCCAACTTCGTAATGGTCGTCACATATGGGATGCCTAGCAATTCGGCAACACGCGGACCAACTTGGCCAGAACCACCGTCAATTGCTACGTTCCCAGCTAAAATTAAATCAGCTTCTTTATCTTTTAAATATTGCGCAAGCACCTTTGCTGTTGTATATTGATCGCGATGCTCTACATCGTCTTCAACGTTGATGAGCACCGCCTTATCTGCTCCCATCGCAAGCGCAGTACGAAGCTCTTTTTCCGCATCTTCGTTGCCAATTGTAACAACTGTTACTTCGCCACCATGTTGATCACGTACTTGAATTGCTTCTTCAATCGCATATTCATCGTACGGATTAATAATAAACTCCGCTCCTTCTTCATTTACTTTTCCGTTTTGAATGACAATTTTTTCTTCCGTATCAAATGTACGTTTCATCAATACGAAAATGTTCATACGTCTCTCCCCCTTTTATTTTCCTCGAAACTGAGGTGTTCGTTTCTCAATAAATGCCGCAATACCTTCTTTTGCATCATCAGTCACAAACACTTGCCCAAAGAGTTGCGCCTCTTTTTCCACACATTCATGGAACGACTTTGTTCGCGCTTCATTCACAAGTTGCAACACTGCTTGAACGGAAATCGGGCTCTTTTGGGCAATTTTTTGTGCGATTTGTTTCGCTGTATCGAGCAACAGTTCTTCTGGCACTGCTTTGTTCGCTAATCCCCATTGTACAGCTTCAATCCCTGTGATCGGCTCGCTTGTCCACATCATTTCGAGCGCCTTCGCCATACCGACGTGACGCAATAAGCGTTGCGTTCCAGCAAATCCTGGTATAATACCAAGCTGCAACTCTGGTAAACCGAGTTTGGCGTTTTCCGCTACAATACGTAGATGGCAACTCATAGCCAACTCGAGTCCCCCACCGAGGGCAGCACCGTGAATCGCTGCAATAATTGGTTTCGGAAACTGTTCAACTTTTTCCATTACTTGTTGACCGGCACGAGCAAGTTCCGCTGCTTGTTCGCTCGTTTCAATCGCTGTAAATTCTTTAATATCGGCGCCAGCGGAAAAAAATCTTCCTTCCCCATGAAGAATAATGACACGTACTTGATCATCTTCCTTAAAGGCATCAAGTCGTTCTGAAAGCTCTTTCAAAACAGAAGATGCCAATGCATTCGCTGGCGGTCGGTGAAGTGTTAACACCGCGACATGCCCCTCTTGTTGAACGGAAAACATGATTCCCCCTCCTTCATGTATGTCGGAAGGTTGTTGTACCTTATGTACAACAACCTTTCGTTAACAGTTGATGAACCGGCTTCGCTAATGCGACGAGATCGTATTTTTGCTCATTCATTACCCATGTCGTCACCATTTCGTCAATCGTCCCAAAGATCATTTGGCGCGCAAGCCTTACATCTAAATTCGGGCGAAATTCCCCTTTATCAATGCCTTCTTGCACAATATGATCGACGACTTTTAAGTATCGTTTCAAAATTTCATTAATTTTCAGACGTAATGACTTATTCGATTGGCGAAGCTCCAACTGAGTAACAATCGCTAAATGTGGATCTGCCGCTAGCATTTCGAAATGCTTTTGAATCAACAAGAACAATTTCTCCGATGGGCTCGAAATTCCTTCTATTTCTTCTTCAATTTTTTCAATAAAGTAGCCCATTTTTTCTTGGAACAATGAGATTAAAATATCTTCTTTATTTTTAAAATACAAGTAAATTGTACCATCAGCTACACCTGCTTGCTTTGCGATTTTCGATACTTGCGCTTGATGGTAGCCGTTTTCAGCAATGACAATCACAGCTGCATCAATAATTTGTTTAAACTTTGGTTTGTCACGTTTCAACTTTGCATTCTCCCTTTCAAAAATATGAATGAATAATCATTCATATTTTTATTTTAAAGAGAGGCAAAAAGCGTGTCAAGAAAAAAACGTCCAAAGGCTATTTTTGCTTTTCTTTTTCCTCCTCGACGAGCGCACGTCGCAATATTTTCCCTACAGCTGTTTTTGGTAGCTCTTTTCTAAATTCATAAATGCGAGGCACTTTATAAGCTGCCAATTTACTTCTCATAAATTGGTCAAGCTCTTCTTCTGTGCACGTCTCTCCTTCCTTGAGCACAACAAACGCTTTTACCGTCTCGCCACGATAAGCATCTGGCACACCGATGACGACAGCTTCTTGCACTTTTGGATGCTCATATAACACTTCTTCCACTTCTCGTGGATATACGTTATAGCCGCTGGCGATAATCATATCTTTCTTTCGATCTACAACAAAGAAATATCCTTCTTCGTTCATATAACCTAGGTCGCCTGTATATAACCAACCGTCACGAAGCGTCGCAGCGGTTTCTTCTGGACGATTCCAATATCCTTTCATAATTTGTGGTCCACGAACAACAATTTCACCGATTTCATTCACATTAGCTCGTTCTCCTGTCTCTAATGATACGATCATCGCCTCTGTATCTGGCCAAGGGACACCGATACTTCCTTTTATTCGCTTTCCATCCCAAATGAAATTGGAATGCGTCACGGGAGAGGCTTCAGTTAGCCCGTATCCTTCAATAATTTTTCCACCTGTCACCGCTTCAAATTGCTCTTGTACTTCGACCGGGAGAGGAGCTGAACCACTAATGCATATTTTAATGGACGATAAATTATATTTCCTTAAATCTGGATGATTCAATAGCGCGATATAGATGGTCGGCGCCCCAGGAAACAATGTCGGTTTTTGCTTTTCAATCGTTTTTAACGTCGTTTCTACGTCAAACTTCGGCAGTAAAATCATTTTATATCCTTCCATAATGGATAAGTTCATGACAGCCGTCATTCCATACACGTGGAAAAACGGAAGCACACCGAGAATCGATTCGTTACCGCGCTCGCATTTATACATCCATTTCGTACACATAAACGTGTTTGCTGTTAAGTTGTAATGTGTTAACATAGCAGCTTTTGGAAACCCGGTCGTTCCGCCAGTATATTGGAGGAGGGCAACATCTTCCATCGGGTTCACGTCTGTCTCTATGACTTCACCAGTTGCAAGAGACAATGCCTTCGTAAATAAGTGGCAGTCCCCTTCATGTTTGACGCGTACAATCATCCCTGTTTGCTTCTTTTGAACGAGTGGATACAATACATTTTTTGGAAAAGGTAAGTAATCTTTTATGCTCGTTATGATCATATGTTCCATTTTTGTATGCGCTTTCACTTTCATGATGCGCGGATAGAGCAAATCGAGAGCAATAATGATTTTTGCACCACTGTCATTTAACTGATATTCTAACTCTCGCTCCGTATATAACGGGTTCGTTTGAACAACGATGCCACCAGCAAACAAAACAGCGTAGTAACTGATGACAGCTTGCGGACAATTCGGCAACATAATGGATACGCGATCCCCTTTTTGTAACCCGAGCTGTTGCAAATATGAGGCTAGCTTGATCGCCTGCTCATATATTTCTTTATATGTCAGCTCCTTCCCCAAAAAGTGAATAGCTGTTTTGTGCGGAAACTGTTCCGCCGCTTCCCTCAAAAATTGTTGCAACGGCTTGCGCGGATAATCAATGGAATGAGGAACTTGTTGAGGATATAACGCTAGCCATGGCTTCTCCATATCGTTTCCCCCTTTGTTATAAGATTATTTATATTTTATAATATTTTCAGAAATTTTTGTATCAAAAAATAAAGAAAGGATGCCTCTTGACACCCTTTTATGCGAAAAACATCAAGTATATGACACCAACAAGCAAAAATACACCGCACAATACGAGCAATACTTTCGCTAGCGTTTCCATTTTTTTCTCCTCTCAACGTATACTTGCCCCGATTACAAACGATAAACCGATCGAGATGATCATAGAAATAAATCCTACCGCTCGATTGTCGTTAGCAATTTCATCATCAATATTGAACTTTGGCGTTAAAAACTCGTAAATGAAATAGCCGATGAGCAGTAAGACGAAGCCATAAACTCCCCATCCGATCATCGTTAAAAGCGAATCGTGATGGTCAATCGCGTAACGGAAAATGTTTGCAATACCAAATATTTTCCCCCCGGTCGCCATCGCTACTGCCATATTTCCTTTTTTGATTTCTTCCCAATTTTTATATTTCGTCACAAGTTCAAAAATAGCTAAAAATAAAACTAAACATAAAATAACAACGCTAAAATTAGCAGCAATATGAATCATTTCATTTTCCCAAAAAGCGCCCATAGTTCCTCCTGTTATTTTAATTCGACGATGGTGACGCCTGTTCCCCCTTCAGTCGCCTCACCAAAACGAATGCTTTTTACTGAGCGATGGTTTTGTAAATATTGTTGTACTCCTTTCCGAAGCGCGCCTGTTCCCTTTCCGTGAATAATAGAGACGCGTGGATACCCAGCAAGGACCGCATCATCAATATACTTTTCGACACGAAGTAACGCGTCTTCATATCGCTCACCTCGCAAATCCAACTCCAGCGGAACGTAGTGATCCCTTCCTTTAATCGTCGCTACCGGCTTCGTTTCGATCGGCGTTGGACTGCTTACGTACTGCAAGTTCTCTTCGTGCACTTTCATTTTTAAAATGCCGATTTGGACGATCCATTCTTTATCCGATACTTTTTCAATAAGCTGCCCTTTTTGATTCAGATGAATGACTTTCACTTCATCACCTGGATGTAAAGGATGGTTAAGTTTTTGCACGGTTTCTTTCTTTTTTGTGTTCAGTTGTGGAATCGCTTCTTCTAACTTTTTACGTGCATGAATAAGTTCGTGTTCTTTTAAGACAGCCGCTTGCTGTTTTTGCATATCGCGCAAATGTTGAATGACTTCGTCCGCTGTTTTCATCGCTTTTTTTACAATTTCTTCAGCTTGCTCTTTCGCTTTTTCCAACAAGCGATCGCGCTGTTCATTCAGCTCGTTCCACTGCCTTTCTAGTTCATTTCTCAATTGCTCTGCTTCGTGACGGAGCCGCTCAGCCTTCTCCCATTCTTCCTCAGCCCGCTTCTTGCTCTGTTCTAGGGAAGCAATCATATTTTCAACTTCATTGCTTTCGGCGCTAATGTACGTACGGGCACGCGCAATAATATGCTCGTCTAATCCGAGGCGACGAGAAATGTCGAGCGCATTGCTTCGTCCTGGAATGCCGATCAATAGTTTATACGTTGGACTTAACGTTTCGATGTCAAATTCGACACTTGCATTCATCACACCTCGGCGATTGTAACCGTATGCTTTTAATTCTGGATAGTGCGTTGTCGCTACGACGCGCGCGCCTAAGTTGTGCACTTCGTCTAAAATGGCAATCGCTAACGCAGCACCTTCTTGCGGATCTGTTCCTGCTCCGAGCTCGTCAAACAAAACGAGGCTATGCTCGTCCACTTGTTTTAAAATGTCAACGATATTGACCATATGTGACGAAAACGTACTTAAACTTTGTTCAATCGACTGTTCGTCTCCAATGTCAGCATATACGGCACGGAATACAGCTAATTGTGATCCATCTAGCGCCGGAACGTGTAGCCCTGCTTGCGCCATAATCGTAAATAAGCCGATCGTTTTTAAAGTGACCGTTTTTCCCCCTGTATTCGGTCCTGTAATGACCATCGTCGTGTAATCGCTTCCTAGTTCAATATCATTTGGGACAACTTGATCAGGCGAAATGAGCGGATGGCGAGCTTGGATGAGACGAATATATCCGCGCTCGTTCATCGTCGGTTTTGTTGCTTTGATCGCCTTTGCATATTTTGCTTTCGCAAACAAAAAGTCAAGCTGCGCAAGCACTTCAACGTTTTCCATAATTGTTGTCGCTAACTCGCCAACAAAAGCTGACAATTCACTTAAAATTCGCTCCACTTCTTGTTTTTCTTTCATGCGCAATTGTTGGAGCTCGTTGTTTAATTCGACAACCGACTGCGGTTCGATAAACAATGTGGCACCAGATGACGATTGATCATGTACAATGCCGCCGTACGTATGGCGATATTCTTGCTTTACTGGAATGACGTAGCGATCGTTGCGAATAGTGATAATCGCATCCGATAATGTTTTTTGCGCAGATGATGAGCGAATAATGCTCTCTAGTTTATCGCGCACCCTTCCTTCAATCGCACGCAACTGTTGGCGCAATGAACGCAGGCGATCGCTCGCCCCGTCAAGTATTTCCCCACCTTCATCAATACAGCGGTATATATGTTGCTCAAGTTCAATGAGCGGAACGATTTGCTCGGCATATGCCATCATATACGTAAGTTCTGCCTCTGTTCCTTCTACAAATTTTTTTAATTGTCTCGCCGCTCGCATCGTGCTTGCAACATCAAGCAATTCATGTGGGCTTAGCACCCCTCCGATACGTGCGCGCTTCGTTTGCGGCCGCACATCAAATATGCCGCCGAGCGGCACGTGGCCACGTAAACGGAGAACGGTCGCCGCTTCGTCCGTTTCTTCTTGCCAACGCACTACTTCTTCAAAGCGTGATGATGGCTTAAGCGCTTCGACTTTCTCTTTTCCTAACGAAGATGATACATGTGAAGCAAGCTGTGCTTTCACTTTATCAAACTCAACAATGTGTAACGTTTTTAAATGCACTGTCAACCCTCCAGCTGTTCATTTTCGCAAAAAAGACTTCAACTGTTCAATATCCCACGTATTAATAACTGTTTCTTTTCGAATCCAACCTTTGCGCGCAAATGCAACCCCGAGCTTCATATCATCGAGCATACGAACGTTGTGCGCATCCGTATTAATGGCGATTTTCACACCAAGCTGTTGCGCCTTTTGTAAATAGGCATACGTTAAATCGAGACGGTGTGGATTCGCATTCAGTTCTAGCACTGTATTTGTTTCTTTCGCAAGTTGAAGCAATTCGTCTATGTTTACATCGTATCCGCTACGTTCACCAATTAACCTCCCAGTTGGATGAGCAATCATGTGCACATACGGATTCAAAAGCGCCTCTTTTAATCGCTTCATAATCGTTTCTTGCGGCTGTGAAAAAGCAGAATGAATCGATGCGATAACAAAGTCTACAGTTTGTAGTACATCATCTGAAAAATCTAACGTACCGTCTGGCAAAATATCCATTTCAATACCAGATAAAATAACAAAGTCATCATATGTTTCGTTCAATCGAGCAATTTCTTCTTGCTGCCGCTTAAGTCGTTCAACAGTCAACCCATTCGCAACTTTCAAAAATTGCGAATGATCCGTAACTGCCATATAGCGGTATCCTTTTTTACGGCACGCTTCTGCCATTTGTTGAATCGAAAACGCCCCATCGCTCCACGTCGTGTGCACATGCAAGTCTCCACGTATATCGGATAAGGAAATGAGCGGTGTTCCGTCGTACGCTTCGACTTCTTTTCCGCTTTCCCGCATTTCTGGGGGAATAAACGGCAAATGAAAATAAGCAAAAAATTGTTCTTCCGTTTCAAACGTTTTCACTTCACCTGTTTGTACGTTTTCTACACCATACTCGCTAATTTTTTCTCCCCGCTCCTTCGCTAACTGGCGCATGCGAACGTTATGATCTTTCGAACCAGTAAAATGATGAAGTGTCGTCGCAAAATGTTGGGGAGAAACGAGGCGAAAATCAACGTTGACAATATAATCGTATTGCAGTTGTAGCGATACTTTTGTTTCACCGTTAGCGACAACGTCATGAATACGTTCTAGCTGCAATAGCTGCTTGCGAACGAGGGCATCATCTGTCGTGGCGATAATAAAATCTAAATCTTTTATCGTCTCGCATACACGCCGCAAGCTTCCTGCTCTTGAAAAACGATCCATACCATCCATGTTCTCGAGCTGTCGTTCGATATCGGAGGCGACTTCAAGCATAAAGG
The DNA here is from genome assembly GCF_019448545.1 of Anoxybacillus sp. ST4. Taxonomy (NCBI): domain Bacteria; kingdom Bacillati; phylum Bacillota; class Bacilli; order Caryophanales; family Anoxybacillaceae; genus Anoxybacillus; species Anoxybacillus sp. ST4. Next base: position 19,555 of record NZ_JAHZOE010000006.1, on the reverse strand, counting down.
CAATCGGTAAACGTTCAGGGCGTGCGTCCATATGAGCAAGCGCCGCTAAAATGTTTTCTTCTGTTTTTGCACCAAAACCGCTTAATTGCCGCACACGTTGGGCTAAACAAGCTTCTTTTAACGCTTCTATATCGGTCACGCCTAGCTCATGATACAGTTTGGCAATTTTTTTGCCGCCCAATCCCGGCAATTTTAAAAGTGGAAATAGACCTGCTGGAATTTCTTTTTTTAACTGTTCAAGCACATCGGACGTACCCGTTTGTAACCATTGTTGCAACACAGCAGCTGTTCCTTTTCCGATGCCAGCAATAGACGTAAAATCATCAATGTCGGTCAAAGCGCGTTCATCTCGCTCTAACGCTGAAGCTGCTTTGCGAAAAGCTGACACTTTAAATGGGTTTTCCCCTTTAATTTCCATATATAAAGCGATCGTTTCGAGCAAACGGATCGCTTCTTTTTTACTTTTTTCCATTTGATCCCCTTCCTTTTGACGAAAAAACTTCTCGCAAATGGAGAAGTTTTACGCCATATATTGCACGAGCATCTGCTTTACAAAATCCGATAAAATCGGTGTATGTTTGACGATTAAACTTGCGATGAATGAGTCGCGAAGCGGTTGTTGAATCGTAGAAACAGGGACGAGCGCACTGACATATAAAAGCACGAATACAAGCAAATATACTTCAACAAACCCAAGTGCTCCGCCAGCCCAACGGTTTACGCTTTTTAAAAGCGGCAGCTGAGCAACAAAATCTAGCATGGAACCGATAATTTGCATCACTATTTTCGTCACAAAAAACAGCATCGCGAACGCAATCGCACGATAGTATGCTTCATCTAAGTTAGTGCTTTCAATGAGCAATTTCATCGTTTCACCATCTCCAAAGCTTGGATATGGCACCCATAACTTCAGCCTTGGAGCTAGTTCGGCATAATATTTATATGCAACGATAAACGCAATCAAAAAGCCTGTCATATGAATGAATTGCAAAATAAATCCTCGTTTCAACCCGATCATTAGCCCCATAAGAAGGATGAAGCAAATGAGCAAATCAATCATCGCTGTCATCATCCTTTTCTTTATTCATTTTTCGCAAAAGACGTTCGTATTCATCTTTTAGTTTAATATATTCATGAACGATATTCACAGCCGTTAGTACAGCAAGCTTGCTCGTATCAAGCGTTGGATTTTTTGCGCTAATTTCACGCATTTTATCATCAACGATGGAAGCAACGAGCCGAATGTGACTAGAACTTTCTGTTCCAACAATCGAGTATTGCTGTCCGTATATGTCTACTGTGATACGTGTTTTATGCTGATCCTTCAAACCGTTTCCCCCATTCAGCCGATCTCCCGTTTCGGCAAAATTCTACCTTTTATCTTACCACGATTTGCAGATATATGAAAAGATATACGAAAATAAGAGCGGCATGATCCCGCTCTTATTTATAGCCATTCCTTTAATTGTTTGATCGTTCCGTCTTTTTCAGCTACATGTTCCATATATGTGAAATGCAATCGCTCTTTATGAAGAAGAAACATCCTTCTTGCCCATTCACAATCGGAGCTTGATTTCCAATGTACGCAAGCTCGCAAACGGTCTAGTATAATATCTTCAATTCCAATGACATAAACAGACAAACCATCTTCTAACATCAACTCAATTACTTTATCATCATCAGCATCTTCCAACATATCATTTGGAATTTCAACACTAACAAACAATTCATCATGATACCAGTGTCTCCCCGACGGAACAAAACCAAGTTGAGTGAGCAATTGCCCTGCTTTTTCACGATCACTAACAATTAAGTCAATGTCTACGGTCGTATAATCGCCGCGCGTATATATTTCCACAGCAAGCCCCCCAACAATAATCGGGCGTATGCGATACGGCTCTAACAGCTTAGTTAAAATGGCTGTAACTTGAACCATTTTTTCAAAAGATGTTTTCGTTCGAAGGAATTGTAGCTTTTCTTTCGCCTCTTTAATCGAATTCATAATACCACACTCGTTCGTTCAAATATCGAATTTTTCCTTCTTGTTCAGCTTTTTTCCATCGTTTTATGCATAGTTCATCTAATATACGCATTTCTTCTTTGTCGCGTGGGCGCAAACGCACACGTTGTTTTCTTCCGGCTGCTAATATTTCTCGCTCGACGCTTCCTTTGCGTGAAAAAATCCAATCGTTTAGTTCAGACATATTCATTTTTCTCACTTCGTTTCACTCCAACAACTATTTTTCACATTATATCACAAAAGAGCGGGCATGATCCCGCTCTTATTTTATAAATGGCCACCAGTTGGCCCGCCCAAACGTTTTCGCCATTATTGGAATAAATAACGGCAAAACGACAAGGGCGTATAAAAATAACCCTGTTAAAACAATCGTTGCAATTTGTAATAGCGACAAAACCCCGGACGGATACATCGCCGCAAACGTTCCTCCTAAAATGACAGCGGCAGAAATAATGACCGTTCCCATATGGCGCATCGCTTCAAGCATCGCTTCTTGCACCGTTTTGTCACGGTATTCGTTAAAGCGGTCCATTAAGAAAATGCTGTAGTCAATACCGAGCGCCATTAAAATGACGAATGCGAAAAACGGAACAGCCCAGTTTATCCCTTCGTATCCGAGCACATCGACAAACACAAGTTCAGTAAACGCCATCGATGTATAATATGTTAAAATTAGGGATAACATTAAATATACTGGCATAATAAACGAGCGAAGAAGAATGATTAAAATGACAGCAATGCCCGCAAGCATAAATACAGATGTTCGGGCATAATCAGCGGCAGAAATGTCGCGCAAATCGGAATAAATGCTCGTCACGCCACCAACGCCCACTTTCGCATGCTCAAGCTTCGTACCGTTCACCGCCCGAGCGATCGCTTCCTTCACTTGTGCGATTTTTTCCATCGTCGTCGTTTCATACGGATTGGATGAAAAAACAACATCAAACGTTATAACTTTTCCATCTTTCGACATATATTCTTCCTTCGCTTGGGCAAATTCCTTGCTCGTCAACAATTGTGGCGGCATATACCATCCCGCCATTTCTTCATCTGGTGCGTTCGCTAGTTCTGAAACGTACTGTTTCGCCGACTGTAATCCATTTTCTACTTGTTGTAAACCATCGACACTTTGGTTTAATCCCGAAATAAGTTGATCCATTTGGTTGTTCAGTTGCGAAAAGCCAGCTAATAGCTGCTGTTGACCTTCGTTCACCTTCGCTAATCCATTTGTCACTTCTGGCAATCGTTGCACGATTTGACCTTGACCATCCGCTGCTTGCTCTAATCCGTGACGAAGTTTTCCAAGTCCATCGATCAATTGATCCATTCCCGTAATAAGCGCCCGCTGTCCATTCGCTACTGTCGCAAACGATTCGTTTGCTTGCTGTAAGCCGCGTTGAATACGTTGCAGAGCGTCGTTCACTTGAACGAGCGCACTAGATAATGCGTTCATTTGTGTCCCCATTTGTTCAATCGCTTGCTTCACGCTCGCATATTCGGCATCTTCGCGCAAACCGGCATGACGGTCTTCCATGCGATTGAGCGACTGAGAAAGAAGCGGCAATTGTTTCGAAATCGCAGTAAGTCCTGCTTCCATTTGTTTATATTGTTCGCTCAACTGACGTAGCCCACCAGTTGCTTGTTCATATCCTCTTCGCAACTCGTTTGCCCCATCATGCACTTTTTTCATATTCGCTTGTATCGTCTGTAACCCTTTTTCAAGATCAGCAGCTCCGATCGCTCCGCTTCGCACCCCATCTTCGAGCTGCTTCAATGCTTGCTGCAAGTCGCCCACTCCTGTTTTTAGCTTCATCGTCCCGTTAACAAGTTCGCGAATACCTCCGGTCGCTTGCTCTAGCTTCGGAGCTGACTTCGCCATTTCGCCGCTCGCTTCACTTAAACCAGAACGAATTTGCCCGATGCCGTCCGCTCCTTTTCCAAGTCCATCTTTTAACTGTTCCGCTTGCTTTGTCACAAACAATTGATCAATTGGCTCTCCAAGCGGGCGAGTTACTGAACGAACAGCTTCCACACCATCAATATTTGCCACTTCGCGACTAATTTTTTCAATTAAGTAGTAATATTGTTCATCATCCATCGCTTCATCATTTTTCATGACGATTTTCGTCGGCATCGCTTCCCCTTCACTAAAGTGGGCTGAAATGATGTTAAATGCTTTAACAGACGCGTAACGATCCCCGATTTCCGCCATCGAATTAAAAGAAAGCTTGCCGTCATACGTCAATAAAATCGGCAATGTCATAACTGCCACGATCGCAAGCGCCCATAGTGGACGAGCGAAAGAAAAACGACCTGCGATATCCCATAATTTGCTCGGCTTATGTTCAAGCGCCCCTTTCATCGGCCAAAAAAGTTTTTCACCAAGTGTAGCCATAAAAAATGGTACAAGCGTAATAAGGGCAACAAGCAATACGACGACACCGACTGCTACAGCTGATGCGGACTGATACAGTTTAAATGTTGACAGCCCAATTGATGCAAAGCCGATCATGACCGCCAGTCCGCTGAAAATAACCGTCTTTCCAGCCGTCTTATACGTGGCGATAATCGCTTCTGTTCGGTCTTCTCGTTTCGCTAATTCTTCTTTAAAGCGGCTTAACAATAAAATACAATAATCCGTTCCAATCCCGAACAAAACGGCAACTAAAAATGTTTGCGTAAACGTAGAAAGCGGAAAGTCCACTCGATCGACAAGAAAAGCAACAACAGATTGCGATACGATATACGTCAATCCAACCGTCAGCAACGGCACAAACGGAGCAACGAGCGAACGAAATACAAGAAATAAAACAATTAAAATAAACACGACCGTAATGCCTTCTGTTTTTTTCAATCCTTCTTGTGAACTTTGTACGACATCTTCGTCAATCATCCAGTTGCTCGTATAATAGTGCGGCACTTGAATATGTTTGATTGCATCATAAAGCGCTTTGCTCATTTCTTTTGCTGTCCGCCCATTTCGTTCTAATTGGAGCGAGACAAGGACAGTCGTCCCGTCTTTTGCAACGAGCTTTTCTTTCAATTGATCATTATCGAACGGCGACACAACTTGCGTCACTCCGATCGCCTTTTTGTTCGCTTGCAGCTGTTCAATCGCTTTCTCGATTTCTTTCCAATCTTTTTCTTGTAATCTTTCTTTCCGATGGAAAACGAGGACAGCGCTCATTTCTTCTTCTTTCTTTTCTTGCTTTTGCACTTCTTTTAGCAGTTCGCTTGCGAGCGAAGATGAATAGCCGTCTGGAACCGTAATTTGCCCTTTTTCACGCACAAGTTGCCCCATATTCGGAGCGGTCATCGCAAGCACGACAGCTACTATCATCCAAGCGAGCAAAACGACCCATCTCCCACGAACGATCGCTTTCATTTGTTTTCCTCCATTTCTTGCAAAATAATTGCTAACTTTTCATACGTTTGAATAAACTGCTCAATTTCCTCATACGAAAGCTTCGTCATCATCGTCTGAACAAGTTCGTACACTTTTTGTTCTGTTTCAATAAGCCATATCTTTCCTTTTTCTGTCAGTGTAAGAGAAATGACGCGACGATCGTCTCCATCTTTTCCTCGTTCAATCATTCCTTTTTCAACGAGGCGATTCGTCATCGCAGTAATCGCGCTTTTATTCACCGCAAACACGTCCGCTAATTCCGTCGATGTACACATCCCTCGTTTATATATGTAGCGCAATACATAATATTGATCGTGCGTCACATCGTCTAATTCACATTTCATTAGTGCAGCCCCTCGCTTATTTACGAGAAACGAAACGGATAAATAACGCTCAATAAATTGTTGTATGCTTCCCTCCATCTTTTGATACCTCCTATTCAAGTTGTTCAATTGTTTAACTGTTTAATACTATAACTATTTAACGCAAAATGGTCAATGATGAAGTAACGTATGATATAATGTTGAAAAAAGCGAGGGAGATATGGTCAACTACCCACCACTTAAAGCCTAACGACTTTTGAAGTGGGGGCTTGTAAAAAGCCCTAGTTGACTACCCCAAGTCTTTCGAGGACTACGTTGGAAGGGTCATGACACCTACGAATGCTCCTCTAGTTCGTAGCCACTGTCGTTGATGGTTAAAAGTCCTGATGGGTAGGGACGGTGCTGTCAACATCACAAGCCCTTCCAACATGGGGGAAGAGGAAGAACACTCCGAGAAAGGAGGTACACGCCTTGTTCGTGTACGTGATCAATAAGCATGGCAATCCATTGATGCCGTGCTCACCAAGAAAAGCAAGGATATTGTTAAAAAACAAAAAAGCAAAAGTAGTAAAAAGAACACCGTTCACGATTCAACTACTATACGGTAGTAGCGGATACAAGCAACCGATTTCTCTAGGTGTAGACACAGGAACAAAACATGTTGGGCTATCCGCTACCACAAAAAATCAGGTGCTTTTAGAAGCAGAAGTACAATTGCGTACGGATATTCAAGAATTGTTAGCAACGAGGAGGCAATTTCGCAGAAGTCGGAGAAATCGAAACACAAGATATCGAAAAGCCCGATTTTTGAATCGTAAGAAGCCAAACGGCTGGTTAGCCCCTTCGACTCAGCATAAAGTGGATAGTCATATCAAATTAGTAAAATGGGTACATTCGCTGCTTCCGATTACCCATATCACCGTTGAAGTGGCACAATTTGATACTCAAAAGATAAAGAATCCTGATATTCAAGGTGCAGCATATCAACAAGGAGAGCAATTGGGCTTTTGGAACGTAAGGGAGTATGTATTGTATCGAGACGGTCATACATGCCAATGGTGCAAAGGAAAATCAAAAGACCCTGTACTGAATGTCCATCATATTGAAAGCAGAAAGACGGGTGGCGATTCCCCGAGTAATCTCATGACACTGTGCAAAACTTGCCACGATATGATTCATCGAGAGGGATTAGAACACGAAATACAGCGGAGATTCTCTTCGTTGAAAGACGCTTCCCACATGACAGTGATGCGTTGGTTTATCTGGAATGGACTAAAGAAAGTGTATCCGCATGCAAATATCACATATGGGTATATCACCAAGTGTATTCGCATTGCTAATGGACTGCCTAAATCTCATATGGTGGATGCTCGTTGTATTAGTGGAAATCCACTAGCTAAGCCAAGTGGCACGGTTTATCTTCTAAAATTCGTTCGCAAAAACAACCGTCAATTGCATAAGGCAACCATCTTGAAAGGTGGAAAACGAAAATCAAACAAATCTCCACGATTTGTTAAAGGGTTTCAACTGTTTGACAAGGTGGTGTACGAAGGGAAAGAATGTTTCATATTTGGCAGAAGAAGCAGCGGTTATTTTGACCTTCGGCTGTTAGATGGCACAAAAGTGCATGCTTCAGCAAGCTGGAAAAAGCTAAAAAGAGTTGAGTATGCTAGTACATTACTAATTGAAAGGAGGAAGGGCGATTCCTTCCCGACTTTCGCTCTCGCTTAGAAGTCGGGGTCTCCTCGCCTAAAACTAATGAATCCAGAACCATCCAAACTATATACGTATGCCGACTATATTCAATGGGAAGGGCAGTGGGAGCTTATTAACGGGAAAGCTTACAACATGAGTCCTTCTCCAACATGGGATCACCAATTTACCGTCATGGAACTATCGTTTGCGTTTCGTTCGTACTTCCAAAATAAAGATTGCTACGTTGCCATTGCTCCGTTTGATGTTCGTCTCTCTGACAGCGATGACTACATGCATGCAAAACATGTCGTACAACCAGATATTTCTGTTATTTGCAACAAAAACAGCTTAACAACAAACGGTTGTTTAGGCGCACCAACACTCATTGTCGAAGTTCTTTCTCCATCTACAGCTTTAAAAGACCGAAATGAAAAATTTAAGCTATACGAGCAGTTTAACGTGCAAGAATATTGGATTGTTGATCCCGTGTATAAAACGGTTGAAGTATTTGGATTGGAAGATGGTTTTTTTAAAAAAAGAGAGGCGTTTGGAGAAAACGACACAATTACGTCCTTTATATTTACAAACTTTTCTCTCGAGGCGAAGCGATTATTTTTTCAATGAAAACGAAAAAGGTCGCCAATAACTCTATGCAATGGGCTAACTGGGCGACCTCTTTCTCGTTTTACGTTCGTTTAAGCGATTATATCGTGCTTTTTATAAAATTTATTCTCTTTTCGTGTTGGCGTAGTCGTAAAAAATGTTTTGTCGGTAAAACTTTCTTTAAAAAACTAGGCGCCCACCAGTTCGCTTTTTTTGGAAAGTGTTTTTTTATGCTTGAAGAAGGCTACATAAATTAATCGCCAAACTGTACATTTTTAGTTTGCCATAAACACATACAGGAACATTCGCGTTTTTTTACCCTCTATTTTCCCTATGCGTACCTATCTAAAAATCTCAAGGACAACTTGTTGTAAAGCGCCTATTTTTATTTAGCGAAGACTGTTCAAATTTGCTCACTGGTTACACCACTCTGAATTTTGTTTAACAAAATCTTTAATCAAATTTATTCTTTCGTGTAATTCTTTTTCAGTATTGGCTGTAAGTATAACCTCAATATGTCTATCACCAACATGGTTTGGGTAATAGGTAGAGCTTTCTTTACAATAGTTTCTTTGATATGCAATAAATTCATAAGGAATCTCATCACAATTCTTTATCAATTTTCCATTCTTTTTAGGGATAATATATCCAGCGATATACTTATCTGTAATAATCTTTTTAGAAATCTTCGGTTTATAGTCTTGTATGACTTGTACTCTTAAATGCTCCGCGAGAATATCTACTCCTTGCGACATTTTAATTAATCTAGGAACAAGCGCCCCAGCAGGTCTACAGGCAATCTCACAAAAGTAAATTTGCCCTTCTTTCATAAAGACCTCTAAATGAAATACGAACGATGAGTGAGGTGATAATATGTTTAAAATGTTTTCAGTGTATTCTTTTAGTTTCATACTTAGTTTACTGTTCTCTGAAATGACCATATCCCCTACTCCATCTTCAAAAGCAGTTCTGATGGAATTAATATATTGAAATGCAGAAAAACAGTGTATTTCACCTTTATTAAAAGCACCGTTTGTATGATAAACTGGTGCTTCAATAAACTCTTCAGCAAGATAGTTAGTTGGCGAATTGTTTCTCAGCCAGTTTTCTAATTCTTTCGAGTTATTTATTTGTTTTGTACCAGCACCAATCATTCCACTCCTCGGTTTCAAAAAAATCGGATAACCATGATCTTTCACAAAATCTAATAAATCAAATGTATTTTCAATCGGTCTAAAGTTAGGACATTTAATACCACTTGCTGAAACCTTTTTTTTCATAAAATACTTATCTCTATATAATAAAGATGTTTCATAATCTAATCCTTCTATTCCTAACCTTTCCCTTATGATTGCAGCTCTTAAAATATCTGTTTCCTCAAAGCAAATCAGTTTTGTGAAATTAAGTTTTTCATTTAACTCATGAATCTTCATTTCTACAGAATAATCATTGGAATATTGATCAGAAACTATTATGTAATCAAAGTTCTTCTGATGATTTTCAAAGACATTTTTATTAGTCACTATAACCATTTGATCTCGTATTTCTTTTCTCACTTCTGAAAAATCTAATCTTCTATCTGAAAATCTCGTCATAATTAAAACTGCCAATTATTCCACCCCTTATAACTCTTTAAACAAATCATGTTAATTATTATCCTTCTTCATTTTTGAAACATCTGTTAATGGGGACTTAATAAACTTCAAACCGACAAATGCACATACTATGATTAAAGATATATTAAACAAAAGAACATTTACGACCGAAAAGATGGGAACAGCAAAAGACGATAGAGATACAGCCAAAATTGACACGACATGATTAGCGGTATTTTTTAATCCTGTTAATCTGCCGATATTTTGCTTTGTGCAATGTTCCATAAAAACAGAGTTAGAAGTAACCATTAAAACTTGTACAAAAATTCCTATAAAAATGTTAGAGATCAACATGAGTAATGCACTTTGAAAGATTAAAAATATTGCCTCAAAAAAGAATAGCAACAGAGTATATACAAATATTAATCTATTCCCCTTTATTCTTACTGGTTCCGAAAAGAAATTATAAAATAAAGCACCCAACAAGTTTCCTATTCCTTGACACGCTATTGCCATAGAATAAAAATTAGCACCTGCATTTAAATAATCTTTTACAAAAATATAAATCAACGAAGAAAACACGGTGCCTACAGCAATAAATATTACTTGATAAAACAAAATTCCTAAAATGAATTTGTTATTTATCATACTACTGATTGACTCATTAAAATCCTTTAATATAGAATTTTTCTTCTTCACCTCGACCTCCATGTTTAATTTCCTAAACACAAATACAATGGAGATAAAAATGATAGAACCAATAATTAATAAACCATTTATTCCTGAAAATGTATAAACTGCAGCACCAACAGTAGGCCCTAATATCATAGATAGGGAAAAAATTGAACCACTCATTGCATTTGCTTGCGCAAGGTCTCTTCCACGATCGAATAGCGCTCTTTTAACGGCATTCCTAGCTATACCATTTGTTCGACTAATAAATATAAAAATAAAAGATAATGCTAGTATTATTGAGAGAGTAGGCACTATATTCATTAAAAAATAGGTCAACAATATAACAATGGCTAGAAGAATGTTCGTAACAATTAATAGATTTTTTGTACTCGTTCGATCAACCAAAAGACCACCTATGATACCTGAAAGAATAATTACGATGGATTCAACGATAGATGCCAATCCCACTAATCTTGAATTATTTGTAAAATCATATATAAAAACAGGTAAAATTACAATAAAAGCTCTTTCGTAAAATGAAGTGAAAATTGTAGTAACCCAAATTTTCGCAAAGTCAGGGTATTTTCTTAATAAATGAAATTGCTCATTCATAAATATGTTCCTTTACTTTATAAGTTTCTTTAAAATATTGTTCTAATTCACTTATTTTCCCCCAAAGATTTTTCTTATTTTCTCCAGAAATAATGACAAAAGCCGCACAATCCGAACTGTAATTTATGGAATCAACTACCTTCCCTTTCCGAACGCGAGGTTGATACTCTACCACCCACTCAAACGGCAGGGAATCTGGAAATTCAACAACTTCTCCTCTTTTTTTCGGCAGCATAAAAACAGCATGTAGGTTTTTAGGGGTTTTTGGGAACTGGAAGTTCTCTAGATTGATCATGCCTGCCGCATATTTTACAACAATCTCCTCCATCGAGATCGAATACGACTGCCGGACTAACTCACTAATCCTAGCCCCTCCACATCTACTGTGTAACTCACATAACAAAAATTGGTTTGAAGTTGTATGGAATATTTCAGTATGAAATGCGTAACATCCATGAGACAAAAAGTTTTCATAATAAGGTAATAACGTACGATGAAACTCCATAGCTTCAGAATAAATAAGTTCGTCTGGTGATACTGTTTCCACAATAGTAGTTGTAAATTCTCCATTCGAATCAATAGTCGGTTGATTATAACGATGTAAACAAGAAAAAATTACTTTGCCGTTAAGAATCAACCCATCAACAGAATACATATTTTTAATGTCGATATATTCTTCGATTAGCTTTTCTTCTTGCCCACTTATCTTTTTTACAATTTCCTCTCCATATTCCACCCTAATGTTCATGGAACCAGTCCCGTCCACATCCTTTAACACATACTTTTTATCGAAATGAATAAATTGTAAATCAAGTGGGTGATTAGAACTTAAATATGTAAATTTAGGTATTTTAATTCCTGATTTTAAGGCATAAAGTTTCATAAAATACTTGTTTCGAAAGATGATAGTTTCACTATATTTTTGTCCTTGTATCCCAAAAAATTCTCTAAATAAACTAGCACGTTCCAAGTCAAGTTCATCAAGCGCTATCAAAGCGCTAATTTTGGATTTGTTATTAATGTCCTGAAGTATGTTAAGTACTGATTGATCATCAAAGTAATTATCCACTACATGTAAATTTTTATAACCTAAAGATTCAAATTCCTTTTTTCTTTTCAATGGCATAATATATTCCACTTCTTCTTTAGCTCCCTCTAGCCAATCCCGAAAATTAACGATTTTGCTTGGCATTTGATTTAACACAACTATCGACACGATTGAACCTCCTTTAGCTATTTTTCGTACAGTTTTTATTAAAATTCTTAAAACGTATATATCCCTTCAAGTTATATTGAAAATCTGCTCTGGCTAAACCAAGATGAAGGTGTAAAATCCCTTGTTCTATCAAATGGATAAGGTAAAAATCTATTCGAATATTCTATTTCATTTGGATTTCCTTCAAAGTTCATACCGCTTTGCTTAACAATACGTTTTAATACTTCCTCATGTATACCATATGTGTCTTTTAACATTTCAACACCATTTCTATCCACGTAACTTAAATGTTGAATTTTTTTAGCAGCCAACTCGATTCCTTTTTGTTGCGTTGTTTTCCACTGTGTATACTCACACGTAATGATTCTTTTAACTTCTTCAGAATGAACAATATCTATGTTCGTTCCTATTTTAATTAAACAATCTATCCCAAATTGCAGGAGATTATCTATCTCTGAGTTAACATCAAAATCATGCGTATAACAAAAAGCAAAAAATTCCCTAAGTATTTTTCTTGTAAAATAACCTCCCCTTTTTGATTCTGGTAAAACGCCGTTCAACAATAAAAACAATGATGTTCGTAGCAATGAGGATAGTCTACATGACTCAATGTATGGGATTGACTTCTCAGAAAAAAATTTCACTAAGCTACTATATAATTCGGTGTCATAGACATGATCTTGTTGATTCATAATAAAGTGCAACCTTTCTAAGAAGATAGCACAATCTAATCTACAACAATCCTGCTCCTGATCAATCAACACAAAATTGCATATCGGGACTAATCCATTTCGATATTCATAGAGGACTTTTAAGTAAAATGCGCTTTGTGTAATATCCGGTAAATGACACCTTAATTGCTCTGACTTACAGTCAATAATATTGTAAAAATCATTTTGTCTTAAGGCTTTCTTTACTTCTGAATTAGTCGATTCAACTTGCCAATAAATGTTGTTTTTTTCTAGTGAAAGAAATGTTTTGTTCAGCTCATCAAAAAGGCTTACATAATCACTTATTTTTCTATGTTTATAGGAAAAAATACTGAGCAATTCTTGGAAGTTTGAAACTATAGGGTTGTATTTTAATTTGTATGATTCCAATGATCTGACACACGGCTGAATGATAAACTCTATATCATGCTCATCTGACGAAAGAAACTTTTCATACACTACTAGAATCGGAGAAAAAATAAAAAACGGCTTTTGAGTTGCACTCCGCAAAACGGGAACTGAAGGTATTTGCTTTAAATGTTCATTTTTCAATGTATTAATGATATTGTTTTTTAATGATATGTAATCCATTCCCGACACCCCCTTATCAAAAAACGGCGTTGTCACACTTTAAGTTTTTGTTGGTTTTACGGCATATTAGAGATATAAGCAATTACAAAAACCAAGCGTTAATTCATATGAATAATTCAGTCTATTGTAAATAAATATTTACAAATAGGGAATATTCGACAATTTCAATGAAATTCCTTCCTAAAAAATAAAAAGACTTGTCGAAGAATGTGACAAGTCTTTTGTACCACTTACTATCCGCTAGAATGATTAGCATTGCAATAAAACTCTATACTTGTTGAAATCGTATATGTTGCACCATTATAGGAATATTTTCCCGACACAGTAATGACATATGTGCGCCCACTGTCAATTAATTCCACACTATATCCTGTCTGTGTCCACGTCCCACTGCCAGATACTTTTGAGGAAATCGATTTAACTCCCGAAAACAGTTGTCTTTTATGAACATCGCTATACTGAGTTTCAAAAGTTCCTGTCACATACAAAGTTTGAACGGTTTGTCCAACTTGGATCGTGGTTGTTTTCGTCTTTGATGCAATCGATTGAGGAGTAACCGCCCCCGATTCTTTTATCCCCTTTTGATTCGAAGTTGCCAATGAATCTTTTCCTATGCCAAATAAAATTCCTCCAACAAGCATTACCGCTACTGCTATGCTTACAAATTGACGAATCATTTTAAAAATTCCTCCTTTCGTTTTGATAATTTGATTATACTTCACTTTTTTCCATTATTCACCGCCAACTTGATGTCGAACCCCGCCATTCTTTGACGGTGCGCCCGCCAATTTTGGCGGACTAGACAAAAAAACGCCCCCACCGATCCGACAAGGACATAAAAACCCCCATCCAATGCTCATGCATCAGATGGGGGCTTCGTTTTACCCGCGCAATGTGGCGCCGAATTGTTGTTCGACCGCTTTGATGACTTGTTCGTGAACGTTTGTTACTTTTTCGTCCGTTAATGTCCGCGATGGGTCGTAGTAACGAAGCGCGAAGGCGATCGATTTTTTGCCTTCCGGGAGGCGGTCGCCTTTGTAGACGTCGAAAATCGATACATCCTTCAACAGTTCACCGCCTGCCTCGATAATCGCTTTTTGCAACTCACCCGCAACAATATGCTCATCGACGACGAGCGCAATATCGCGCGTAATGGATGGGAAGCGCGGAATCGCTGTATAGCGAATGTCATCTACTTCCGCCTTCAGCAATGCTTCAATGTCTAGTTCAAACACATACGTTTCTTTTAAATCAAATTGTTTTTGCACGTTCGGATGAAGCTGACCGATAAAGCCGATTGTTTTGCCGTCTAGCAACATATCTGCTGTGCGCCCTGGATGAAGATGCTCGCGCTTCGCCTGCTTATATTCGATACGGTTCTCTAATCCTAGCAAGGCAAATAAACCATCTAAAATGCCTTTTGCAACGTAGAAGTCAACCGCTTTTTTCTCTCCTTGCCATAAATGCGCATGCCATACTCCTGTCAAGACGCCGGCTAACCGCTCTTTTTCGTTTGGCAACTCGTGTTCATTTGTTGCTAAATATACCGAGCCGATTTCGTATAGCGCTACGTTTTCGACTTGGCGGGCACGGTTGTAGCTTGCCGCTTCTAGCAAGTGCGGCACTAAACTTTGCCGTAAGACGCTTCGTTCTTCGCTCATTGGAAGAGCAAGACGAATCGGTTCCGCCGTTTCAAACGCAAACATCGTTGCTTTTGCTTCGTTTGTGAGCGAGTACGTAATCGCTTGGAATAAGCCCGCATCTTCTAAATAACGGCGTACTTTGCGGCGCTTTGCCTGATATGGTGTGAGCTTGCCCGGGTTTGCTTCACCGATCGGAAGAGTTGCTGGCAAGTTGTCATATCCATATAGACGCGCCACTTCTTCAATGATGTCTTCTTCAATCGCAATATCGCGACGGCGCGATGGAACAGTAATCGTAAACGTACCGTCATGTTCTGTAAACGCGAATTGCAAGTTTGTTAAAATATTCGCAACTTCCTCTTTCGTAATGGCTGTGCCAAGCACGTTATTAATACGGTCTAATGTAATCGTGACAACAACATCTTTTCGTTGCAGTGTGTTCACTTCCACAACGCCGCCAACGACTTCGCCGCCAGCATATTCCGCCATCAATGCAGCCGCGCGGTCAAGCGCTTCTTTCGTGCGCGCTGGGTCGATGCCTTTTTCAAACCGTGTGCTCGACTCGCTGCGCAATCCGTGATCTTTGACCGCTTGGCGAACAACCGAACTTGCGAAATACGCGGACTCAATAAACACGGTCGTTGTGTCATTTTTTACTTCCGAGTTCGCACCGCCCATCACACCAGCTAAAGCGACAGGCTCTTTTCCGTTCGTAATGACGAGATGGTTTTCTGTGAGCGTGCGCTCTACATCATCAAGCGTCACGATCGTTTCACCGTTTTTCGCACGACGAACGACAATTTCTTTCGAACCGAGGCGATCATAGTCAAACGCATGAAGCGGTTGACCGTATTCAAGCAAAATGTAGTTCGTAATATCAACAACGTTATTGTGTGGACGAATGCCAGCTGCCATTAAACGCGCTTGCATCCAAAGCGGCGATGGACCGATTTTGACATGTTTCACGATGCGCCCTGCATACAACGGGTTATCTTCTTGTGCATCGACCCGTACAGAAATGTAGTCATGAACGTTTTCGTCGTTTTCTTGCAACTCAATGGCCGGCAGTTTGACGCTGCGCCCTAAAATCGCTGCCACTTCATAAGCGACGCCGATCATACTTAAACAATCAGCACGGTTTGGCGTTAAACTGAGCTCTAATACTTCATCGTCTAAATATAGCCAATGAAGCGCATCTTCACCAACTGGTGCATCGTTTGGGAAAACGAAAATACCATCGGCATATTCTTTCGGAACGATTTTCGACTCGACGCCAAGTTCTTGCAGTGAACAAATCATACCGTTTGATTCTTCACCGCGCAGTTTCGCCCGTTTAATTTTAAAGTTGCCAGGCAATACCGCACCCACTTTAGCAACAGCGACTTTTTGTCCTTTTGCCACGTTCGGCGCCCCGCAAATGATTTGCACCGGATTCTCTTCGCCAATATCTACTAAACATTTGCTTAATTTATCAGCGTTCGGATGTTGTTCGCGCTCGAGCACATGCCCGATGACGACACCTTGTATTCCTTTATTGCGCACCTCGACGCTTTCCACTTCAATGCCTGCTTTTGTGATGCGATCTGCTAGTTGGTTTGCTGTAATTCCTGTTAAATCGACATATTGTTGTAACCATCGATATGAAACGAACATCGCCAACCCCTCCTTTTACACCCGACGAAATTGTTGTAAAAATCGAATATCGTTTTGATAAAAATGACGAATATCATCAATGCCGTATTTTAACATCGCAATGCGCTCTGGACCCATACCGAACGCAAAGCCTGTATATTTTTTCGAATCGAATCCTGCCATCTCCAGCACGTTCGGATGAACCATTCCTGCCCCTAAAATTTCAATCCAGCCTGTTCCTTTGCATACGCTGCATCCGTGTCCACCGCAATTGGCACATGATACGTCCACTTCAACAGACGGCTCTGTAAATGGGAAAAAACTTGGACGGAAGCGAATGTCGCGGTCTTCTCCAAACATTTTGCGCGCAAATTCGCGCAACGTTCCTTTTAAGTCGCTCATGCGAATGTTTTCGTCCACAACAAGCCCTTCAATTTGTGTAAATTGATGGGAATGCGTCGCATCGTCGTTATCGCGGCGATATACTTTTCCAGGGCAAATGATCTTCACTGGACCGCGTCCTTTATGTTTTTCCATTGTGCGCGCTTGCACCGGAGACGTATGTGTACGCAATAAAATTTCCTCTGTAATATAAAATGAATCTTGCATATCGCGCGCTGGATGACCTTTTGGCAAATTGAGCGCTTCAAAGTTGTAATAGTCTTTTTCGACTTCCGGTCCTTCAGCAATCGTATAGCCCATACCGATAAATAAATCTTCAATTTCTTCAATGACGCGCGTTAACGGATGGTGATTGCCACGTTTCACCGGACGCCCAGGAAGCGTCACATCGATCGCTTCAGACGCTAGTTTTTTCTCGACTTCTGCTTGTTCAAGCGTTGCTTGCTTTGCTTCAAGCGCTGTTTGAATCACTTCACGCACTTCGTTCACAAGCGCCCCCATAACTGGACGCTCTTCAGGCGACAGCGCCCCCATGCCGCGCAGCACTTCTGTAATTGGGCCTTTTTTGCCGAGATATGCGACGCGCACGTCATTGAGCGCTTTTAAATCGTTTGCCTGTTCAATTTTTTCAAGTGCTTCTTGTTGAAGCTGTTGTAACCGCTCCTTCATAAAAACCCTCCTCTGATCGATATAATAAAAAAACTCGCCCCTAATATAAGGGACGAGTGCACTCGCGGTACCACCCTTGTTAGCTATGCGATCAACATAGCTCACTTCATTGTGATAACGGTCTACACCGGAACGCCTTTACATTTTGCACGCGCAAAATGGTCCAAGCGCCAACTCCCGAGGTGAATTCACTTGCTTGAGCCATAAAAACGCTCGCAGTCTATGGCGTTTTCTCCCTGAATGGCGATCGGCAAGCTACTCTTCTCGATCATCGTTTTTTATATGATGAAATTCTTCATTTATTATAAGCAAATGTGCCATCAGGTGCAAGGCAATCATGTAAGCATACGTTTATTTTTTCTGTAAATGATACAGTAAAATGCCTGTCGCAATGGCGACGTTTAATGATTCCGCTTTCCCGTAAATCGGCACGTATAAGTTCGTTGTCGTCTGTTTTAGCCATTGCTCATTCACTCCGCTTCCTTCATTCCCGACGATTAATGCAAACGATGACGAAGGAGCGACAGAACGATAGTCTACCCCGTTTTGCAGCGATGTGCCATAAATCGGAATATGTTCACTTTGAAAGCGAGCGATCCATTCCCCGATGTCTCCTTTTATAACAGGAAAATGAAATAACGAACCTTGCGTGGCGCGAATGACTTTTGCGTTGTATACATCTGCACTTCCTTCGCCAACAACAACAACGTCTATTCCTGCGGCATCTGCGGTGCGAATGATCGTCCCGACATTCCCCGGATCTTGTACCGCATCAATGAACAACGCCGTTTGCACATCATCGACGTTCCAATGCAATTGTTTGCATACCGCTGCGATGCCTTGCGGTGTTTCTGTGTCGCTAATTGCTTTCATCACGTCATTTGTCACGATCGTCGTCCGTACATGCGCAACGTTCCAGCTTGCGGGAATAATCGCATGCTCCGCAACAATCAGTTCTTCGATATGAACGCCACTTTTGATTGCCTCTTCGACTAAATGAAATCCTTCAATGAGAAACAATCCCGTTTTGTCGCGTCCTTTTTTCGTTAAAAGCTTTTTCCATTGTTTCACCCGCTCGTTTTTCGGCGATTCAATTCGTTTCACTCGTTTTTCCCCCAATGTTTCGCAATAAATTCATCGCGACCTGAGGCGGCGCGGTCTTCTTTATAATGTTTCGGATTTTTTTTATGGTAATTTTGATGATAGTCTTCTGCTGGATAAAACGTTGTTGCAGGTAAAATTTTGGTCACAATCGGTTTTGGAAAACGTCCACTTTCTTCTAATTGTTTTTTTGATTGTTCAGCTAATGCTTTTTGCCGTTCATTATGATAAAAAATTGCTGTTCGATATTGTGGACCACGGTCATGAAATTGACCTCCATCGTCAGTCGGGTCAATTTGACACCAATACAACTCTAACAATTTTTCGTACGGAAACACATGCGGATCGAACGTAATTTGCACCGCTTCGTAATGCCCTGTCGTTCCCGTTTTCACTTGTTCATACGTCGGATGCTCGACATGGCCGCCTGTGTATCCAGAAACGATGCCATAAATGCCGTCAAGTTCTTCAAATGGAGTAACCATGCACCAAAAACATCCGCCAGCAAATGTTGCTTTTTCCATGTTTCTCTCTCCTCCCTCTAAAAATGTTGATATATCAAGGTTTCTTGGCATCTTAGGGGTGCCAAAAAAATATTTTTCGACAAAACTCATCACATACTTTTTCATTTTTGTTTATATCTAACAACCCATAGGTACGCT
>NZ_JAHZOE010000059.1:0-1656 GCF_019448545.1 Anoxybacillus sp. ST4 | reverse complement strand
CGCTTCGCGACCACTGGTTATTTTTGTATGTTAAAACCAATGGAAAATACATATGCGATGCACCTTGGATCTCTGCATTGCTGATGAGGACGAACCCTCCCATGTCTCTGGGCATCCTTGTGCCAACATTCCTTCGTTCGGTCTCTTCACCAGGCAGAGGCCGGCTAAGCTCCTTTAGGGACTCTCGGTCGGATGGATGAAATCGTGCCAGCTTCTCCGTGTCATCTGGTTGTTCAGACAAGATTTATTTCCAAAGGGGATGGCTCTAAGCTGCGTGGGCTTGAGTATGAGTATGGGAGATATCCCGTATCATTCGTTCCCCATCAAATGCTTGTTGTTTCACACAAACGGCATAGAGAATCTTCAATAGCTTTCCACACAACACAACGATCGATTGTTTCTTACGCAACGGGTTGATGGGACGTGTCGTATAGTATTCATGCAAAGCGCGAAACGCTTCGTTATGACGAATGAGAGGCATCATCACCCGAAAGAGGAGGGCGCGTAACCGTTTTCGTCCTCTTTTCGAGATACGCTTTTGTCCCTTGTGCTGCCCAGATGAGTTTTCTTTCAAAGTTAAGCCCGCTAATTTCATGAGTTGTCGCGGATCTTGGTACTGATGAAAACTCCCGATTTCCGACAATAGTTCCACAATTGTCGCATCGCCAAGCCCAGGGATCGTTTGAAGCCATTCATACTCCACTGTCGTTTGTGCAAGGGCGATTAACTGTTCCGTGAGCGCTGCGATTTCCTGTTCCAATTGACGATATCGGCGGACCAACGTGGCGATTTCGATACGGGCCATCTGTTGTCCTTGAGTGATGCCAATCGACTGACGGGAAACCTCTAACAGCTTTTGAATTTTCGGTTTTTGCGGACATTTGAGCCCTTCACTTTGTCGATATCGCTCGATCAACTCCTCGACCGTCTGATCAACGATTTCATTCGGAAATGGTGTTTTTTCTAATACAGCCAAAGCGATTTTTCCGAATGATGGAAATACTTGCGTAAACTCAGGAAAGTAACGATCCGTCCATCGAATCATTTGATTTTGGACGGCATTCAGCTCTTTGATCAACGACTCTCGAAACGTGCTCCCTACCCGCAATTCGGCCTCCACCTCGTGGAGAATACGTGGATAGCTAAAGCGTCCGTCTTTGACCAGTTTCGCAATGATTCGGGCGTCTTTTGCATCATGTTTCGTTGGCAAGTTGTCATCGAGTTCTTTTGATCGTTTCACGTGCATCGGATTGACCATCACCAATGGGATCCCTTTTTCCTCGAGGAAATAGGCGAGGTTCAACCAGTAATGCCCGGTCGGCTCGATGCCAACGATGACTTCTGTCTTGCCAAACACTTTTTTCGCTTCTTCGATGGATGCGTAAAATTGTTCGAATCCAATTCGAGATTGAAGAACGGGAAACGGCTTTTTCAGTTCCCTACCACGCTCATCCACCATCGCTGCATAATGTTTGTGTTTCGCGATATCCATGCCGATGACTAATGTTTGTTCGGTGACTTGTTCAATTTTGAGATTTCGTGTACAATTCACTGTATAGTCCTCCTTGGTCTGATTTTAGGTGTTGACACCCCTGCATCATACCAAGAGGGCTTTTTTCTTTCAAGTCCCCGAAAACCTTTCTAACAGGAATGCTC
>NZ_JAHZOE010000058.1:0-1821 GCF_019448545.1 Anoxybacillus sp. ST4 | reverse complement strand
TGTCTTCTGTTGGCAGGCGAAACGATCGATCGAGTTCTTTCCGCTACCTAGGGCATTTTCTATGACCGAAATGCCCTATTTGTGCTGGGCTTTTTTATACACTAGCACTGGGGTGAATAGTTACATGGCTTGGTGAATCGACCATCACAACGGATGTCCATGTAGTAGAAGATTTCGATTGGGCAGTTGAGCCTTCGATCCGTTTGATCCAATACTTCAACTGATGATCCTTTAAACCATTTTGTCGACACCATTGGGCTCGTGTGAGCCCACTTGCCCTGTAGTCAGCAATACGCTGTTCCCATTCACGTCTTAACTGGTTTTTATCCACGCCAAAACTCCTTTCGTAAAGATTTCTAAAGAAATTATGGCATGGATATAGGGGCAGAACTAGGTGGGGAGAGTTTGACGCTTACGATACACACCCTAGGTATGCTCAAATGTCTCTCGTCCTCTTTATATCAACGGATGAGAGGCATTTGGTTTGCCTAGTCACTGTCGAACTCAGGCATGACAATCAAAACAAAAAGAAAACCACCTCTTTTATAAGGTGGTCTTTGGTTCACGCCAAATATATTTTTCTTTCAGGTTCAAAGCTTTCACAAAAGTTTCAACTGATCTCGTCACAGTAGCAGGTCCGATTGTCCTTTGTGTTCTTCTAAATGTTTGAAGATCTCTTGCACCATATACTCCAATACTTGCTTCTGGTGTTTTAGAACGAATGTATTTGTAGGCTATTTTAGCCTCTTTTGTTGACGGTAATTCCAGAATAACCGACTTATCATCCGCAGCCGAAATAATATAAACTTTGCTCATTTTTCATTTCCCTCACTTATGCGTGAATTATACCCGACTGATACCTAACTTTATCCATTTGAATATTGGTCAACGTCATCAATATCTTCATCGTTTTCATCTAAATATTTGTTTGAAAATGCTTGTTCATAAATATAGTCTACATATGACTTAATTGCAACTTCATCACTATTAGGAAATCTTGGAACACTTTCAAGCCACTTACTCAAATCCAACGCATATTGATTTAATTGATCATTATCCATTTTGTATATTTGTTCATGTAAATATTCATTCAATAATGCATGTGTTCTTGTCCAAAATTGAATTTCAATAGGGAAAACATAATTATTTGGTCTTATATAAACGTGAATAGCTTTATACCCATCATCATAAGTTTTCCCTAATGTTTGATCAACAATGTTGCATGCATCTTGTTCATACGGACAACATGTTACAAATTCATGAACTATCTGTTTCAACTCTGCAGTCTCTGCTTTAATAATAAATCGCATTCCTAAAATGTCGTTTGCAATTTTGTAGAGCTGTTTTGTCAATTGATTACGTTCTAATTTCAGCTTTATTGATGAAGGATCCTTATAACGGTAAGTAAAGTCAATTTCAGGAATATGCTTAATTAATTCAACGATTTTATCTGGATATTCTGCTGTATTTAAATAATACTCTTCTACCTTATTTTTTAGTTCCTCAAAAAGTTCTTCATCAAAACCTTTGTATCTACGAGAAGTCTTGATTTCCGGCCCATGTTCAATAATTTTTTCTATAATTCCCCAAATTCCTTCATAAGGCAACATAAAATTTCCCCAGCCAGATAAAAAATCTTAACTACTAATAGCATAACGTAATTAACGTATGTTGTAAATTATCATTACAGGGAGGTTTGAGTCAAGACTTTGTGGGAGATTTTTTTCTCGACCGATTTTTTTGGTTATATATGGTTTTATAAAATCGTTATATGTAAGCGCTTTTACTTACTCTCATCCTGTAGGTATGTGCGTTTTCTCT
>NZ_JAHZOE010000057.1:0-2080 GCF_019448545.1 Anoxybacillus sp. ST4 | reverse complement strand
AAAATCGCCGGTTTAAAATTCCCCAGAAGGACCTCATTGATCCTTCTGTTTTTCTTCTTGGAGCCTCTTTTCCCGTAATCGATAGCTTTCCCCCTTTAGGTTGAAAATGATGGAATGATGCAGTAATCGATCTAACATCGCTGTCGCCAAAACCGAGTCTCCCACGATTTCTCCCCATTCCCCAAAGCTTTTGTTGGAAGTGAGGATAATCGGGGCATGCTCGTACCGCCGGGCGATCACTTGAAATAAGTAATGAGCGCTGTTCGGGTCCAGTTTTAGATACCCCATTTCATCAATAATGAGAACGGTTGGCTTCACAAAGACACGAAGCTTTTTCTCCAACTTTCCTTCCTGGTCGGCTCTTCTTAACTGATTGACCAAATCGTGAGCGGTAATAAAATACGTTTTATATCCTCTTGCGATCGCCTCCATTCCAATCGAAATTGCCAGATGTGTCTTCCCAATCCCCGGTGGACCGAGAAAGAGGATATTTTCTTTCCGGTCAATAAAGGACAACGTAAGCAGTTCTCGAATCCGGCGCTCATCCACCGAAGGCTGCGCGGTAAAATCAAACGTATCGATCGTCTTGCGATATGGCAGTTTGGACAGCTTGATGAGCGTTTGGATCGATCGTGCCTGTTTTTCGACGATTTCTGCCTCTAATAAGCGGAATAAAAACTCTGAATATGATATATTATGAGTAGAGGCGTATTCTGCCATGGCGGACCATCGCTCCGCCATGACAGGCAAATGGAGTTGGTGGCAATACTCGTGTATTCGTTCTTTCATGAGCTTTCCCCTCGCAGGAATGCGTCATAAACGGACAATGGACGAGTATCCACTTCCACCGAAATAGGCGAAATGGTGGCGGCCATTTCCGTCTGTTTCTTTTTTATTTTTTCGGCGAATGAAATCACTTTTTTCTGTTGGTCCACGTGAGAAATCTCCTCCCCTCGAAAGTACAATCGAATATCTCCATTTAATCGCTCCTTCACCAGAATTTCTTTGCCCGCATACTCCGCCGATAAGAGCCATTGTTCCCCTTTGTAGGAGAAACTGCCATCCCAATGCACCTTCCGATAGGAAAGATAGCTCGTATCGTAATCTTTCAACGGAAGAGGCTTGAGTGACTCCTCAGCCCAACGCTCTTGCGGAGAAATACCGGTAGTGGCGTTTGGCTTCCGATTCGCCACTTGATCGAGCCAACGATGGAGAAGGAAATTTAATTCCTCGATGCTTTCAAACGATGTTCCTACATAGAAGTGATCCATAATATACTGAATGGCTCGTTCGACTTTTCCCTTTGTCTGAGCCCGGTAAGGCCGGCATACTTTTGGAATAAATCCGTAGTAACTCGCAAATTCGGAAAATCGTTGATTCCATTTCACCACTCCTTGTTCTCGCCCGTCTGTAACGGTCTTCATATTGTCAAATAACACCTTCTTCGGAACCCCGCCAAAGTACTTGAAGCTCTGAATCAGGCATTCCATTAAGTGTTCCTGATCCTGGCTGACCGTAAATACCGCGTATTTCATCCGCGAATAGCCTAACACAGCCACAAATAGCGATAACTTGACTTTTCTCCCTTCGATCACGACCTCCCCGACTTCTTTCCAATCGACTTGCATTTGTTCGCCAGGAAGCGTTTCATAACGAACGGTGTATTTCTTTTTCGCCGTCTCTCGGAAAGGTTTCATATAGTCTTTTAAAATCGTCTTTCCTCCCGTATAGCCCTGTTGTCGAATTTCAAAAAACAACTTTTCGCTATTAAACACCCCATCTTCTAACATTCGTTTTTGAAGATACGGCTTAAATGGATCTAACTTGCTTTTTCTTTGTTTTCGCTTGGATTTGGAAGGAGGATTGGGGGACTGAATATATTTTCGGACGGTTTTCCGATCGATCCCCAATTCCCTCGCAATATCGGAAATACTCATTCCCCTTTCATACATCTCTTTGATCATAAAAAATTCCCCTCTCGTAATCATGAACCATAGCTCCTCTCATTGACACTATGGTTCTATTGTAAGTGGGGAATTTTATTCCGGCTATATTGGGGATTTTATCATCGGCTTTAACA
>NZ_JAHZOE010000056.1:0-2174 GCF_019448545.1 Anoxybacillus sp. ST4 | reverse complement strand
GATCATAAAAAATTCCCCTCTCGTAATCATGAACCATAGCTCCTCTCATTGACACTATGGTTCTATTGTAAGTGGGGAATTTTATTCCGGCTATATTGGGGATTTTATCATCGGCTTTAACACCAATCATTTTTATTGTTTTTAATAATCTTGATTGGTTCTTAAAATACCCAGATTATAGTACTTTTCGACATAATATATCCTTTTATTGGTGCTACATGATTTTGATTACTGCCATAAATGGAGTTGGAGTAAGTATTTTAATTCTTCGGGATAATGGGTTTTTAAAGATGTTTAAGTTTATTGCGCGAACCAAAACCCCTATCATTGTGGGAAGAATTTGTTCACAGTGGCTTTTCACAGTTGTTAATATTGTCATTTTTACTGTTGTGAGCTCACTGCTATTCCGCCAACCGATTTTCCCATTATTAAGTGCTATCATGGTTATTGCTTTCATAGCGCTATTACCTGTTTTTCTTTCTTTTTTATGGATCGGTTCTCTGCCATATCGTCAGGAATCAGTTTCTCCTATATTTACAATTTTAGTGTTTATACTTATATATTTGGCGAAATTTTCTTTAAAGGAAGGTAATATGTTTGTATTAGAATGGCTTAATCCAGCAGTGTTTATTTTGTATTTGTCTAAACTAGTTTGGACTTTTGAACACAATTGGAATGGAGAATTAATTTATCAATTACTACTAACGATTTTAGTTTATGTTTTTATAGGAGTCATATCCTATCGCAGAATTAATGTTATTCCAAAAATAGGAATAAATGAGAGGGAATAATTCTATTTTAAATGCTATATTCCAAAAAAAAGGTAATAAAAAATGATTTTTGAGGGAGGAGAAACTGTGAAAGTAAACTCTTTGACATATTATTATAAAGATCAGGCGAGACCAGTATTAGATAAATTATGTATAGAGTTTGAAACTGGAAAATTAAACGTTATTATTGGGCTAAATGGTGCGGGTAAAACTACATTATTGGATATTATATCTGGGGTTATATCTACAAATCAGTTTAAAAGCCCTTTTTCTGAAAAAGATATAGTATACCAATTACAGGGGATTCCTCTTCCCGCAACAATGAAGGGAAAAGACGTTATTCGCGTAATCTTTAACTGTGATAGTGAATTTCCTTTTATAGAAAGAATAAAATTATTTGAACAATCTTTGAATTCGAGAGAAAGAGAATTGTTCAATAAATTATGGGATCGAAAAATTGGACATATGTCTGTTGGTGAGAGAAGATGGCTACTTATTCGTTCTATATGTCAACTTGAACGGGAATTGTATATTTTCGATGAACCAACGTCCGGAATTGATCCAGACGCAAGACGTTTTATTCTTGAGAGTATCGATAATTTGGTAAAAAAAGGTAAATTGGTAGTGATGACAACTCATATTTTATATGAATTGGAATATATAGATTGTAAATTATATTTTTTGCATAGAGGGAATATTTTATATGCAGGAGACTATATATCGTTTTTAAATAAATATAATACCCAAAATCCTGATGTCGCCTTCCAATTATTTCTGAATGGGGATGGAGATGCATAATATGAAAAAGTTATGCTTGTCTAACGGTCTACGTTTAATTATTGATCAAGTTCCAAATAGCCGATCGATTTCTATAGGTGTTATGATTCGCGTAGGCACAAAACATGAAACAAAGAAAACAAATGGAATAGCACATTTTATTGAACATCTTTTATTTAAAAATCGCATCGGTTCTGATAATTTGTACGGAAATATCTATATTGAGGAGTTAGGGGGGAAAATTAATGCTTTTACGGGGAAAGAGTTTACATGTTTTTACATGCATATTTTAAATGAATATCTAAACGAAGCTTTATGCATATTAAGAGATATGGTTTTTTCTTTTTCGATTTCTAATTTTGATTTTGAAAATGAAAAAAGAGTAGTGATCCAGGAGATATATCAGTATCAAGATAATACATTAGAAAAAGTCAAGATAGCATCTCTAGCGCATGCTTTAGGTGAAAGTTCTTATGCGTTTGATATTTTAGGCACAGTATCTATATACATGCACTTTAAGATGATGACTTCTGTATGAACACCTTTTTCCATGGTTATACTGCTCCTAAATACCCACGTATAAAAGGAGCGGAAAGGACATGAAACGTCTTAAAATTACAAATGATC
>NZ_JAHZOE010000055.1:0-2312 GCF_019448545.1 Anoxybacillus sp. ST4 | reverse complement strand
TCAACTGTAAATACAGCTTGTTGTACCGTCAACATGTGATTCACCTCCTTGTCTATCAATATTCACATCATAGACAGGAAAAGCAAAAAATATTCAGCTCACTTTATGATGTGGCTGAATAGTTACACATATGGTAAGAAGTATTTTAATTCTTATAGCTATCATTTTGATCAAAAAACATAGGAGGTACTGTTTGGATTTTTCTTATTCAATATAAATAAATGTTTCTATGGAGTACAGCTATTCATTACTTAGCACTAAATTTCATTTCTAGTGGAAAGGATGGTTAGACATGTCTACATGGAGCAGAATTGAATCAGGAATTAAACAAGGATTAAAGGATGTAGCGGCTTCGTATGGAATTGATTGGAGTGGTGCTGCTAATACTGCTAGTAAGGTAGGTCCGGCTGTTGGGGGAGGGATTAAGGGAGCTAAAAATGCACGAGCAGAAGTAGAAATGCGTATTTCTAAAGCAGAAACACGATTAGAAGTTGGAAGGATCGAAAAAGCAGCAACACAAATGGTAGCCAAGGGAGCAGCTAAAGGAGCGATTAAAGCGATAGGAATATGGGGATTCATACCTGACATAGCCATATTTGCGAATGGTTTTAGAAAAGGGTACTCAACTGCGGGCAACTAGCAACTAGGAGGGCTTATAGTGGGAGCTTACGAAATAAACGGAATTTTCCTCGTGGTCTTTATCTATTTTCTACTGTTTCGCATCATCAAGACGAAAGACACCGATTATGTTTATGCAATCATCCCTACATTACTGGGATTTATGCTTGTTTATACACCTATTTCTGACTTTATCGAACCTTATATAGCTACCTTAGTAATTGTGGTTGTGGCTATATTATGTTTTGCCATTTTCATTAGATTACAGGTCAAAGAAATTAAAGGTAAATTGCGAAGTAGAAAGGATACGTAAGAACTATTGAATAGTGCCATGATACACAATGGTTATAGAGAGATGCAAATGGCAGCCAAAGGAGCGATCAAAGCGATAGGAATATGGGGCTTCATACCTGATATGGTCGCAGTGCCTGTCACTTTCCGAAGATTATCGAGATTTGAAGAAACAGAGAGTCCTCGTGCTCTCTGTTTGTTTTTGTAAAAAATATGGATGGGAGAGGAGGAGTTTCGAGTGTTTCATCGAAAAAGTATGTAAAGTTTTCGGGAAGGATGCAATATATGGA
Source organism: Anoxybacillus sp. ST4 (assembly GCF_019448545.1). Lineage (NCBI taxonomy): Bacteria > Bacillati > Bacillota > Bacilli > Caryophanales > Anoxybacillaceae > Anoxybacillus > Anoxybacillus sp. ST4. Next base: position 1,113 of record NZ_JAHZOE010000055.1, on the reverse strand, counting down.
AGTCGACCAAGATCGGTTGTTTAAAGAGCTGCTCCAAACGTTTTTTGAAGAGTTTATTCTTCTCGTTTTCCCGCGAGTGCATGAGCATATTGATTTTCAGTGCGTGTCGTTTTTGTCGGAAGAACTGTTTACGGATGTGACGGCAGGAGAGAAGTATCGTGTCAATCTACTGGTCGAAACGAAGTTGAAGTGAACGAATTGAATTAAATAAACAGTTTTGTTTTTGCACATGTTAGTCAGGTTGGAATTGGATAAAGCAAAGCAGCGGCTGTTGCTCGGTTTTTTTGAAACAGATGTGAAATTGTCGGAGGAAATGTTCTATGAGTAAAAGGTTTATTGATCTGCATCGAGAATTTTTACAATTACTTGAGCAAAAAGAATGGAAAAAGGCGTTCATTCTTTCGGAAAAGGCTGAAGCTTTGTATCGCGAGAAGATTTATTATACGAGTTTTTGGAAATCTTGTTTGTTAGTTCAGCTTAATCAGCCTACAGAAGCATTAACACAGTTAAAACTAGCAATGGAGCAAGGTGTCTGGTGGAACCCGGAAACGTTATTAACCGAAGAAATGTTAAGTTCAATTAAAGATAAGGAAGAATTTCAGAAAATCGTGCAAATATGCAAACAGCGTTGGCAAGATCAACAAAAACGGTCGCTCCCACAACTTTATGTTATAGGAAATAACAAAGACAAAACAGCCATTTTGTCATTACATTGGCGAAAAGATAATGCGCGTGATTTTGCGGAATATTGGAAAAATGAAGAGCTTCTTAAACAATACATGTTTGGTTTTGCACAATCTTCACAAGTTCGCGGATATGAAACTTTTTGCTGGGATGACAAGGAAACAGCGATAAAAGATATTGAACATTTGTATCACCTTTTTCAAAACAACTATTTAACGAAAGAAAATGAAATCATACTAGCCGGCGCTTCACAAGGTGGCAAGCTTGCAATTGAACTAGCGCTATCTCACCCGGCGATGAAAGGTAACTATTCAGCCACATCATAAAGTGAGCTGAATATTTTTTGCTTTTCCTGTCTATGATGTGAATATTGATAGACAAGGAGGTGAATCACATGTTGACGGTACAACAAGCTGTATTTACAGTTGA
>NZ_JAHZOE010000054.1:0-2371 GCF_019448545.1 Anoxybacillus sp. ST4 | reverse complement strand
CACTTACTACCTTACCAGGAGGAGAGCCCGTTTTTCATCTATTTTGCTTACATATCTGACAGGTTCCTTATTATACCAAATCAGGAACCTGTCTTTTTTTCTCCCACAAACATTTTACTCATACGAACAACATATACAAAAATTGCAATAGTCATTTGAAAAACAAACGCTTTCAAAAAAGAAAGTGTTGACATTTATTTTAACATTTACACAAATACATTGAAAAACATGAGTGATCGGAGTAGGATAAAGTGTGAAAAACATCACAAAACAGAAAGAGAAGTGGAGAGACAATGGAAGCTTTACAAGTATGTAAGGAGCTAGCATTAAAGAAGAGAACGATTTTACAAAATTCACCCGTCCAATATATGATTCGTGCTGCTCTCGCAAGTGTGTACATTGGTTTTGCTCTTATTCTTTGTTTGCGTGTCGGTCAATATTTTTATGAGACACATTCGCCCGCAACGTATATAGTAAGCGGAATTTTTTTCGGCATAGCGCTTGTGCTCATTATGTACGGTGGAGCAGAGCTATTTACAGGAAATACGATGTATTTTACTATTAGTACGCTTCAAAGAGAAACAACCGTTGGAGATACGGTTCGTAACTGGGTGGCGTGTTATAGCGGTAATTTACTTGGAGCTATTTTCTTCGCTTTTTTAATCGCACAGTCAGGTATTTTTCATGATATCCCGATGGATCATTTGTTATTTGCCATGGCGTTGAAAAAGATGCATGCGACAACAATACAATTATTTGTAAAGGGAATTTTGTGTAACTGGCTCGTTTGTTTGGCCATCTTCATTCCGATGCAAATGAAAGAAGACGTAGCAAAAATGTTTGCTATGATTTTGATTGTTTTCGTCTTTTTTGCGTCAGGATATGAGCACTCTATTGCGAATTTTGTTATTTTTTCACTCGCCTTAGCCGTACCACATCCGTCCGCCATTGATGTGGCGGGTGTTGTTCATAACATTGTCCCTGTGACAATTGGGAATATTGTCGGCGGTTCTTTATTCATGGGAGCTTTATATACGTATCTTTCTTCGACAGTAAAGCTCCCTGCACCTAAATGGAAAGGATCATTTGGATTGCGGAGAATATTGAATAAGTAAGAAAATAGTCGAGACATGTTCTCGACTATTTGTTATAATGAATGCTATTATTTATCATTTCTTTCGTTCAAAGGGGAGGTTTGTTATGTATTTTCAGCAGAAACATGTTCGTGATTTTGTAGATAAGTATAAGCATCGTGCCCGTTTACTTATATCATGTCCCGACCAACCAGGAATTGTTGCAGCAGTTACAACGTTTTTACATGAACAAGGGGCTAACATAGTGGAGTCGAACCAATATTCAACAGATCCTGAAGGCGGCACGTTTTTTTTACGAATTGAGTTTGATGCGCCAAACATACGTGAAAGAAAAGAAGAGATAGAGAAGAAATTCGCAACGATTGCACAACGTTTTGCAATGGACTGGAAATTCAGCCTACATACGCATATAAAAAAGGTAGCTATATTTGTTTCAAAAGAAGAACATTGTTTATTAGAATTGCTATGGGAGTGGCAAGCAGGTGAACTACTTGCGGATTTCGCCCTTGTCATTAGTAACCATGAACAAATGAGAGAGACGGTTGAATCATTTGGTATTCCATACTATTACGTTCCTGTGACAAAAGAAACAAAACAAGAGGCAGAAGCGAAACAAATTGAGTTGTTAAAACAATATGATGTTGATGTTATTGTGCTCGCTCGTTATATGCAAATTTTATCACCGCGTTTCGTTTCCATGTTCCCAGCACGAATTATTAATATTCACCATTCATTTTTACCGGCATTTATTGGGGCGCGCCCGTATGAACAAGCTTATCGCCGTGGAGTGAAACTAATTGGTGCGACTTCTCATTATGTAACAGATGATTTAGACGAAGGGCCTATTATTGAACAAGATGTTGAACGGGTCGATCATAAGCATCATATAGAAGACTTAAAACGGGTAGGGCGTATTATCGAGAAAACGGTACTAGTTCGTGCGTTAAAGTGGCACTTAGAAGATCGTGTTATCATTCACGAAAATAAGACGATTGTCTTTAAATAAAGAAGAGGGGAAGCCTTCTTCTTTTTTTATAAAAATATTTCACATAATAAACTATGTTCTAAATAAAAATTGAATAAAAATAAAAATGTTCAATTATAATAAAAATAGGGAAGGATTTTTTCTTTATGTAAAGAATGTGTCATATGAAAGGAGCATTCCTGTTAGAAAGGTTTTCGGGGACTTGAAAGAAAAAAGCCCTCTTGGTATGATGCAGGGGTGTCAACACCTAAAATCAGACCAAGGAGGACTATACAGTGAATTGTACACGAAA
>NZ_JAHZOE010000053.1:0-2827 GCF_019448545.1 Anoxybacillus sp. ST4 | reverse complement strand
GTCTTCTGTTGGCAGGCGAAACGATCGATCGAGTTCTTTCCGCTACCTAGGGCATTTTCTATGACCGAAATGCCCTATTTGTGCTGGGCTTTTTTATACACTAGCACTGGGGTGAATAGTTACATGACGGGAACAACAGGTCGCCAACGTGTTCCCAAAGAAGTATTTGAACAAGAGTTAACGATTGCTTTACCACCTATAGATGAACAAAAGAAAATAGGTGAAATTTTATACAATTACGATAAGAAGATAGATCACGAAAAAAGATGGAAGAATCAACTTCAAACAATCAAAAAAGGTCTCATGCAAGTCCTATTAACAGGCAAAGTCCGGGTGAAAGTCGATGATGAGGTGATGTCACAGTGACCGCCGCAAGTGAATGGAATGAATTAAATCTTGTAGAAAAACGTTTGATTCATCAGCTTCAAGAGTTGGGCTATGAGCATGTACCAGGCTCAGCTCTTGAGTCTGAACGTGATTCATTAAGTGAAGTCATTTTGAAGGAACGGTTAAAAAAAGCGATTCAGCGGTTAAATCCTTGGATTGATGATAATAACCTTGTTCGCATCATTTACAATCTCACTCATATCGAAGCGACAGGGTTAATGCAAGCGAATGAAAAGTTCCATGAAATGCTTGTGAACTATATTTCGATTCAACAAGATTTAGGAAAAGGGAAAAAGAATCAGACTGTTAAACTCATTGATTTTGATAACCCTTATAACAACGAATTTCTTGTTGTTGACCAGTTCCGTATTCAAGATGCAAGAGGGACGATTCGCCCTGATCTCGTTATCTTTGTGAACGGATTGCCTTTAGTCGTCGTCGAATGTAAAAGTCCAACGTTACAAGAAGATACGCAAATTTCAAAAGCGGTCAATCAATTACGCCGCTATCAAGAAACTCATGAGCAACTTTTTTACTATAACCAGTTTATGATTGCGACAAGCAATTATCGTGCAAAAGCGGGAACGATTGGTGCAAAAGTGCAACATTACGGCGAGTGGAAAGATCCGTATCCAAGAACGGTGACTGAACTTGGCGACTCTCCAACAAAACAAGACATCTTAGTTGCAGGGATGTTAGCAAAAGAAAACTTGCTTGATTTGATCCAAAACTTCATCGTTTTTGAAGTCGATGGCGGACGGGTGATTAAAAAGATTGCCCGCTATCAACAATTCCGTGCTGTCAATAAAGCGATTCATCGCATTTTACATGCAAAAACACCAAAAGATCGCGGCGGGGTGATTTGGCATACACAAGGTTCAGGTAAATCGTTAACAATGTTATATTTAGCTGTAAAACTTAGAAGAATTAAAGAGTTGCAAAACCCAACGATTGTCGTTGTCACCGACCGCAAAGACTTAGATGATCAAATTACAAAAACATTCCGTAAGTGCGGTTTCCCGAATCCGCAACAAGCGGAAAGCGTCAAAGATTTGAAAAGGTTATTACAGCAAGGTCCGGGATCCACGATTATGACGCTTGTGCAAAAGTTCCAACCAGATAAGGAGCAAGACGAGTATCCAGAACTTTCAAGGTCGGAAAATATTTTTGTGTTAGTCGACGAGTCGCACCGTACGCAATATAAAGGTCTAGCGATGAACATGCGGAAAGGCTTACCGAATGCATGTTATCTCGGCTTTACAGGAACACCGATCGATAAAGAAGATAAAAGTACAACACGAACGTTCGGTTCTTATATTGACAAATATACGATTGAGCAAGCGGTCGATGATGGAGCAACCGTTCCAATCTTCTACGAAGCTCGAATGGTCAACCTTCATTTACAAGGCGAGTCACTAGATCGCTTATTTGATCGTAAATTTAGTGATTATAGCGAAGAAGACCGTGAGCGTATTAAAAAGAAATATGCAAAGGAAGAAGCAATCTTAGCCGCTCCGAGCCGCATTGAGCAGATTGCTTTAGATATTGTAGAACACTTTGAAAATTATATCTTACCAAACGGTTTTAAAGCGCAAGTGGTGGCGGTGAACCGTGAAGCGGCGGCGATTTATAAACAAAAGCTAGATGAACTCATTAATGGAAAATATGAAACAGCATTAATTATTTCAACAGGACAAGAAGACAAAAACAATGAACTATTAAAAGACTACTCCCTTTCTCGTGAAGAAGAAAAGCAATTAATTGAGCGATTCAAAAAGCCATTTGAAGAAGATAAACTAGCGATTTTAATTGTTTGTGATAAGCTTCTCACAGGCTTTGACGCACCAATCGAGCAAGTTATGTACTTAGATAAACCGTTAAAAGAGCATAACCTTCTTCAAGCAATTGCTCGTACAAATCGTACATATGAAGGAAAAACATATGGACTCATTGTGGACTACTTTGGGGTATCGAAATTTTTGGAAAAAGCGTTAGCGATTTTCTCTAAACAAGATATTCAAGGAGCGTTGTTGCCGATTGAAAGCGAGTTGCCAAAGTTAAAACAAGCCCACCGAAAAGCAATGAGCTTTTTTGACTATATCAACCGAAGTGATGCCGATGCATGCGTTCAAGTATTAGAGCCTGAAGATGTGCGTCACGAGTTTGAAAAAGCGTTTAAAGAGTTTTCCAAACGAATGGATATGATTTTACCGAACCCTGAAGCTTCTCCATATGTAGAAGACTTAAAGTTTTTAGGGAAAGTACGGCAAATGGCAAAAACGTTATATCGTGATGAACAAATGGATATTTCCGAGGTAACTATTCAGCCACATCATAAAGTGAGCTGAATATTTTTTGCTTTTCCTGTCTATGATGTGAATATTGATAGACAAGGAGGTGAATCACATGTTGACGGTACAACAAGCTGTATTTACAGTTG
>NZ_JAHZOE010000052.1:0-3528 GCF_019448545.1 Anoxybacillus sp. ST4 | reverse complement strand
CAACTGTAAATACAGCTTGTTGTACCGTCAACATGTGATTCACCTCCTTGTCTATCAATATTCACATCATAGACAGGAAAAGCAAAAAATATTCAGCTCACTTTATGATGTGGCTGAATAGTTACCCCGTCATTCTACTAATAGCGTAATTTCTTACTCTATCGGACTTAACAAAGTAATATAAGAATTTTGGATCAAGAATTTGCTTTAAAGGAGATAATACAATAAATTCTGTTGAACCAAGTCCTACTTCAGACTCTAATTTTGGAACCAAAGCAGTTTTGCCATTTTCCGTACAAGGAGTAATTCTCGCAAATAACACATCATTTTCTTTAAATCTCGAACCGCCACCTTGTCCAGCTTCTCTTTTACCAAAATAAGATATATGAGGGGAGTTTTCATTAACTGCACCCATTTCTACGTAGGAACAAATAGTCCCCTTTTCAATTCGATAGGTAGGATTGACTACACATACTTCAGCTAATTGCTTTACTTCCCACTCTTCAGGAATCTCCCCAATCTCCGTCTTTTTAAACTTCGTGTGTCCGATTCCCTTCGTAAACAACTGTTGTATAAGCCCCCTTTTCACTTTCTCCGTTTGCTCGATGATCGCTTCCGTTTTCTCGATGGCTTTATCGACAGATGAGAGGATAGCTGCGATTTTGCGTTGTTCATAAAGTGGTGGAACTTCTACTTGTAAATCATCAAGCTCTCCCTTCTTTATATGCTTCATAGTGGAACCATGAACACGTTCTTTTAATTTTTCCACGGATCTATCTAGCAGATAGTATAAAAAATCTTTATTAACATACTGGCTGGGCACTACTTTAAATATGTGCTGATTTAGTACAGCGTTTTCCCCTTTCCACTTATATGCTCCCAAGGAAGCAGACCATGAAAGAAGAAGATCACCGTGTTGAATCAAATGTCTATCATCAACAGTACCTGAATAATAGTCAAATTCAGCATCTGGATTATTTAGATTTGCAATACGAATAATAGGGAGGCCCTGTGTTCCCCACTCTTCAGGTTTAAATGCCCTACCATTTATAAACTCTGCTAGTTTGGATAAGGGTTCACGTCTCCATTCACTCATCATACCCCAACTCCTTTAAATACCCATACATCACCTTTTCAATTTCATCCCGTTCTTGTTCGAGTTGGCGAAGTTTGCGAAGCGCTTCTGCGACATCAATTTGTTCTTCTTCTTCGATTGTATCAATGTAACGTGCAATGTTTAAGTTATAGTCATTTTCTTTAATTTCCTCTAGTGTAACAACACGGCTATATTTGTCGACATCTTTCCACGCATCGTATGTGCTGACGATTTTTTCAATATCTTCATCTCGAAGAACGTTTTGATTTTTGCCTTCTTGGTAGTCCTGTGATGCGTCAATGAAAAGAACTTTTCCTTTTTTATGCTCTTCTTTGTTTTTATTGATGATAAGGATGCATGCTGGAATACCTGTTCCATAGAATAGGTTCGCTGGCAAACCGATAATGGCTTCAATTAAATCTTCTTCCAAGATGCCTTGACGAATTTTCCCTTCCGCCCCGCCACGGAAAAGGACGCCGTGCGGCATGACAACTCCCGCTTTTCCTTCATCATTAAGTGTGGCAATCATATGTTGAATAAACGCATAGTCTCCTGCGTTTTTTGGCGGTAAACCAAAACGGAAACGGTGAAATGCGTCTGCTTCTGCTTCCTCACGTCCCCAGTTTTTTAAGCTAAACGGAGGATTAGCAATGACGCGATCATATAATAGAAGCTCGCCGTTTTCGTCTAATAGTTTCGGTTCACGAATCGTATCGCCTTTTTTAATTTCATGGTCGCTTAAGCCATGAAGCAACAAATTCATTTTACAAATCGCCCATGTATTTAAGTTTTTCTCTTGTCCGTGCAATGTAATGTTGCGTGGATTGCCACCTTTTTCTTTTATGTAGTCAACCGATTGAATGAGCATCCCTCCAGACCCTGCGGTTGGATCGCATACACGCATGCCTTCTTCAGGTTTAATCAGTTTGACAATTAATTTAACGACTTGGCTTGGCGTATAAAACTCGCCACCTTTTTTTCCTGCATCATCAGCAAACTGCTTGATAAGATATTCGTAAGCACGTCCAAGAATATCAGGTTCTGATAAGTTTTCGTTGCGTAAGTCAATTTGCGAGAAGTGTTGTACTAATTGAAGAATCGTTTTATCTGACAGTTTTTCTTTATCGTTAAAATCAATATTCGCTAGTACCCCTTGTAGGGAAGGGTTTTCATCTTCTAACAATTCAAAGGCTTTATTAATGACCGCTCCCACGTCTTGGGAGTGGGATTGAATATAACTCCAACGTGCTTTTTCAGGTACAAAAAATTGATGTTCATCGCGATCATACCAACCGTAATCTTCGCCTTCTTCTTTTTCAATCCGCTCGGCGGTTTCGACAAACACATCGTTTAATCGTTTTAAAAACAACATTCCAAAAATATAGTTTTTATAGTCAGAAGAATCAATACTGCCACGCAATATATTCGCTGATTCCCATAAATGAGATTCAAGTTGTTGTAGCGTTAACTTGCTCATACTGTTGCCTCCGTCTTTTCTTGTTCTTTCATCTCTTACAACTTTAACTATAACAAAAATTCCTATTGTAAACTACTGTCATTTGAAAACATGCGAAACCCAGCTATGCTTCGATAGCTGGGCAGACGGTTGAAAATCACTATGGTGCTCATCACTACATTTCCAAGGAAAAACTAGCGAACCAATGTTTTTTTATATACTTGTTCAAGGAAATTTACCGTTTGTCAAGTACATGTTTTGATGATGAACCAAAATTAAAAAATGAGACATTGTTGTTAATTACCTTAGCTATTTTCAATCCAATCCCTTCTTCACTTTGAACTACCACTAGGCTAAAACCATAGTGGATTCCTAAGAACACCAGCCTATCGGCTAGTTATTGATTAGGCTATCCCCGTAGTTCCTACGGTTAATCGCAAGGCTTCCTTGCGAAGATTTAGGCTTGCGTTAATATCTCGGTCATGACGGGTATGACAATTAGGACACTCCCATTCACGCAATCCAAGATTTTTAACGTCTTTATTTTTATAGCCACAACATGAACATAGCTGACTGGATGGAAAGTTTTTTGCTACGGTGACAACTTGCTTTCCGTACCATTTCGCTTTGTATTCCAACATCATTCTAAATTGTGACCATGATACTTCACTAATCGCTTTTGCAAGGTGATGATTTTTCAGCATATTGCTTACAGACAAATCCTCCATCCCGATAATGTCGTGGTTTTTGACAATCTCGGTAGAGATTTTGTGCAAGTAGTCATTTCTTGCATTTGTAATTTTTTCGTGAATACGAGCAACTTTAATTCGTTGTTTGTTCCAATTAGAACCTCCCTCTAAAAATGTTGATATATCAAGGTTTCTTGGCATCTTAGGGGTGCCAAAAAAATATTTTTCGACAAAACTCATCACATACTTTTTCATTTTTGTTTATATCTAACAACCCATAGGTACGC
>NZ_JAHZOE010000051.1:0-4004 GCF_019448545.1 Anoxybacillus sp. ST4 | reverse complement strand
GATCATTTGTGATTTTCAGACGTTTCATGCCAATTCCGCTCCTTTTGTATAGAAATATTTAGGAGCAGTATAGCCATGAAAAAAGGTGTTCATACAGAAGTCATGGTTTTAAGGTGCATGTATATAGTTTCTGGTTGATTCTCTGAATAAAGGCCTGGACATTCTTTCTAATTTCTTGCACAGTCGAATAGAACACGTTATTGATGACGTCTGATTTCAGCCATTTTGATAGCCCTTCAATCAAGTTCAATTGTGGACTGTATGGTGGCAAAAAGACGAGCTCTAACCGATCTTCGTGTTCTTTTAAAAATGGTTGAATGAGTTTGGCATGGTGAATTCGAGCGTTATCTAAAATTATCACCATTTTGCCTGTGGGATAGCGTTCTAACACAAGTTGAAGAAACCGAAGAAATGTCTCTGCGTCATAGCGTTCTTCTTCGACGCAAAACACTTCCCCCGTTTCATCGTTCAACGTGCCAATCAGCTTCAGCCCTTGATGTTTTCCAAACGTCGGAATGATTCGTTGTTTTCCTTTGACAAACCACGTTTTTTGAATCGCTTGGTAATCACGAATCATCGATTCATCTTGAAAGAGGACATGGGCGATGTTCCCATCTAACAGTTTTTTTTACTTCAGGGAAGGTGATTTCGATGAATTCTTTTTGTTTCTCTTCATCGGCATTGGCTAGTGTATAGGTCGGTTTCGTATAGCTTAGCCCTAACCGATGCAGAATGTCACTTGTTCCCCGAAGCGTATATATCGGTCCCCACTTTCGTTGAATGAGTTCAGCGATGATCGCAAGCGTCCAATTATATTATGCTTCGAACCCCACCTCTACGGGGAGCTGATGTTCAATGATCAAAGCCAGCTCTTTTTCCTGATCAGGGGTCAACCGACGTGGGGCTCCCGGTGAGTATTTCATCTCCAGTCCATCAAGACCGCGCTGGGCATAGGCATGGATATAGTTATAAATAGTTTTCTTGGATCGACCAATAATCGTTGCGATTTCTTCTTTTGCGTATCCCTGCAGATGAAGATAAATCGCTTGGTAGCGTTCATATGCTCGTTTATTTTTTGCTTCTTTCGTGGCAGTGGACAATTTTTCGAGCTCGTCTTTGAGATTCGGCATCGTATTTTCTCCCCGTTCCCCTATTTCTTTTTTAATTTATTCGCCGCGGAATGGGAGAAAACCTTTATTTCAATTTATATAGTCGATAGCGCATGCACGTTTTTCCTTCTTCCGCAAGCGATTGTAGCGATGAGGACTGCTGTTCTTCTGCCCATACTTTTTCTAATGCTTGGCGGAATACGTTGACAAGTCGGGTCCCAGAAATCGCATATTTTTGATTGAGCACGAAAAACGGTACACCGCGAACGCCGAGTTGAGCCGCTATCGCTTTCTCGTTTCGCACGTGTTCTGCATAACACTCGCTATCAAGCACCGCTTCCGCCTCTTTGCGGTTAAGCCCTGCTGCTTCGGCAAGCTCAAGATAGGCGTAAAACAGCCGCTCTACTACTTCATCAAGCTTCCCTTTTTCCTTCGCATATTGCGCGAGACGGTAGGTACCAAACGTATTGGTCGGTTTCATCGTCTCAAAACGGAACGTGAGACCAAGCGCCTCGGCTTGCTTGCCGATGTCGGCGTTTGCCCACTTCGCTTCTTCTACGGAAATACATATTTTTGGGTAATCATTTCGTGGATGCTGAGCGGCGTTTCTTTTTTCGCATTTGGATCAAGTTCAAAACTACGGAAGACGACCTCAACATTCTCCCGATGCGGAAAAGACACAAGCGCCTGCTCTAACCGCCGCTTTCCGATATAACAAAATGGACAAACAAAATTCGACAGGTGACAGACACAAACGAAAATAATATAATTGGAAATAGGAGGAATGGTGGCATGACGGAACAAATGGAACAAACCATAGTCGAAATGTTAAAAGATGCAGTCTCCCCATATGTTATTTATTTGTTCGGCTCAGCAGCAACAGGACACGTTCGTCCCGATAGCGATATAGATATTGCTTTCTTAAGCGATAAACGATCGTTGGATCATTATGAACGCTTTATGCTTGCACAACAATCGGCAGAGCGATTACAACGAGACGTTGACCTCATCGATTTAAAGCAAGCGAGCACCGTTTTTCAAGCACAAATCGTCAGTAGCGGCAAAGTCATCTATTGTGCAGACGAACAAAAAAAAGCGGAGTACGAATGGCGAATTCTGAAAATGTATGCGAAGCTAAACGAAGAACGAGCAGAAATTTTGCGAAACATTGCTGAAAGTGGGTCGGTTTATGATTAATGATGTCATCTTAAATAAAGTAAGTGTGATTGAACGGTGTCTGAAGCGTATTCAGGAAGAATACGAAAACAATCCAAAACATTTGGAGAACTACACAAAGCAAGATTCCATTGTCCTCAATCTTCAACGAGCGTGTGAAGCGAGCATTGACTTAGCGATGCACATCGTCGCGCAAAAAAAGCTCGGACTTCCACAAACAAGCCGAGACGCTTTTACTCTTTTAGAACAACACGGCATCATCTCTCCATCCCTATCGCAAAAAATGAAAGCGATGGTCGGATTTCGCAATATCGCCGTGCATGACTATCAAGAACTGAATTTGACCATTTTACAAAAAATACTCGACAGCCATTTAACAGACTTTACTGAGTTTACGAAAGCAATTGTTGGATAAAAATAGGCGGTGCGAATATACACCGCCTTAGCAACTACTTTCTAATCCTAATCCCAATGCTTCTTCCACTCATCTAAAAAGGCAGGGAGACGCTGTTGATGTGGAGCGATAAAACTTTGAAAATAGAGAGACCACTTGTTCGGCTCTTTGAATTAGAGCGAGTCAAACAAATTAAACAAGGCAACCCGCTCGATACGAGCACAATGATCGGTGCTCAAGCCTCGTCCGAACAGCTAGAAAAAATTTTGTCATACATTGACATCGGTAAACAAGAAGGAGCTGAACTTCTCATCGGCGGCGAACGCAACATGTTAGAAGGGGATTTACAAGGCGGTTACTATGTGAAGCCAACCGTCTTTAAGGGACATAATCGGATGCGTATTTTCCAAGAAGAAATTTTCGGTCCCGTTGTGTCTGTCACAACATTTAAGGATCAAGATGAAGCGTTATCGATTGCCAATGACACATTATACGGACTTGGTGCCGGAATATGGACGCGCGATATGAATACCGCATACCGATTTGGTCGCGGCATTCAAGCTGGACGCGTTTGGACGAATTGTTATCACGCATATCCTGCGCATGCAGCGTTTGGTGGATATAAAATGTCAGGAATCGGTCGTGAAACGCACAAAATGATGCTCGAACATTACCAACAAACGAAAAACTTACTTGTTAGCTATTCGCCGAAAAAACTTGGATTTTTCTAATCGTTCAGGCAGCGTCTCAAAAGCGCTGCCTTTTTTGAAAGGGGCTGATTGCGCATGCAACTGAAAGTAGTAGCGACCGAAGCAGCGCTACAACTTATCGAAAAATTAAAAGAAACATACGGTCCGCTTATGTTTCATCAATCTGGTGGTTGTTGTGATGGAAGCTCACCGATGTGTTATCCACAAGGGGAGTTTATGATCGGACAGTCCGACGTGTGGCTTGGCGAAATCGGAGGATGCCCATTTTATATGCACGCTGCTCAATACGAATATTGGAAACATACACAACTAATTATTGATGTTGTACCTGGCCGCGGTGGCATGTTTTCACTTGAAGGGCGCGAAGGAGTACGTTTTTTAACAAGATCAAAAGTGTTTGATTCACATGATGAGCTGCTTTAAGGCAGCTCATTTTGTATGTATGACATCATTTTTTACGGGAGTGCGGAAATAATGAATGAATATTCATTACAGACTGTTGAAAAACGATTTTGTCAAGGACAAAATCGTTTTTCTTTTGTTAATATGTTAAAGGAAAACTATGAAGAAGGAGAGGTAGAAGTATGTACCGTCCTTTCTCCAAGTCAGAATTGA
>NZ_JAHZOE010000050.1:0-4482 GCF_019448545.1 Anoxybacillus sp. ST4 | reverse complement strand
TCGCACTTACTACCTTACCAGGAGGAGAGCCCGTTTTTCATCTATTTTGCTTACATATCTGACAGGTTCCTTATTATACCAAATCAGGAACCTGTCTTTTTTTCTCCCACAAACATTTTACTCATACTACAGGGAGAGAATCCTTTTTGCATGAAATTTGTTTTTTCTACCGCACTTCGCTTAGTGGCCCCCACGAGCATAGCAAACAAGAGTTTGTAATCATCGTCGGTGGAATCATCTCGGAATGATCCCCTCAAATATTTTACTCACGCTATTCCGCAACAGTATGCCACACAAGAAAACCCAATGACCTAAAGGGGAAGATGGTGTTAAGTTGACTCAAGAAGCGTGGGTAAAAAGGAAAGTTGTTAAATCGGATGGTAGTGTTAAAATTGACGATTTCCATAAACCCGTTGAGGCAAACGGAGAGACTAAAGTAAAAGTTCATATAGATAAAAAAGGAAGTGAATGGTTAAAATGGCGCATCCGTTTACATTTCAGCAAATGCCTCATTTGCAGCAATAAAATACGTTAGGTACGAGTATGTTGATGGTAATGTTAAAATGCAAGAGAAATATGAGCCATTTGATAAAGAGACCGAACAAGCTTGATAAAGGCAAATTCTCTAGTGACTTGTAATTAATATAATATATTATAGTGTCTTGACCGATGGCATGATGTATTTTAAAACCTAAACGAATTAGTTCTGGTTCTCTACTATCATAAATTGTAACAATTCAGCCACATGATCAAGTGAGCTAAATAGTTATTGTTCCCATCGGTTCGTCGACTTTCCAAGCGAATAGCATCACAGCAAACAAAACTATTTACAAAATGTACGAGGTAGGCTAGGCCTTTTTTCGATTGATTTTCCTCCAAGTAAATACAAGTAAAAAAACAGATACAAGCGTCGATATCACTTTCCCTTGCCATGTCCAATTCATCACTTGATACACCGAATATACCTCTAACAAAAGTGCTGGCAGTTTTCCAAGCGAGCTGGCGGCTGTAAAAAGAAGGAGCGACATGCGCCCAATAGCGGCAACGAACGTCACAATTCCTGATGGAACAAATGGCAGAAGACGTAACGATAAAACAAGAAAAAACGCTTCTTTTCCTTCTGCCGCAAGCAAATGTCTGACTTTCGGATAGGAAAACCATTTCGTTTCCGAAAGTTGACGAAACCCTTTTCGATATAAAACGAAAGAAACAATCGCCCCAACCGCTTCCCCGACAAACGATAAAAAGGTGCCTTTCCAAAAACCGAATACCGCTAAGTTAGCCGCGGTGAGAAAGACGCTCGGGACCACGCCTAAAATACTAATCATGATATTGATTGCGATGCTGATGAAAAAAGCGAATGGTTCATATATTCGGAATAACGCAATCATCTGTTGTTCCATTTACGTCCCCCATTTATATCCGACTCCCCAAACCGTTTGCAAAAACTGATCAATCGGAAAACCAGCTTGGCGGAGCTTCTCTCGAATATTTTTTACATGCGAATCAATTGTCCGTTCTTCTGTGTTGGCGTTATACCCCCACAATGTCACGATCAGCTGTTCGCGGCTAAATACGCGGTTTGGATGTTTGAGAAAAAGCCCTAGCATGGCAAACTCTTTTGGCGTGAGAAAAATATCGTGCCCAGCGTATTGAACTTTATGCTGCGTTTCATCCCAAACTAAGCCGTGAAACTCGAGCTTCGTTTGTTTTCCGACCGAACGGCGCAATACCGCCTCGATCCGAGCGAGCAATTCGGACTCGTCAAACGGTTTTGTAATATAATCATCTGCACCGATCTTTAGTCCTTGGACAACGTCTGTCGTTTCCCCTCTTGCGGTAACCATAATAATCGGAACGTCCGAAAACTCTCGTATTTGTTTGCACGTTTCCCATCCGTCCATCTCTGGCATCATCACATCAAGCAACACAAGATCGACGTGATCATTTTCTAAATATCGAATCGCCCCTTCTCCTGATTCGCATGTCACACAACGATAACCATTTGGGATTAAATACAGCTCCAATAAATCCAACATTCGTTTTTCGTCATCAACCAGTAAAACGGTATACACCTTCATTCACTCCTCGGCAACGTAATGATCATGCTTGTCCCTTTTCCAAATTGGCTTATCGCATGAATCGAACCGCCGTGCGCTTCGACAATTTCTTTGGCAATCGCCAGACCTAACCCTGTGCCCCCACCTGTTCGCGACCGTGATTTATCGACTCGGTAAAACCGTTCAAAAATATGTGGCAAATCTTTTTCAGGGATGCCGATTCCTTCATCAGAAATGATGAGGATGATGTTCTTTTTCTCAGTTTTCACATCAATAGAAACAGTAGAACCTTGGCGAGAATATTTTAACGCATTGTCTAAAAGATTTATCATTACTTGTTCAAATCGCTGTTGATCGATATGGACGGTAACGTTTGCATCACAGTGATAGACAAGCGATATATTGTTTGTCTGAAATGCAGGACTTATTTTCTCGTATACTTTTTTTAAGAAAAGGCAAAGCGGGGTTTCCTCTTTCTCGATTTGAAACGAATGTTGCTCCATTTTCGCGAGCTCAAACAAGTCTTTCACTAATTTTTGCATATGCTCTGCTTCTTCATAAATAATGGACAAATATTTCGCTCGTTCCTCTTCAGCAATATTCGGTCTGCGCGCAACGTCCGCATACCCTTTCACATATGTGAGCGGGGTGCGCAACTCGTGTGAAATACTCGCTAAAAATTCGTTTCGTTCTTTTTTTAAGTATTCTAAATCCTTTGCCAATGTTTGAATTGCTTTTCCTAACTGTGCCAATTCATCTTCCCCTTTTACTTGCAGGCGGACAGAAAAATCTCCCTTGCTTAGTTTCTCAGTCGCTTGTTTCATGCGAATAAGCGGAATCGTAATGACTCTTGATAAGAAAAAAATCGTCAAAATCGTCAAAAAGACGGACAGAATGCCGACCACGAGAAAATGATGCTTTAATTTGGCAATCATATTTTGAATAGAAGCCGTCCGCTGAAACATATATACATATCCTTTTATCTTGCCGTCCATCCGAATCGGGCTGGCGGTGGCGATATACGATTCTTTTTTCCAGTTGTTTTGCACCACCATTCCACTATGAGGAATGTGAAGGGTATCAGTATAAGGAATGAGTTTTTTCGCAAACGGCAAAATGTGATCGGAAAAATATAAAATGCCTCCTTTCGCATCTGTAATGACAACATCTGTTTCCGCCTCCGACTCCATCATGACGACATGTTCTAACGTGACTTCATCGTAATGACTTTCTAACACGGCCCGATGATTGTTCCCTCTTGCTAGCAATTGTTCAAATTCTTCATCAACCTTCGCATGAACAAGCGTCACATATAAAGCCACAAATAAAACTGTTTCAATCCCTAACACAAAGACAAAAAATAATAGCCCCAATTTAAATGAAAGCTTTCGCACAAACAATTCCTTCCCTTACTGGCGTTTTTCTTTATTATAGCAGAAAAAATATGGAGAAAATGTGGAGGAACGACATGTGCCTGTGAAGTTGAGACAGGGGACTGCACGATGTTTAACCAGATTAGAGATTAGCAAAAAGAAGTAACCAGCTTCATCCGTTAGTTTTTAGGGAAGTGGTTACTTCTTTTGGTTTAGTTTATATAGTAATAATCAATGTCCACATTCCAATGATGCCTAGGACAATGTTTGCATCAACGATTTTCATATTTATCCACCACGTTTTTAGACCAAGCATCGCTTTCTTGATTTTGCAAAAACTCATTTTTGTACTTTGATAGAGCTCCCCTCAAGCTCTTTTTTTTCCCTTGTTCTATATCTTCTTGATCTGTATAAGGAAGGATAATAATCTCTACTTTCCTATTCTTTAATCCTTCAGGTATATCTATAAACTTTTCCAAATCATTACTGTGTTTTATTACCCGTACAAAATCCATGCTTTTTCACTCCTTTCAATTAAGGCGGGGCTTATTAAACATATTATACCATTTCACTATGTACGATAACATGAAAATTCGCTTTAATTCTGACAATTCCCCCTGCTTCTAAGAACCTTCTCCTCACACAATACCCTCTCCTTGCTCTTTTTCATCCAATCATTTTTATGACGCCATTCACGGTCTTGTGAATGTGGCGGCCGTCTTCATCGTATTGGTACGTCACAAACGGCGTGCTTTCGCCTTTTTGAGGGATAGCGACAAGCTGGTCGGCTTCGTTCCATTCATATTGGTACTCACCGTCTTTAGTCCGGTTGCCGTTCGCATCGTACGTGATCGTTTCATCGCCGAAACGAACCAACTATAACAATCAAAGACAAAGCCACTACAATGATTCTGGTTAATAAACTATATACATCCAAATTGACATTTTAACCTCTGATTCACGCAGCACACCCGATGCGGCGTAACACCTCATCTGGGTGCTGTAAGACGTGCTGTTCAAAACGAGTGATCGATTGGGCAATATCGTTC
>NZ_JAHZOE010000005.1:0-164585 GCF_019448545.1 Anoxybacillus sp. ST4 | reverse complement strand
AGGGAAAACGCACATACCTACAGGATGAGAGCAAGTAAAAGCGCTTACATATAACGATTTTATAAAACCATATATAACCAAAAAAATCGGTCGAGAAAAAAATCTCCCACAAAGTCTTGACTCAAACATATTTTTCTGTTAGTTGTTTTTCCACTGATAAGGTTTGATACAATAAAAGAGAAACAATACTAATGGTAACTACTGCTACAATCGATGAAAGTAAAAAGGCTGTCCTAAAAATTAAGCTACGGTCTTTCCATTTTTTCATGTATGTTCTCTCCTCTCCTCGCATAGTTCTATCGTCCTACCTTTATCATATTAATGTATTCCATAGTGGTCAGACAAGAGAAAAAGAGGCTACTTCGCCTCCTTTACAATTTCTTTATACACTTTCTCTTTATCAAACCCTTTTTCGCCCATGCCGAATGTGGCGATGACGCGGTTGTTTTCGTCTAAAAAGTAGGTGAGTGTCGTATGGATCAGCATGCCGTTTCCCGGATCGCGGTATAAGAAGTCGAAAGCGTCGGCCACTTTTTTCGTATCTTCTTCGCTACCTCTCAAAAAAATCCATCCTTCGTTATCGCTTTCCACTCCGAACATGTTCGCATACGTTTGCATCACTTGTTGTGTGTCGCGTGTTGGATCAATGGTGATCGTAATAAATTCAACTTTGTCTTTAAACAAACCGTCTTTTTCCAACCGTTCTTTTAACTGTTTCATTTGAAATGACGTGCTTGGACAAATGTCTGGACAGTTTGTGTACACGAACTCTAATAGGCGCACTTTCGGTTCCATGTTACGAAATGAATACGGTTTTCCCCATGCCGTTTCCATCGTCACGTCTTTTGGAAACTCCATTTGATCTTGGCGGTAGTAAGAAAAATAAAATATACCAATACCAATACAAATCGCAAGTAAGCTAAAAAAGCCGATGTATAGTTTTTTCAACGTATATCCCTCCCACTTTCATCATACATAATCAACGTGCCAATGAGGAGAACGGGACGTGACAATTATTTGAATTTTTTCGTTGTTCTAAATGGCGAATGAGAAACTAAACTAGTAGTAACGATGGACAAGGGGGAAGGAAAATGAGAAAAATTGCTTTTTGGACGTTGTTTTTGTATGCGATATATGCGCTGTTTTTCGCATTTTACTTATTTCAATGGACAGACTCATCCATTCCAGCACAATACAAAGGAACGAGCGCAGATCCGGCAACGTTTTTAACGAAAAAAGAGCTGATGCTCGCCGAACAGTTTTCCGAAGTAAAAAACTTTTTATTCTTTTTATCTATTCCGTATGAATGGGTCATTTATATATTTGTGCTGCTGTTTGGCTTATCGGCACGATTTCAACAATGGGCGGAAGCGACGACGAAACGACGATTTATGCAAACGGCCATTTACGTATTTTGGATATCGCTTCTTGTACAAGTCGTCACGTTTCCGCTTAGCTATATAAGCTATTACGTGGCGAAAATGTATCACATTTCTACACAAACGTTTTCAAGTTGGATGCGTGATGAGATCATTGATTTTTGGGTAAATTACGCAATCATGGTTGTCATCGTTTACGTGTTATATATGCTTATGAAAAAATTTGAAAAACGATGGTGGGTGTACGCATGGCTTTGTTCAATTCCGTTTACGCTTTTTTTAACGTTTATTCAACCTGTGTTTATCGATCCGCTTTATAACGATTTTTATCCTTTAAAAAACAAACAGTTAGAAGCAAAAATTTTAGCGTTAGCAGAAAAGGCTAACATCCCTGCGGAACACGTATTTGAAGTAAATATGTCGGAAAAAACGAACGCCCTAAACGCATATGTGACAGGTATCGGAGGCAACTCACGTATCGTGTTGTGGGATACGACGCTTGAACGGTTAAGAGAAGATGAAATTTTATTTATTATGGCGCATGAAATGGCTCACTACGTCATGAAACATATTTACTGGGGGATAGGACTATATATTGCCGTTGCATTGATCGGGCTGTTTTTAACGAATCGATGGATGAAGAGGGCAGTTGAACGGTTTGGCACACTTTTCCGAATAAAAAAATGGAACGACCTTTCTTCTTTACCGGTTTTTTTACTTCTTATTTCGCTATTAAGTTTTGCAGTGAGCCCTGCGATGAATGCGATTTCCCGCTATGAAGAACATGCGGCAGACAAATATGCGATTGAGTTGACGAAAAATAAAGAGGCCGCCATTTCGACGTTTCAAGAACTGACGCGATCAAGTTTAAGTCAAGTGCATCCTCCGTATGTCGTCAAACTATTTCGTTACAGCCATCCAACGATTTTAGAACGAATTATTTTTTTAGAACAGCAGTAAACATATTTTTTTGAAAAAAATTCATAAAAATACTTTCTTTTCTGAAAATTGTGTTATATAATAAAGACGTCAAAAAGAAAATGTGTATTATAACAAAAGGGGTGAAACAAATCATAGCTCGTACATAGAGAAAAGAGCATCACAATGATTTGGGGGTCTTTTGTACGGAAACAGAGGGGTTACAATAAAAAATTAAGGGGGAGAAGGAAATGGCAACATTCGAAGAACGTGTAAAACAATTAGAAGAAAGTTGGCAATTAGATGAACGGTGGAAAGGAATTACGCGCCCATATAGCGCAGCAGATGTCATTAAATTGCGCGGTTCGCTTGACATCGAGTATACGTTAGCTCGTCGTGGGGCAGAAAAACTCTGGCACTTATTAAATACGGAAGACTACGTTCATGCGCTCGGAGCATTAACAGGAAACCAAGCGGTACAACAAGCGAAAGCTGGCTTAAAAGCCATTTATTTAAGCGGTTGGCAAGTCGCAGCCGACGCGAACTTGGCAGGTCATATGTATCCTGACCAAAGCTTATATCCAGCAAACAGCGTGCCGCATGTTGTGAAGCGCATTAACCAAGCGCTGCAACGTGCTGACCAAATTCAATACGTCGAAGGAAAAGAAGATATTGACTATTTCTTGCCGATCGTTGCTGATGCGGAAGCAGGATTTGGCGGACAGTTGAACGTCTTTGAACTAATGAAAGCAATGATTGAGGCAGGAGCGGCCGGTGTACACTTTGAAGACCAATTGTCTTCGGAGAAAAAGTGCGGTCACTTAGGTGGAAAAGTGTTGCTTCCGACACAAACAGCGATTCGCAACTTAATTGCGGCGCGGCTTGCGGCAGACGTCATGGGTGTGCCGACAGTATTAATTGCGCGCACTGACGCGAACGCAGCTGATTTAATTACGAGCGACATTGATCCACGCGACCGAGAGTTCATTACAGGCGAGCGCACGCCAGAAGGTTTCTTCCGTACGCGTGCGGGCTTAGATCAAGCGATTGCGCGCGGATTGGCGTATGCGCCATATGCGGACTTAATTTGGTGCGAAACGAGCGAACCGAACTTAGAAGAAGCGCGTCGTTTTGCGGAAGCGATTCATGAAAAGTTCCCAGGCAAATTGCTCGCGTACAACTGCTCGCCTTCATTTAACTGGAAGAAAAAGTTGGATGACGAAACGATCGCCAACTTCCAAGTGGAACTCGGAAAAATGGGCTACAAATTCCAGTTCGTTACATTGGCAGGCTTCCACGCCCTCAACTACAGCATGTTTATGTTAGCGCACGGCTATCGCGATCGTGGTATGGCCGCTTACTCTGAATTGCAACAAGCAGAGTTCGAAGCGGAAAAATACGGATACACAGCAACGCGCCATCAGCGCGAAGTTGGGACAGGTTACTTTGATGAAGTATCGCTTGTGATTACAGGCGGTGAAGCATCGACCGTTGCGTTAAAAGGTTCAACAGAAGAAGAACAATTTACAGGTGCGTAAAAAACAATCCCTCGCAATAAGCGGGGGATTTTTTATGAATTTTTCGTATAATTATGGTATAATATTGTCGAAATGTGTATATAAGGGAGGGAGCATGATGCTCATCGTTGAGCATCTACATATTACACGTTATACGATGGCGCTTTTTCCGTTCTTTTATGACGAACACATATGGACGAAAGTTTTTGAAGAAGATGGAGAAATCATCGTGAAAAAAAGCCCGATCGAAATTATGGAACAAAGTTGTTTATATTACGGAGCAAGTTTAAAAGGAAGAAGGGAAGGAACGAAACATATGATCGGCATTTCTCATAAAGCGCCGATTGCAGTCGAACCAGCGAACGAAATTTTCTTTTTTCCAACAATCTCCCCAAACGATCCTCAATGTATATGGCTTTCACATTTGCATATCCGTCATCATGAACATATTCAACTAGGAAAAACGCGCGTGATTTTTTCAAACGGTATGGACATAACATTATGTATTTCACACCATTCGTTTGTCAATCAATTGCATCGAACAGCTCAGTTGCGCACAAAAATCAATGAGAGAATTGAAGCGCGTGAACGAAAAATGATGTATTTATTATATTTGCGGGAAAAGGAGTTGTCGTGATAGTTTTCTCTCGTCCTCTAAACTTGTACAATATAAACATCACCACGTGTTAAAAGGGGTTGCGGTATGAGTTTAGAGGAACTAAAACAATGGTTCACGGTTGAACGTATGCTTCATATGTTAGCGGAATATCGTTCATTTGGCGTCATTCCTGGCGCATTGTTGCCGATGGCAGAAGCGTTTTTGCCATTTTTGCCTCTCTTTGTCTTTGTCATGGCAAATGCTGCGGCATTTGGGCTTTGGAAAGGGTTTCTTATTTCATGGATTGGAACGAGCGCTGGCTCGCTGCTTGTCTTTTTTCTCGTGCGAAAACTTGGGAGACAGCGATTTTTCGCTTTTTTACATCGCCACCCGACGATTCGCCGCATGATGCATTGGATCGAGCGTCGTGGATTCGGCCCTCTCTTTTTATTGCTTTGCTTCCCGTTTACGCCATCTGCGGCGGTCAATGTCGTTGCAGGGTTATCGGGAATTAGCATGCAACAATATATGCTTGCCGTATTATTTGGAAAAATGGTGATGGTGTTTATGATTAGCTTTATCGGCTATGACGTGGTGGCGCTCGCCCGTCAGCCGCTGCGCACCGTTTTCGTCGCTGTTGCTATTTTTCTTCTTTGGTACATTGGAAAAAAAGTTGAACAACGCCTTGCGTTGCACGATGGAAAATAAGAAAGGATGAACGATATGGCTGTACGCTTCATCATCGGGCGCTCGGGGAGCGGAAAAACGACGATATGTTTAAAAGAAATGATCGATCAGCTAGTACATGAACCAGATGGCGACCCGATCATTTACATTGTTCCTGAACAAATGACGTTCCAGTCGGAATACACGTTAATGAATGCGAACGTTAAAGGGATGATTCGCGCTCAAGTGCTCAGTTTCACTCGTCTTGCTTGGCGCGTCTTGCAAGAAACAGGCGGCATGAGCCGCCATCATTTAACGCAAACAGGCGTACATATGTTGCTAAGGAAAATTGTAGAACAACAAAAAGAACAGCTGACGTTATTTAAAAAGGCAGCAGATAAACGCGGCTTCATTGACCAGCTTGAACAGATGTTAACCGAATATAAACGATACTGCGTGACGCCAGAGGCATTAAAACAGACGGAACAACAGTTGCGCCGACATGCGACAGGTAACGAAGCTGTGCTCGCTGACAAACTTAAAGATACGGCGCTAATTTTTGAACAATTTGAACAACATATGGCGCATCATTACGTTGATTCTGAAGATTACTTGCGCTTGCTTGCTGAAAAAATTCGCCACTCTTCTTATATGAAGCGAGCGCGCATTTATATTGATGGTTTTTATGAATTTACGCCGCAAGAATATATGGTGCTTGAACAGCTATTCATTCATTGTTCCCATGTGACGGTTGCCCTTACGTTAGACGCTCCGTATGAGGAGCTGCCAAACGATTTGCACGTATTTCGCAGCACGTGGCGAACGTACGCTCAATTGCGTGAAATGGCGCTACAAAACGGGGTGGCGATTGAACGGGTGGATCAGTTGCATGAAAATGTCCGCCATCGCCATGAAGAGCTTCGTCATCTCGAAGCATGTTATGACGCGCGTCCGATTTGTAGGTGGGAAAAACAAACGGAAGCGATCGTCATTGGCGAAGCGACAAACCGTCGAGCAGAAATGGAAGGAATTGCTCGTGAAATCATTCGTCTTGTGCGTGATGAAGGATATCGTTATCGCGATATCGCTTTAGTTATTCGAAACGTCGCCGATTATCGCGATGTGCTTCAAACGGTGTTTACTGATTATCGCATTCCGTATTTTATTGATGAAAAAGAATGGATGGTTCATCATCCGTTTATGGAATGGTTGCGTGCAAGTGTAGAGGCAGTTCGAACAAATTTTCGTTACGAAGCGGTTTTTCGCGCTGTGAAAACGGATTTGTTTTTCGACCTTCAAGATGATGTCCACACGATGCGCATGGCGATGGATCAGCTTGAAAACTATGTGCTCGCTTCCGGTATTCAAGGGGAAAAATGGGCAGAACATTGGACGTATCGACGGTATAAAGGAATTGAAGGGATACAAACGCCGCAAACGGACGAAGAAAAACGATATGAGCAACAGCTAAACGAATGGCGTAAGGTAGTCATTTCTCCACTATTGTCGCTACAAAAGCGGTTAAAACAAGCAAAAACAGGGCGGGAGCGATGCGAAGCGCTATACGTATACGCTGAGCAGCTTCATATTCCACAAAAGTTAGAACGGTTGCGCGATGAAGCGGAAGCGCGCGGGGATTTGTCGCTTGCTCGTCATCATGAGCAAGTATGGCAAGCGTTTATTGATTTGCTCGATCAATATGTTGACATATTAGGCGATGAAAAACTGTCGCTTGACACGTTTGTAACCATCATCGAAACCGGATTAGAAAGCTTACAGTTTTCCCTTGTGCCTCCGGCAACCGATCAAGTGCTAGTCGCCCATTTTGACCGTTCGCGTCTCTCGAATATTCGCTGTACGTTTCTTGTCGGCGTCAACGAAGGAGTCATTCCGATGCGTAAAAACGATGATGGCATGTTGTCGGAAATGGATCGTGAGCTGTTGCATCATTATTCGTTGCGCGTTGCCCCAACGAGTCGCGATCGGTTGCTTGATGAGCCGTTTTTGCTTTATTTAGCGCTCGTTAGCCCATCTGAGCGACTATATGTGACGTATGCTTTGTGTGACGAACAAGAGAAAACGTTGCTTCCGTCCATGTTTATTAAACGGTTAATAGAAATGTTTCCGCACGTGCAAAAAAGGCAGTGGGGAGCGGATCCGTTTTTCCTTTCAGCCGACGAACAGTTGATGTATGTGACGAACGACATCGCAACGCTCGGTCCGCTCATGCAGCAGCTTGAAGCATGGAAGAGACAGTATGCGATCACACCGATCTGGTGGGACGTGTACAATGCGTATGTCAATCATGAGCAATGGAAACATCGTTTAGCCGTTGTCGTGCCGTCGCTCTTTTATGAAAATCGTGCCAAACCGTTAAATAAACAGCTGGCAAAAGCGTTGTATGGACAAAAAGTGAAAGCGAGCATTTCGCGCATGGAGACGTTTAATCGGTGCCCGTTCGCTCATTTTGTTGCGCACGGACTAAAGTTGAAAGAGCGAAATGTTTTCCAATTAAAAGCGCCTGATATGGGGCAACTATTTCATGAAGCGTTGAAAGTTATTGCTGATCGTCTCCGAAAAGAACAATTATCATGGAGTGAATTATCGAAACAGCAATGTGAACAAATGTCGTATGAAGCGGTTGAACAAATTGCCCCGTCCATTCAACAAGAAGTGTTGTTAAGCACCCATCGCTATCGCTATATGAAGAAAAAATTGCAAGCGATTATGGCGAAAGCGACGACTGTATTGAGCGAACATGCAAAAAGGAGCGGATTTGTACCGATTGGCGTTGAATTGGCGTTCGGTGAAGGGGGAGTGCTTCCGCCGCTTTCGTTTACGCTATCAGACGGAACGGTGTTGCAGTTTGTCGGACGCATTGATCGCATCGACCAAGCGACGAGCGAGCAACGTGTGCTCCTTCGCATTATCGACTATAAGTCAAAACAAAAAACGCTCGATTTAACGGAAGTGTATTACGGATTATCGCTACAAATGTTAGCATACTTAGATATCGTGCTTGAATATGCTCATCAGCTCGTTGGTACGTCAGCGTTTCCAGCTGGTGTGCTGTACTTTCCGATTCATAACCCGACGATGAAAGTAAATGAATGGCTTGAGGAACATGAGCTAGAGAAGAAGTTTTTAGAGCAATTTAAAATGGGTGGCTACGTTTTAGCGGATGAGCAAGCCGTTCGGCTTATGGATGAAACAGTGGAAGAAGGAAAGAGCTCGCTCATCATTCCTGTTCGCTTGAACAAAAACGGCACGTTTGCCCAACATTCAAAAGTGTTAACGGAGCAACAGTTTACGATGTTAAGACAGCACGTGCGCCGCTTGATCGTTGACGTGGGGGAACAGATGATACAAGGGGTGACGCATATTGCGCCGTATAAACAAAAAGATAAAACAGCATGCCAATATTGTGAGTTTCGCGACGTATGTCAATTTGATGACGGAGTCGATGCAGAACAATATCGCGTGTTAACACCGAAACATATCGATGAATGGTTAAAGGAGTGATTATGTGATTCCGCCAAAACGCCCAGAAAGTCAATGGACGGACGAACAATGGCAAGCGATTTATGCAACTGGCCAACATACGCTCGTTGCCGCCGCAGCAGGATCAGGAAAAACAGCGGTGCTTGTCGAGCGCATCATCCAAAAAATATTGCATAAAGATCGGCCGATCGATGTTGATCGCTTGCTTGTTGTGACGTTTACGAATGCGGCGGCAGCCGAAATGCGTCAGCGCATTGGGGAAGCGTTAGAGAAGGCGCTTGAAAACGAACCGCATTCCCTCCATTTGCGAAGACAGCTAAGCTTATTGCAAAAAGCAGCCATTTCAACTATTCATTCGTTTTGTTTAGATGTCATTCGAAAATATTGTTACATCATTGGCATCGATCCCGTGTTTCGCATTGCAGATGAGGGGGAAATGGCGCTATTAAAAGAAGAAGTGTTAGAAACATTATTTGAACAATATTATGCAGAAAATGACGAAGCATTTTTAGCTGTTGTCGATCGATATACGAGCGATCGAACAGACGCTGATTTACAGACGCTTATTTTACGATTATATGAATTTTCACGTTCGCATCCGAACCCGGACGAATGGCTGCAACAAATCGTTCATATGTACGATGTGAAAGAGGAAACGAATATTGAACATTTACCGTATATCCATTATTTGTTCGAAGCGATCGATTTGACGTTTGAAGAAGCGGAAGGAAAACTGGGGCAAGCGTTACAAAAAACGAAAGAGGCAGGCGGACCTGATTATTTGCACGATACGCTCGTTAGCGACCAACAAGTCATTGCTAAGTTAAAAGAAGCGCGTCATAAGTCGTGGAAAAAGCTACATGAAACGTTGAAAGGCGTATCATGGGCGAGGGCAGCATCAAAACCGCGAGGCGGAGCATACGACGAACAGCTTGTTGATGATGTAAAAAAGCTGCGCGATCAAGTAAAAAAAGAAATAACAAGTTTAAAAGAAGAGTTGTTTTCGTTCCAACCGGCGACATATGTCCGTCATTTACGTGAAATGAAGCCGATTGTCACAACGATCGTTCAAATGGTGCAACGATTTGCAGAGCAATTGCAAGCGAAAAAAGATGAAAAAGGCATCGTTGACTTTTCAGATTTAGAACATTACTGTTTGCGTATTTTACGCGACCATTCCGAATCGGAGCTTAAGCCGTCGGAAGCGGCTCTGTCGTATCGCGCTCAATTTGCCGAAGTGCTCGTTGACGAATATCAAGATACAAACATGGTACAAGAGTCGATTTTACAGCTCGTTTGTCATGATGACAACATGTTTATGGTCGGTGACGTGAAGCAGTCCATTTACGGCTTTCGCCTTGCCGAACCGTCGCTCTTTTTACAAAAATACGATCGGTTTACGAAAGATGGTGAAGGTGGACTTCGCATTGATTTAGCGAAAAACTTCCGCAGTCGAAAAGAAATATTGGACGGAACGAACTTTATTTTTCGACAACTGATGACGGAAAAGGTTGGCGAGATGCGGTATGACGATGATGCCGCGCTTCGTTTTGGCGCGCGCGATTATCCGGAAAAGCAAATGCCTGTCGAATGTGTATGGATCAACAAAGCGAAAGAGGAAAGCGACGAAGAAGAACAAGAAGATGTAACAGCAGCTCAATTTGAAGCGCGTTGGATAGCAAAAAAAATAAAGGAGCTGCTTGATGAGCCGTTTTTCATTTATGACCGGCGTTTAAAAAGAGAGCGCCGCCTTATGTACCGCGACATCGTCATTTTATGTCGCTCGATGTCTTCCGCTTCAGCGATGTTAGAAGAATTTCGAAAACAACACATTCCTGTCTATGCGGAGCTGTCGACAGGCTACTTTTCAGCGACGGAAGTGGCGATGATGTTGTCGCTTTTAAAAGTGATTGATAATCCGTATCAAGACATTCCGCTTGCGGCAGTGTTGCGCTCTCCAATGGTTGGCTTAAGCGAAAACGATTTAGCGCGCATTCGGCTAGCGAAAAAGGACGGAGCTTTTTATGAGGCGTTGCTCGCTTTTGTAGAGCAGTCAACCGGCGATGATCTTGATAAAAAAGTGCGACGTTGGTTAGAGCAATTGTTTCAATGGCGTACGGCAGCAAGACAAAAGCCGCTTGCCGATTTCATTTGGCAATTGTATCGAGAAACGAACTTTTACGATTACGTCGGCGGGATGCCTGGAGGCAAACAGCGGCAGGCGAACTTGCGCGCATTATACGATCGTGCGAAACAGTACGAACAAACGTCGTTTCGTGGTATTTTCCGCTTTTTACGTTTTATTGAGCGTTTGAAAGAGCGTGAAGATGATTTCGGGGCTGCTCGTTCGCTGACAGAGCAAGAAGATGTTGTGCGCATGATGACGGTTCATAAAAGTAAAGGGCTTGAGTTTCCCGTCGTCTTTTTAGCAGGTGCCGCAAAGCCGTTTAATATGCAAGATTTGCGAGGCGATTATATATTAGATAAAGATCTCGGGTTAGGCATGCGCTTCGTTCACCCGACATGGCGCGTCAGCTATCCGACGATTGCACAATTGGCGATGAAGAAAAAAATGAAACTTCAGTTGCTTGCGGAAGAAATGCGTATTTTATACGTTGCGATGACGCGCGCGAAAGAAAAATTGTATATCGTATGTACGACAAAAAATATCGACGAAGAAAAGAAAAAATGGCAAGAAGTCGCTTACGTACCGACGTGGGAATTGCCAGCTTATATCGTTGCGAAAGCAAAAAGCTATGCCGATTGGATCGGTTATGCGCTCAGCCGTCATCCCCAAGGCATATGTTCATCCGCGACGGTACTTGACGATCCATCGTTATGGAACATTCATGTTGTGCCTGCACATTCCATCGAGCAAGAAAGCGATCAAGTGATCGAGCATCGTAACATCGTCGAAGCGATCCGGCAACTGCAGCCTGTTATGATTGCGAGCGAGTATAAGGAAGAAGTAAACCGACGCCTTTCCTGGACGTATGCGTATGAACAAGCAACGGTGCTGCGGGCAAAACAAAGCGTGTCCGAGTTGAAGCGTCAGCGCGACATATACGGGGGACATGCGGAACAGCCATTTCGTAAAGAAATCGTTGACCGACCGCGCTTTTTACAAGCGAAAGCGATGACGCCAGCGGAGCGAGGGACGATGATGCACCTTGTCATGCAACATGTTGATGTCACAAAAGAAGTGACGGTTGATACGGTGCGGGAGCAAATCGCGCGCATGGTAAACGGTGAATGGTTAACGGAAGAACAGGCAACGGTTATTGATGTAGAAAGCATCGTCGCTTTTTTCCACACTCCGATTGGTAAACGAATGCAACGTGCGACTCGGCTTGAACGAGAAGTGCCGTTTTATTTTGCGCACGAGGTAGAGGGGGAAATCGTTGTCGTTCAAGGGGTCATTGACTGCATATTTGAAGATGAACACGGCCTCGTTTTAATTGACTACAAAACAGATCGCGTGTCGTGGATGCATGATCCGCAAGAGCAATTAAAACGGAGATATAAAGGACAATTAGCTTTATACCGTGAAGCGATTGAAGCGATTTGGAAAAAGAAAGTAACCGAAACGTACGTGTACGCTTTTGATGGGGCGCTACTTGTACCGATGGAGGGGGATTGATGTGCGCATTTTGCATACAGCTGATTGGCATTTAGGGAAAACACTTGAAGGGCGAAGCCGCCTTCACGAGCAAGCAGAGGTCATTGATGAGATCGTCGAAATGGTAGAAAAAGAAAAAATCGATGTCGTATTGCTTGCTGGGGATGCATTTGATACGGTTAACCCGCCTGCTGATGCAGAAACTCTTTTTTATGACGCACTTTCGCGCTTAAGCGATTACGGACGTCGTCAAGTGGTCGTTATCGCAGGAAACCATGACCATCCGGGACGTTTAAGCGCCGCTGCGCCGATTGCGAAGCGGCATGCGATTACGTTGCTAGGCTTTCCGACGGATCAAGTGCAACAAATACATGTTCCGTCGTGCGATGAAACGTTAATGATCGGGGCGCTTCCGTATCCGTCAGAGTCGCGGCTAAATGAATTGTTAGCAGAAGAATGTGATGAAACGTTGTTGCGTGCACGATATGATGAACGTATTCGCGCTATTTTTTCGAAAATGAACGAATCGTTTCGTGACGATGCGGTAAACATTGCGATGAGCCATTTATATGTGGCAGGAGGGGCAACATGCGACTCCGAGCGTCCGATTGAACTTGGTGGGGCGTATACGGTGTCGCCAGTGAGTTTCCCTCAGCGAGCACAATATGTGGCGCTCGGTCATTTACATCGTCCGCAAGATGTGAAGCACGCGACGATGCCTGCACGTTATTCCGGTTCGCCGCTCGCTTATAGTTTTTCAGAAGCGGGATATAGTAAATCGGTTACGATCGTTGACGTTCATCCACGCTGTGCGCCGAATGTTCGTGAGTGCTTTTTGTCAAAAGGTCGTCCGCTCGTGAAATGGAAAGCGACAGAAGGCTTGGCGCAAGTGTATCGTTGGATGGAAGAAGGTCGCGATCATACCGCGTGGATTGACTTAGAAATTGATGTTGAGCAGTCGTTAACATTAGAGGACATTCACCAGCTGCGCAAATTGTGTGATCGGTTTGTCCACATTCGTCCGAATTATACAAAGAAACAAGAAGTCGTGCGTGAAATGCGCACCGATGTGCCGATTGACGTATTGTTTACGCGCTTTTATGAACGGCAAACAGGCGGGGGGAAGCCGTCTGATGAACTCGTTCAATTATTTTTGCAGCTCGTTGCCGAGGAGGATGAACGATGAAGCCGATTCGTTTAACGATTGCCGGATTGCATAGCTTTCGACAAAAAGAAACGATTGATTTTGAACGGCTATGTGAAGGCGGATTGTTTGGCATTTTTGGTCCGACTGGAAGCGGAAAGTCATCTATTTTAGATGCAATGACGCTCGCTTTATATGGAAATGTAGAACGAGCGGCTAACCAAACGAATGGAATTATGAACCATGCAGAACATGAGCTGTTCGTTTCGTTTACGTTCGAACTGCAAAATAAAGAAGGGATCAAACGATACACGGTTGAACGCTCGTTTAAGCGTGCAGATGCGCTGCGCATTCGTTCTGTTGTAAGCCGCCTCATTGAAGAAAGAACAGAGCGCATCGTTATCGCAGATAAAGCGAGGCTTGTGGATGAGCAAGTAAAGCAGCTGCTCGGTTTGGAAATGAAAGATTTCACAAGAGCTGTCGTGTTGCCGCAAGGGAAATTTGCAGAATTTTTATCGCTTAAAGGTTCGGAACGGCGTCAAATGTTGCAACGGTTATTCCATCTTGAACGATACGGGGACGAATTAAATAAAAAGTTGAAACATAAGTTAGCTGAAGCGTCAGCGAAGCTAGAAGCGATAAAAGGGGAACAAGCAGGGCTTGGCGATGCGTCAAAAGAGCAAGTAGAAAAGCAAAAACAGGCGTTGGCAGAACGAAAAGCGGCACTTGAGCAGGCGCAGCGAGCATGGCGCGACATGCATGAACGATACGAAAAAGAAAAGCAACAATGGCAATGGCAACGGGAAAAAGAAAACGTTGAACAGCAGCTATTGAAGTGGCGCGAACAAGAAGAAAAGATAAAACAGCTAGAACAAATGTACGAACGAAGCAAAGAAGCAGAGCGGCTTATGCCGTACATTGAACAAGTTCAACGAGGCGAAAAGGAAGTTCATTTTTGGAAGGAAAAAGAACATGAACTTGCTGTTCAACTGCAAAACGTGAGTGCGATGTATGAACGAGCAAGTAAACAGTATGAACAATTGCGCGCGAAAAAAAATGAAGATGAGCCGAAGTGGCTACAAAAACAAGAGCAGCTCAAGCAAGCGCTACAAACATTTGCGCGCATGCGGACGCTCGAACAAGAACAGGCGAACCGGCGCGCTAGTTTGCTAGAAATGGAGCAACGAGAACAGCAAGCGCGTGAAATGGTTGAAACATGCATGAAAGAGTATACGACGTGGAGCGTGAAACAAGCGGAGTTAAAACAGCAGCTGGAAGAAAAAAAAGTAGACGTACATGTAAAAGAAAAGCTCGAACGGGCGTGCGAAACAAAAAAGCATATACAATTGCAATGGCAAGCGCTCGAAGAAATGAAAAAGGAAATAGACGAGAAGCAGAAAACATACGAAGCGCTCAGGCGAGCATATGACGAAGAAAAGAAGCGCACACAACAGCACGAAGCTCATTTGACAACTCACTTCCGCCATGTCGAATCGCTATATGATCGCGTATGTGAACGAGAAAAGGAAGCGATCGCGCTCGTCTACAAATGGAAGGAAGAAAAAAAAGAAAGCGAAGCGGCACGTTTATATGATCTCGCTGCGACGTTAGCGGAACGTTTGCAAGATGGACACCCTTGCCCTGTTTGCGGCTCTATCCATCATCCGAAGCGGGCAAAGCGCAAACATGTAGCGCCTGATGAAGAAGCGCTTGAGCAAATCGAACGTTCGATTCAAACGGGCGAACAGCTCGTTATTGCTATACGGCAAGTCAAAATGCAAGTCGAGCAACTTGCTGAACTGATGGCGCGTCAGCCGTTGCCGCCGCGCGCCGATGTCGAAAAGGTGAAGCGAGAAGTTGAAGAAACACCGCTTTCTTCTTTGAAAGATATTGAGGTAGAAGCAAAAGCGTTACAACAAGATTATATAGCTTGCCGCGATCGTATGTATCGCTACATCGAGCAATGGAACGAACAAAAGAAAAAAGAACAGCAATACGCGTATCAAATCGAAACGATTCGGCAACAAATCGTTGAACAGACGGACAAGTATACAGAGCGACAAACGCGCCTAGAAGAAGAAAAAAAGATATGGCACGAAACATATCCAGACGTGTCGTTTGAACAAGTAGATGCGATGCTTCACGAGCTTCGTGAGCGCGAGCGCGAGGCGCAACATTTACAGCAGCGCATTGAAAAAAGCGTTACGGTGTTAGACGACAAACGCGCTGAACTCGAGCGATGGAAAGAGGCGCATCAAACGATTGCGAAGCAGAAGGCGGAACGAATGGCGGAGTGGAATATGCAACAACAACAATACGAACAATATAAGCAAACGCTCCCGGAAGGAATGAATGAAGCGGACGTACAACAACAGCTCATTCATATTGAACAGGCCATTCGACAGCTAAAACAAGAAGAAGAAGAGGCGTACGCTCGCTGGACGTCATTGCAACAACAACTGCAAACGTTACAGGCAGAAAAACAAGCAGCAACGGTCGCTTTGCAAGAAGGAGAGAAGCGGAGACAAGAAGCTGCGCGCACGTTCGCTGAACAATTGCAAGCAAGCCCATGGAAATCGATTGACGAAGTGCTTGCTTCCCGTTTAGAAGAACAAACGAAACAACAAATAGCTCACCAAATACAACAATATAAAGATGTCGTGACGAAGTTAAACAACGAATGGCAACGATTAAACGAAGCGCTCGCTGGCGTCACGATGACCGAGCAGCAATGGGAAGAAACGGTGCGTCAGTACGAAGAGATGAAGCGACAAGTAGATGAACATATGCGTCAGCTCGGTTCGCTCGAAGCGATTGTCGCTGATTTAGAAGCGAAGCATGTCCGCTTTGAACAATTGCAGCGAGAGCGCATGCAAGTGGAGAAGCTCG
This sequence comes from Anoxybacillus sp. ST4, assembly GCF_019448545.1. Taxonomy (NCBI): domain Bacteria; kingdom Bacillati; phylum Bacillota; class Bacilli; order Caryophanales; family Anoxybacillaceae; genus Anoxybacillus; species Anoxybacillus sp. ST4. Next base: position 148,354 of record NZ_JAHZOE010000005.1, on the reverse strand, counting down.
TCAATCAATATGAAGAGCTACAAAGAGTGTTGCGCGGCAATAGCTTTGTCGAATTTATCGCGGAAGAGCAGCTTGCTCATGTGACGCGCTATGCGTCGGAGCGGCTTGGGGAGCTGACGAGACAGCGCTATGCCATTGAATTAGATTCGGAAGGCGGTTTTGTCATTCGTGACGATGCAAACGGTGGTGTACGTCGTCCTGTCACGACGTTATCTGGAGGGGAGACGTTTTTAACGTCATTATCGTTGGCGTTAGCGCTATCGGCGCAAATTCAATTGCGCGGAGAATATCCGCTTCAATTTTTCTTCTTAGATGAAGGGTTTGGTACGCTTGACCAAGAGTTGTTAGATGTTGTTATGACGGCGCTCGAACGTTTACGGGCAGAAAATATGGCCATTGGCGTCATTAGCCACGTGCAAGAACTGCATGCGCGCATGCCGAAACGTCTAATTGTAAAACCGGCAGAACCGTCCGGAAAAGGGACGACCGTTCAGCTTGAACTCATGTAAAGGAGAAGGACATGAAAGGAATGTGCGAGCTTTGCGAAAGAGATGACGTCGTGTTAACCGTTCATCATCTCATACCGAGAGAGTATGGTGGCACGAAAACGGCAAAGTTATGCATCCCGTGCCATAAACAAATTCACGCGATATATACGAACGAGGAATTAGCGAGCCGCTTATATACGATTGAACGTCTACAACATGATGAACAAATCGCATCGTTTATACGGTGGATTCGAAAGCAGCCGGCTGAACGGCTTCCAAAAATAAAAAAGGCGAAGCATCGAAAGCGTTAAGCGTTGCCGACAATGTTTTGATCGAACGCATCGCAATCGAGCGTATTTGTTAAGCTAATGCCGTTGTTGGCGATAATAAAGTTTCCAGTATTAAATGCTCCGGATCCGCCGAACGTTTTAGATGAAACTTTCGGTGAAACGTACAGCGTATCGCCAACTTGCATAACTGCGCCGCTGGCGACGAGGTTAATTTTAATTGGACCGACGAGCGCTGGCATCTCGTCCCCTCCTTTCTGAAAGTTGGCGAATATGTTTCACTCGTGAATCTCCCTCCACTTTTCTTGTTGAGCCGATGTGCACGACAGAAGTGGAAGATACCCCGATGATGCGGATAGAATGGACGGCGATGACGGGGCAATCGTGCAATGTACGACGATACAAAGGCTCTTGATCGACAGGTGGAAGCGGAATTCGTTTTGTGTATATTGGAAAGATGAGCGGGAATTCGCTGCTGTCGACATATTCAAATTGCCGTTGAACCGCAAGCGCTCTCGCTGAAAGATGAATTTCTTGACTGTCTCCAATTTGCACGACCGAGCTGAAGGAGACGGCGTTTGCTCTCAACAAGTGGACGATGGAAAGGCGACTCATCGCTTTTCCTCATTTTTTTTATCGTTTTGTTTTTGCGGAAACGGTCCGATAATTAACGATTCTGGCGGTGTGTCAAACGCAGAAGCTAATTGAATGGCTTCGCTATCGCCAATGAGTACGAGCGAGGCGCTCGCCACTCCCCCGATCGCAATATGGCCGACAGAAAGGTGATGATTGACAACTGTCATATTCATTCGTTCGTCTCCTCCCGTGGTAAATGTTTTAAAAATGTTTCAATCGAATATTCAATGTCGCGCTTTAAGTAAGCGATGAATTGTTCTTCGCTTCGCTCTTGTTCGTTATATTGTTGTAAATAAAAATGAATGCGATCATCGATTTGACGTTCAATGTCTTGCAAAATAAATTGGCGGTATGTTGGATCGAGCGAACGGTTATACGTTTGTTCCATACGGGCGATAATATTTTCGCCTTCTTCTTGTAAATAAGCATGAACAGCTGCCTGAATGTTGCGGAAAATGGGTGTCGGTTGCGGAATGATCGTTGTGCTCTTTGGAACGGCAAAATCTTCAATTGTATCTTCATTGAATGTCGCAGGATTTAGCCCGATATTTAACGTTCCCTCTAACGTTTCCACTTTTAGCTGGTCAAAATGATATTCGATTTTTTCTATTGTTGTGCGCGGCTTTTTTTTTAATTCATCATATTGTTGTTGTAAATGATATACCGCTTTTTCGAGCGATTGCATTTTTTGTTGCTGCCATTTTAAGTACGCTTCTAGCTGTTTAAAGTAGTCTTGCCACATGTGTTTCGCCTCCTTCTTTGCCCACCTTGTTATTTATTAATGTATGGTCGGGCAAAAAGAAGTAGCACTGTTTTATACAGGAGATTGAAGGGGAACAAATGGCCCTTCTTCCCCTTGAATGTTTATTTTTGCTTCAGGGGCTGGTTGTGTAAATTGTCCGGTGTTGCTCAACGTGGCGAGCGGTTGTACTTTTCCAGTCGTTCCGATTTGCAGGACAGACGAGTTCGTCAGTGAGCCGATTTTTAATTGGTGAATGGAAATCGTCTGTTGAATGTAAAAGTTCATCGTTTCACCTCGCTAGGCGTTTCCGATAATATTTCCGTCCGAAATATCACGGTCATTTGTATTTGTATGGCTATATTGGTTATAAATGCGCAAGCCATCTCCAGTATTGAACGAGCCAGCTCCAGCAAATGTTTTCGCAACGCTATACGGGGAAATCGCAAATACATCGCCGATATGAAAAACACCGCCGCTTCCGATGCTGTTAATTTGAACCGCTCCAACGATTGCGGGCATCGGCTATCCCTTGCTTTTTACGTTGCTGTCAGATACATCTGGGTCGATGCTGTTCGTGAAGCTAACAAATGTGTTTGTTTGTAAAAAGTCCCCTGTATTTCCACCGCCAGCGCCCGAAAAAGACTTCGATGCGCTCTTTGGAGCAATTTGCAACGTATCACCGAAATTCACTGTCCCTTCGCTGCTGACGTTTGTAATTTTAATTGGTCCTGCGATATACGAAGGCATGCTCATCGTCCTTTCCTTCATTCTTTTCCTTGTTTAAATCATATGAAGAGAGAAAAAGAAATGTGCTCCACAAAAAGAAAGATGTGTTATAATATTTCTGAAAAATAATAATTTTTAGACATAATAAGGGGGAGTGGGGATGAACGTACCGTTGTTATTAACTCATTTTTTAGATCGCGCCGTCTCACTTTACGGAGAAAAAATTGGCGTCATTAGCGAAGGGAGATCGTTTACATATCGCGAACTAAGCGAGCGCGTGAATCAGTTATCGCACGGGTTGAGCGATTTAGGAATAAAAAAGGGCGACCGTGTCGCATATTTAGCACCAAACACATTAGAAATGCTTGAAGGATTTTATGGTGTGTTTCAAACAGGGGCTGTGATGGTACCGCTGAACATTCGCCTAAAGCCAGATGATTACGTATTTATTTTAAATCATAGCGAGAGTAAAGTATTGTTTGTTGATTATGAACTGTACCATTTAATCGCGCCAGTAAAAGAGCAATTGCAAACGATTGAGCATATCATCGTGCACGGCAAAACGGACGACATTTATGAAATCGCTTACGATGCATGGCTTGCGCAATATTCGTCGTCACCGTTTGAACGTCCAGACATCGATGAAAACGACGTATGTAGTTTGTTATATACGAGCGGAACGACAGGAAATCCAAAAGGAGTCATGCTGACACATCGCAACAACTATTTGCATGCGTTAAGCACGATGCATCATTTGCGCGTATCGGACCGCGATGTGTATTTGCACATTTTGCCGATGTTTCACGTAAACGGTTGGGGGGCGCCATTTTATTATACAGCGAACGGGGCGACGCACATTTGTTTGCGTAAAGCGCTTCCTGAAGTCATTTTTCAGTATGTGAATCAATACAAAGTGACCGTTATGCATATGGCGCCAACTGTGCTCAACTCATTATTGCAATATTATGAGCAGCACGTGCCGACGATTGAACATAATGTACGTGTCGTTATCGCAGGCTCCGCGCCGCCACCAGCATTTGTGACTCGCGTGGAGAAAGAGTTAGGCTGGGAGTTTATTCAAGTGTATGGGATGACAGAATCGTCACCGCTAAGTACCGTTTCTACCGTTCGTTCTCATTTGCAACATTTGCCGCTTAGCGATCAATATCGCATGAAAGCAAAAGCAGGATATGCGATGATCGGTTGTGAAGTGAAAGTCGTCAATGAGCATGGAGAAGAAGTACCGCGCGATGGCAAAACGATTGGGGAAGTAATTGTGCGCAGCAACGGCGTGATGGCGGGATATTGGAAAAATCATGAGGCGACGATGGAGACGATTCGCAATGGATGGTTGCATACGGGCGATATGGCGACGGTCGACGCATATGGAAATATCGATATCGTTGATCGAAAAAAAGATATTATTATTAGCGGTGGGGAAAATATTTCATCCATTGAAGTTGAAGGGGTGTTGTACGAGCATCCTGCTGTGTTAGAGGCAGCAGTAATCGCAGTTCCGCATGAAAAGTGGGGCGAAACACCGCATGCCTTCGTTGTCGTCAGACCGGGAAAAGAGGTGACGGAACAAGAACTCATCGCTTTCTCGCGCGAAAAGCTTGCCCATTTTAAAGCAATTACAGGTGTAACATTCGTTCAAGAGTTGCCAAAAACGGCATCAGGAAAAATCCAAAAAGTACATTTACGTAACGAATATTGGCAATCGCTTGGCAAGACGGGACGATACGTCAATTAATAGGAAAGAGCCGCTGTCAATTGACAGTCGGCTTTTTTTCTTTTACGCTGAAATGGAAAAGGAGGGAGATTATGCGTATTTCGACGATTGATGCGGTGCGCGGTTTTGCGTTGTTTGGCATTTTGCTTGTGAACATTCTTGATTTTTCGCTTCCGACGATGTATGTCGACGCGTCGATGTTTGCGAAAGATACGCTTGATCGCTTGTTGCTTGCATGCGTTGATTTGTTTGCTCAAGCAAGTTTTTATCCGCTTTTTTCGATGCTGTTTGGCTGGGGAGCGTTTATGATGCTTGACAAAGGTGGGGAGCAGTTTCGATTGATTTTTTTGCGGCGGCTGCTTGCATTGTTGCTTTTTGGATGTGTACATGCATTTTTCATTTGGCATGGCGATATTTTAATTGGCTATGCGGTCGTTGGCTTTTTCCTTTTTTTATTTGTGCGAGCGAGCGCAAAAACGTTGCGTCGTTGGGCGCTTTCCCTTTGGATTGGATGGGCAGGCGGGTCAACCGTTCTTATGTGGCTGATGTGGAAAGTAAGCGGCGATGTCGATTTTTCAGAGCCGGCGCTAGCAAAGCAAGCGATCGCAAATTATCAACAAGGCACGTGGGAACAAGTTTTTATGCAACGGGCAGCTGATTGGCTATACGTCAATTCTTTTACACAAGCATTTATTTTTATTTTAACGATTTTGCCGTTTTTTTTGTTCGGAGCGTATATCGCGAAAGAAAAATGGTTTTATGACGTAAAAACGCATCGTGCAACGATACAAAAGTGGTGCATCGGCTCATTGCTCGTTGGCATCGTTTTTAAATCATTGCCGTATGTACAAAAAAATATTGTAACCGAGTATGCTCAAGATATGATTGGAGGTCCTGCGCTCGCTTTGTTTTATTTGACTGCGTTTTCGTTTGTAGCAACGAATATCGTTCATTTTTTTGCACCTGTTGGCAAAATGGCGCTTACGAACTATCTCACTCAATCGCTCATTTGTACGTTTATTTTTTATTCTTACGGCTTCGGCTTATATGGAAAAGTAACGCCGAAACAAGCACTTGCTGTTGCTGTCGCCGTGTATGTCGTTCAAATGTGTTGGAGTCATTGGTGGTTTAAAAAACATACGATCGGACCGTTGGAGCGCATTTGGCGATGGATGACGTATGGAAAAAAGAAAACGACATGAACGGATCATGTCGCACAAGGCTTGTCCTCTTTTTCGTTATGGAAAAGCACGGCTTCTTTTAAATGTTTGTTTAACAATTCGTCGAGCTCTTGGCTGCATTGGATCGTTTCTTTCGCAGAAAAACCGTACATTTGCGCCAATTCAATTAATTGTCGTCTTTTCTTTTCGATGAGGGAAAGAGACATAAGATTCACCAACATTTTTCATTTTCGTCAACAGCATGTAAACAGCTGTATGTATAAACTATTATACATATTCTGAAGAAAAAGGAAATAGTATAATGTGCTGAAAAATATTTTTTTACACAGGAGTTGACACATGAAAGAGAGAAAATAATGATGTTCGATCATATGGAAGGGGATGAGGACATGAAATTTGTTACAGCGTATGCGGGATCTGATGTGTTTGTTGGAGTTGTACATGAAAACGTGATCGTCCATTTATCGAGGGCAGATGAAACGATACCGAATACGATGATCGAATGTGTAGAACTTGGTGAATCGTTTATTGAAAAAGTGGAACGTGTGCTTCAAAACGTGCATCCGGAGTGGACGTATGCGCTTTGCGACGTACAGCTTCTTGCTCCGATTCCGCGTCCGACGAAAAATATTTTTTGTATCGGGAAAAATTATGCGGATCATGCGCAAGAAATGGGAAGTGAGGCTGATCGGGAAAATATGATCGTATTTTCAAAAGCGCCAACGGCGGTCATCGGGCATGAGGCAGACATTTTACGCCATGCGGATGTGACCGATCAGCTCGATTATGAAGGAGAGCTTGCGATTGTTATTGGGAAAAAAGGGAAAGCGATCCCGAAAGAACAGGCGCTCCATTATGTGTTTGGTTATACAATTATAAACGATGTAACAGCGCGCGATTTACAAGAAAGACATAAACAATATTTGCTCGGCAAAAGTTTAGATACATCATGTCCGATGGGACCTTGGATCGTTCATCGTTCCGCTATTTCGGATGCGCATGCGTTACATATCGAAACGAAAGTCAATGGTGAAGTGAGACAATCGGCAACGACGGCACAATTTATTTTTGACATTCCGACGATAATCGCAACATTGTCGAAAGGGATGACGTTAGAGCCGGGCGACATTATTGCGACAGGAACGCCAGCGGGCGTTGGGAAAGGGATGACGCCTCCGCGCTTTTTACAGTCGGGTGATGTGATTGAAATAACGATTGAACAAATTGGAACGTTGCGCAATCGGGTAAAGTAAAAAGCTGGGATACCCCAGCTTTTTACTGTTCAAACACTTTTTTTACTTTTTCGATTGCCCAGTCGAGCTCTTCTTTCGTAATGACGAGCGGTGGTGCGAAACGAATGACTGTATCGTGCGTTTCTTTACATAATAGTCCTTCTTGTTGTAGTTTTTCGCAGTACGGACGGGCAGGTACGTGCAGTTCGACGCCGATGAACAATCCTCGTCCACGCACTTCTTTAATGTCAGGATGATTGATTTCGCGTAGTTTTTCTTGGAAATATTGTCCGAGTTCGAATGAGCGTTCTGGCAATTTTTCTTCTACAATTACATCTAGTGCAGCGATCGATACTGCGCAAGCAAGCGGGTTACCGCCGAATGTTGATCCGTGCGATCCCGGATTAAATACGCCAAGAATGTCTCGGTTTGCCGCAACGCACGAAATTGGGAATACACCGCCACCGAGCGCTTTGCCGAGAATGTACATATCTGGTTCGACGTCTTCCCAATCGCACGCAAACATTTTACCAGATCGACCAAGCCCTGATTGAATTTCGTCGGCGATATATAACACGTTATGTTGTTTACATACGTCATATGCGGCTTTCAAAAATCCTTCTGGTGGAATGTTAATGCCGGCTTCCCCTTGAATCGGTTCAAAAATAAAAGCGGCAGTATGCGGTGTGATCGCTTGTTTGAGCGCTTCGACATCTCCAAACGGAATGACCTTAATGCCCGGAAGCATTGGACCGAATCCGCGTTTATATTCTGGATTGGATGACATCGATACAGCTGTCATCGTCCGTCCGTGAAAGTTATCTTCACAAACGATAATTTCCGCTTGATCTGCTGGAACGCCTTTTACGTCATACGCCCAGCGGCGCGCCGCTTTCACTGCTGTTTCTACCGCTTCGGCACCTGTGTTCATCGGCAAAACCATTTCTTTTTTCGTTAGCTTTGCGACTTTTTCATACCACGGACCGAGCTGATCGTTATGGAACGCTCGGGAAGTTAACGTAATTTTATTCGCTTGATCAATAAGCGCCTGCACGATGCGCGGATGGCGATGACCTTGGTTGACCGCTGAGTAAGCGCTTAACATATCCATATAACGATTGCCTTCTGGATCTTCTACCCATACTCCTTCGCCTTTAGATAAGACGACTGGAAGTGGATGATAGTTGTTTGCCCCGTATTTTTCTGTTAGCTCGATGATTTGTGTTGTTTTCAAGTTGATCCCTCCTATTTGGATGCTCACATATATAACATACTTGAAGTGAATATAGAAAGTAAATAGAAAAGGTGAGCGTTTTCTTTTTCAATTGTCCGATCGACGTGCTATTATAGTGTCATATATGAAATGGATGAAGAAAGGAGAATGACGATGACACATGCACATATTACAACGTGGGTCGTTGCGCTCATTTTATTTGTCGTGGCGATTGCGTTGCAAGCGAAAGGGCATGAAAAAACAAAAATGGTGCATATGATGTTGCGCTTATTTTACGTATTAATTATTGCAACAGGTGCATGGATCTTACATACTATGTCTTCATTTCCGGCTCTTTATATCGTCAAAGTTGTTGTCGGTTTATGGGTAATCGGAGCGATGGAAATGATTCTCGTCCGGACGGCAAAAGGAAAAAATACGAACGTGCTTTGGCTTCAATTTATTGCTGCGTTTGTCGTTGCGCTATATCTCGGATTTAAGTTGCCGTTTGGCTTTTCTTTCTTTTCGTAAAGTTGGCATATTCGCCAACTTTTATCTTTTTCTACCATATAAAAATGTGCTATAATGTAAAATGATTAAAAATTCTAAAAAAAGAAAAAGAGAAAGAAAGAGTGGGAAAAAAGGGGATGAAATTATTTCAAACGGCTTGTAAAACGTTTGCCGATTGGGAACGGTGGGTGAGCGACTATCGTTTATATGAGTACGAGCAACTAACGCTTTTCGTTTCTTCGCTCTCTCCTTCGTTTCGCATGCAGTTGAACCGATACGTACAACAACATTTGCCCCAAGCGCAGCTGTTTCCGATGATTGGGGATGCATCGGAATGTGCAGTCATTTGCGCCCTCGTTTTCGATCATCGTTGTGATGATACGGATGACATACGCCAAAAGATGAAAATATCTGAACAGTATTATCGCTCATTATTTGAACATAACCCAGACATTGTATATTCAACGGATTTAGAAGGTAACTTCACAAGCGTCAACCCTGCGTTCGAACGAGTTTTCGGATATAAAGCAGAAGAAATTTTGCATACAAACTCGCTTAGCTATATTAAAAAAGAGGATATTCCGCGCGTGCGCCGCTATTTTTATCGCGCATTAAAAGGGAAAGTACAGCAATACAATTTGGAAATTCCAGCGAAATCGGGGGAAGTATATTTATTTCAAATAAAAAACGTCCCGATTATTGTTGACGGAAAGAAGGTTGGCATTTACGGCATCGGGCGCGACATTACTGAACAAAAGCGCGCGGAAGAACATATTCAATATATTGCCTATCACGATATAGACACAGGGTTGCCGAATCGGCTGCAATTTACAAATATCGTGAAAAACGCCATCGACAAAGCGAAAGAAACAGGCGATACGCTTGCGGTTTTATTTATTGATATGGATCGCTTTAAAATGGTGAACGATACGATCGGTCATTACGGTGGGGATGAAATATTAAAACAATTGGCAGAGAGAATAAAAAACGTCTTGCCGAAAGGTGCGCACATCGGTCGTTTCGGTGGAGATAAATTTAGCTTACTGTTCACAAAACAAGTCGATGTACAGACAGTTGTCGATTGGGCAAAAAAGCTGCTGCAACATATTTCCATTCCAATCGTGTACGAAGAAAAAGAGTTTTTTTTAAGCGCAAGCATCGGAGTGAGCTTTTATCCAACAGACGGCATCGATGCGCAGTCGCTGTTAAAACATGCGGATACGGCCGTCAATCGCGCGAAACAAAAAGGCGGCAACGGCGTGAAGTTATACGCTACAAAAATGAACGAACAAGTGCTTCATCGCCTAGAACTTGAGCGATATTTGCGGAAAGCGCTCGAAAAACAAGAGTGTTTTCTCGTCTATCAGCCGCTTCTTGATTTAATGACGGGAAAAATTATCGGGAGCGAAGCGCTATTGCGCTGGAAACACCCGAAAATCGGATTTGTGTCTCCGCTTGAATTTATTCCGATTGCAGAGGAAATCGGATTCATTCATGAGCTCGGGCGTTGGGTGTTAACGGAAGCGTGTACGCAAACGAGAAAGTGGCACGATCTCGGTTTTGATTCGCTTATGATTTCTGTCAACGTCTCAGCAACCCAATTTCAACATGCGACATTTTTTGAAGATGTGCAGCAAGCGCTGAAGCAGTCGCAGCTTCCCGCTCATTGTTTACATTTAGAACTTACAGAAAGCTCGATGTTACGAAATATGTATTACAGTATTCACGTGATGAAAAAGCTTCAACAGCTTGGCGTGCATGTGTCTATTGATGATTTTGGCACAGGTTACTCCTCTTTAAGTTATTTAAAAGATTTGCCGATCAATACGTTAAAAATTGACCGGTCGTTCATTTACCAACTTCATCAAGATCGTTCGGACATTGCGATTGTGAAATCAATCATTACGATGGGGCACGGCTTGCGCCTAAAAGTTGTCGCGGAAGGCGTCGAAACGGCTGAGCAAATGAAGTTATTAAAACGATTAAAATGTCATTATGCCCAAGGGTATGCGATTTTTAAACCGCTTCCGGCCGAGCAATTTGAGCGTCAAGTATTACAAGGAAGCAAATCGATGATTTAACAGTCCAGTTGCACGCCAATGACTTTTTTTCCTGTTTGCAACGTAAGTTCAAAGCGATGTTGCTTTTCATCAAAATAATGTTGGACGTTGCACATGTCGAGCGAGTTATCGAACATAAGGAAATTCACCCCTTTTTCAGCAAACAACATATAATTGTAACAATACAAACAGTCGTACACCGAGAAATTCCACTCGTTTATTAAATGAATGAAATGAAAAAACGCGTGATCAGGTAGCTGAGAGAGCCATTGTTCGTATGCGTGCGGCAACGGCTTTACGTAGCGAAGACGATCACCGTTTTTTAATGTATATCGTTCAGTCACGTACACATCTCCATCTTCGCCAAGCCACCCTTTGATCCATTGACCGAAGCGAAACAGTTCCACTTCTTCTGGCAAATGTGCGAGCTCATGCGCTTCATCTTCTTCGTCAAAAAACACCCATTGTTCATTTACTTGTTCGACGACACCGTATATATAAGCACGTTTTTGTGCGCGCAATGATTTGAGGCGATCCATTGTCATTCAGCTCCTTTTGTGTCAATTCCTTTCGTACGCCATTATAGACAACTCATCATTTATATAAACGATGCATAAAATAAAAGCATGCTTCACACTTGTTCACAACAGAAGGGAATGATTGACGTGTGCGGAATTACCGGATGGGTTCATTTTGAGCGTCAGTTGCGCCAAGAAAGAGATGTTGTTCTCAACATGGCCAATACGCTTTCATTTAGAGGACCTGATGATACAAATGTTTGGTTGGACGATCATGTCGCATTTGGGCATAAGCGGCTTGTTGTCGTCGATCCAGCAGGCGGTGTACAGCCGATGACGCGAATGAAAAACGGCTATCGCTATACAGTTTGTTATAATGGGGAGCTTTACAATACGGAAGATATTCGGAAAGAGCTATTGAAAAAAGGATATACGTTTCAAGGGCATTCCGATACGGAAGTGTTGCTTACAGCATATATGGAATGGCGGGAACAATGTGTCGATCATTTCAACGGCATTTTTGCATTTGCTGTTTGGGACGATGAGCGACGCCATTTATTTTTAGCGCGCGACCGATTAGGTGTCAAGCCGCTTTTTTACCGCCATGAACAAGGAGAGTTTTTATTTGCATCGGAAATCAAAGCAATTTTATCACATCCGAACGTCCGAGCGGAAATTGACCGCGAAAGCTTGTGCGAAATTTTAGCGCTTGGACCGTCGCGTACACCAGGACATGGCGTGTTTCGGACGATTCATGAGCTACGTCCGGCGCATGCGATGATTGTCGCAAAAGATGGTGTGCGACAGTGGCGGTATTGGAATGTAACGAGCGCACCGCACGTTCATTCGTTTCATGAGACGGTTGAACATCTTCGGACATTGCTGACAGATGCGATTACGCGCCAACTCGTTTCCGATGTACCTGTTTGTACGTTTTTATCCGGGGGAGTAGACTCGAGCGCTATTACGGCGATTGCTGCCAAGTCGTTTGAAAAAGACGGAAAAGGAGCACTTCATACGTATTCGATTGACTATGAGGAGAATGAACAATATTTTACAGCAAACGTCTTCCAACCAAATAGCGATGGTCCATGGATTAAACAAATGAGCGATGCGTTTCAAACCGTTCATCATACGTGCGTCATTTCTCAACAACAGCTAGCCGACTATTTGACGGAAGCGATGATTGCGCGCGATTTACCGGGGATGGCTGATATCGATTCGTCGCTTCTTTGGTTTTGTCAACAAATTAAACAACAGTTTGTTGTTAGTCTCTCTGGAGAATGTGCTGACGAAATTTTTGGCGGCTATCCTTGGTTCCATAGGAAAGAAGATTTAGAGCGAGACGGATTTCCGTGGATGCGGTCGTTAAATGAACGGTTTCAACTTTTAAACGAAACTTGGCGCGAAAAACTTCCGCTCCATGATTATGCGTATATGAGGTATAAAGAAACGCTTCGTGAAGTTCCTCACGCAGATGGAGAAAGCGGAGAAGAAAAACGTCGCCGCGAACTATTTTATTTAAATATGATTTGGTTTATGACGACGTTGTTAGATCGAAAAGACCGCATGAGCATGGCGGCGAGTTTGGAAGTGCGCGTGCCGTTTGCTGATCATCGCCTCGTGGAGTACGTATGGAACATTCCGTGGGAGATGAAAATGTATAACAATCGCGAAAAAGGGATTTTGCGCAAAGCGCTCGAAGGATTGTTGCCTCATGACGTATTATATCGGAAAAAAAGCCCGTATCCGAAAACGCATCATCCGCGCTATACAGAAATCGTAGCCGGACGTTTACAAACGATTTTAGCGGATCGCTCATCCGTTTTATACGAGCTGTTTGATTCACAGCAATTGCAACAATTAGTCGAAACAAAAGGACAATCGTTCCGCATTCCATGGTTTGGTCAGCTTATGTCTGGACCGCAACTTTTAGCATATCTCATTCAATTTCACGAATGGTTCGAGCATTACCGTATCGATTTACAGGACAGCTAAAAAAAGGCTGTCTTTTTTCTTTTTTGTTTTCTATATATGTTGTATAATGTTTGTATAACTTTTGTTCAATAGGAGTGATTGTGTGAAAAAAGTGATCGTTGTTGGGGCAGGACCGGGGGGACTTGCTGCGGGGATGTTGCTCGCTTCAAAAGGATACGATGTAACGGTATTTGAAAAACAGCCGTACGTCGGAGGAAGAAACGGACGACTAAATATCGGAGCGTACAAATTTGATATCGGTCCGACGTTTTTAAGCATGCCCCATATTATTGAAGAGCTATTTGCTGCTTCTGGAAGAAATATTCACGATTACGTGCAGCTTGTTGAACTCGATCCGATGTATGAACTTGTTTTTCGTGATGTCACTTTGCAAATGACGATGAATCGAAAGCGGATGAAAGAGCAAATTGCTCACTTATTCCCAGGAAACGAAGATGGCTATGAGCGGTTTATGAATGAAAACGAACGAAAGTTACAGGCGCTCGCCCCGATTTTACAAAGTAAAATGGATCGATTATACCATTATTTGCGCCCGACCGTGTTAAAAGCGCTGCCGCAGTTGACGTTGTCACAATCACTATATGATATATTAAGCCGATATTTTGATGATGAACGTCTCCGTCTCGCTTTTACGTTTCAGGCGAAATATTTAGGTATGTCGCCATGGGAATGCCCGGGTGCATTTTCCATCTTATCGTATATGGAACATGCATACGGTATGTATCATGTGATCGGTGGATTAAATGAAATACCGAAAGCGATGGCGCGCATCGTTGAAGAATATGGCGGGAAAGTGCATGTGAACACGGGGGTGCGAAAGCTTTGGCTTGATGGCCGTACGGTAAAAGGTGTCATATTGGAAAACGGGGAGTACGTCGCAGCGGATGAAGTCATTATGAACGCCGATTTTGCTTATGCGATGACAAATCTTGTTGATGACGGTGTATTAAAAAAATATCGAAAAGAAAAATTGCAAAAAAAGAAATATTCATGTTCGACGTTTATGATGTATGTCGGTTTGAACAAGCCGGTCGACCTTGCTCATCATACGATTATTTTTGCAGATGATTATAAGCGAAACGTCGACGAAATTACGAAAGAAAAAATTGTTCCGCATGACCCGTCCATTTATGTTCAACATGCGGCTGTGACCGATCCGACCGTTGCCCCGGAAGGAAAAAGCGCTCTTTACATTTTAGCGCCTGTACCGAACAATACGAGCGGAATCGATTGGGAAAAAGAAAAAGAACCGTTTCGCCAAAAGCTATGGGACACGTTAAATAAAAAATTAGGTTGGGGACGTATGGAACAACATATTGTATGTGAAAAGATCATTACTCCGCATGATTGGGAAAACGATATATTCGTTTATGAAGGAGCGACATTTAACTTAGGGCATCAACTGTCACAAATGATGGTTTTTCGTCCGCATAATGAATTTGAAGAGTTACACCATTGTTGGCTCGTCGGGGGCGGGACGCATCCAGGAAGCGGTTTACCGACGATTTTTGAATCGGCACGCATTACAGCAAACGGCATATTGCAATCGCATCGCCAACCGCCTATTCCTGTCGGCGCTTTGCCGAAGCGGAGGGAAGCGTAATGAACGTTGCGATTGTCGGCGGGGGAGTCGGAGGAATGATGACGGCGTTATTGCTTGCGAAGCGTGGGGTGCATGTCACCATTTTTGAAAAAAACGAACGGCTTGGCGGCCGGCTTTCATTTATTGAGCGCGACGGCTTTCGTATTGATGCAGGCCCAACGATCGTATTATTGCCAGAGAAGTTGCGCGCTTTCCTTTCCGACGTCGGAATTGAAGAAGATGAGTATGAACTTGTTTCATGTGATCCGATGTATACGATTCATTTTGCGGATGGGACATCGTATACAAAATATAGCGATGAAAAAAAGCAACGGGAAGAAATTCGCCGCGTGTTTCCAGGGGAAGAAGAGCGGTTTGTGCGGTTTATGCGCGATATGAATATGTATTTTACAACGGGCGAACGCCTTATTTTAACGAAATCATTTTTAAACAAAAAAACATTTTTTACGAAAGAAACGTTAGCACTTCTTTCGCGTATGCGCGCCTATCAATCTGTGAAAACGAACGTAAGCCGCTATTTTCAAGACGAGCGCTTGCAGCTTGCTTATTCGCTCCAAACGTTATATATTGGCGGCAATCCATATGCGACGCCATCGCTTTATTCACTCGTCTCATTTAGTGAGCATGCCCACGGTGTGCATTACGTAAAAGGTGGATATGCGAGCCTCGTGTCGCTACTTGCAAAAAAGTTACAACAAGCAGGTGTTACCGTCCATGTTCAAGCGCCGGTCGAGCGGTATCGGGTGAACGGTGCTAAAGTGGAAGCGCTCGAAGTGCATGGAAAAGAACATCGATTTGACGCGGTCATCATGAATATAGATGAACCGACGATGATGACGAAAAAGCGGGCGTGGCAGCCTTCATCGAGCTGTGTTCTTTTATATATCGGATTAGGAAAGATGTATGACGCGCCAATCCATCAATTTTTTTTACCGCCTTCTTTTCAACAACATATGGAAGATGTATTTGTTCGTCAAGTTGTGCCAAGCGACCCGTCATTTTACACGTTTTATCCGTCCGCGCTTGATCGCTCGTTAGCGCCTGAAGGAAAAAGCGTGCTTTATGTACTCATTCCTGTTCCGGCTAGCCGAGACATTGATTGGACGAAGCAACAAGACTGGCTAGAGCGCATGGTCGATGAAGTCGAGAAACGGGCGTTTCCGAATATGAAACAGGCGATCGAATGGATGCATGTGCGCACCCCGCACGATGCATGGCAAGAAGGGTTATACGGTGGCGGCATGTTTGGCATCGCACCGACGTTATTTCAATCTGGACCGTTTCGCCCACAAGTGAAATCGTCCCTTTATGAAAACGTATATGGCGTCGGGGCGTCCGTTCATCCGGGAGGCGGAGTGCCGATTGTGATGCAAGGAGCAAAGCTATGTACGGAACAATTATTGCGTGATTGGAGTGAGCAAAGATGGAGTTAAAGCAAGCGTACGCGCGCTGTGAAGCGGTGGCGGCACATCATTCAAAAACGTTTTATCGGGCATTTTCGCTTTTACCGTTACACGATCGCCGCGCGATTTGGGCCATTTATGCGTTTTGTCGCCGCGTCGACGACATTGTCGATGAGGGAGCGCATCCGAAAGAACAGTTACAGCAGTTTGAAGCGGAATGGAAGTCGTTTTTAGCTGGGGATGAGCACGACGATTTTATGTGGGTGGCACTTCGCGACGTTTTTTCACGTTATGAGATGGACGTTGAACCGTTTTGGCATATGATTGAAGGGCAAACGATGGATTTAACCGTCCATCGTTATGAGACGTTTTCGCAGTTGCTTCGTTATTGTTATTGTGTCGCAAGCACCGTTGGATTAATGTTGTTGCCGATTTTAGCACCGAATCATCGAAATGAGTTAAAAGAAAGTGCGATTGCGCTTGGTGAGGCGATGCAGTTGACAAACATTTTACGAGACGTCGGGGAAGATATGGAACGCGGCCGCATTTATTTACCGCGCGAATGGATGGAGTTGTATGGAGTGAGTGAACAACAGCTCGCGTACGGTGAAGTGACGAACGCATTTATTCACTTATGGGAACAGATTGCGGAGGAGGCGGAAAAGCGGTATGCGTTAGCTGAGCAAACGTTTTCATTATACCCTTTATCTGCTCGTCTCGCTGTGAAAGGGGCAGCGACGATGTATCGAAGCATTTTGCAAGTTGTGCGCGAGCAACGATACGACGTCTTTACGAAGCGGGCGTTCGTGTCAGCAGAACGAAAACAGGTGCTGTTGCAACAAATAGGGGGCGAAAGCGTTGAAGTGGGATGATCGATTTTATCGCCTGTTCCTCATTTGGTACGGTTGTGGCATTGTGCTCGTCGGCTTTCGTCTTCTTCCCCCTTGGTTAGAGTGGGCAAACGTCGTCTTTTTAATGTTAGCTGGAATGATTGGTGCCCAGTTTTTTGTAGAGCGGTACGGGCGAAGCGGCGTTGTGGCGGTCGTTGCCACTTTTATCGGCACGATCGCGGTAGAGTACGTTGGCGCAACGTACGGGTGGATTTTCGGGTCGTACGATTATACGAATCAATTTGGAATGACGGTGTTCGGGGTGCCGATGGCGATCGGTTTTGCTTGGCTCGCTGTTATCGGTTCGACGCACGCGCTCGCTTTACACTTTGTTGCGCGTGCGCGTCCGTTATTTCTCGCTATCGTTGGCGCTGCTTTTGCCGTCGTCCTCGATTTAGCGATCGATCCGGTGGCGCATGTGAAACGATATTGGCTTTGGGAAGGCACGAGCATATATTACAACATTCCGCTTCAAAATTTTGTTGGCTGGTTCGTCGTAGCGTTTGTCATTCATTTCATATTGTTTGCCCTCTCGGCGCGCGAGGCGCGTTCGGAAAAAAGAGCGGCGACTTTGTTTTTTCTTTTGGAAGGAATGTTTTTATTTTTAGCGTTTATGGAAAAATTGTACGTTGCTTTTTTCCTCGGTTTATTGATTAGTTCATTCATGTTTTGGAAATGGAGACGAGCAGTATGATTGAAGCGAAAAAAAGTGGTGCGTTTGAATGGATGTTTTCCATTTTTAACACATGGTTATTGCGCACATCGTTTCACCGCTTATATATTCGCGGACATATTGTGCGTACACCGGCGCTATATGTAGCGAATCATAGCTCATGGTGGGACGGATTGGTTGCATTTCAATTGAGCCGCTTTGTGTTTCAACAAAATAGTTATGCGATGATGACGGAGGAAGGGTTACGTGCGTATCCGTTTTTCCGTAAGCTCGGTGGATTTTCCATTGATCGCAAGCGACGAACAGAAGTGATGGCATCGCTTAATTATGCCGTTGCTTTATTGCGCGACGGGAAAAGCGTTTGGATTTTTCCACAAGGAGAAGAACAACATGTTGAAAAACGTCCGCTCCAGTTTTTTACCGGTATTTTGTATGTAGCGGAACGCGCGAATGTACCGATTGTTCCGCTTGCGTTTTACCATAGTTTGCGCCATCATCGCAAGCCAGAGTGGTTTATTCATGTCGGTGATGCGCTCGCGATTTCCGATTTGGCTGGAAAAAGTCGTAAAGAGAAAACGGAAGCGCTTGAACGTTTATGTACAGAGCAACTTGATGACGTAAGACGCTCGGTCATTCAAGAGCAACTTCACTCGTTTACGCGTTGGGACGGAGGGGTGTTATGAGCGCGGTGCTCATCATTTTTTTCGTTTGGACGATCGTGAATTCGTTGTTTCTTATTTCGCTTCCGAAACGTCCGGACATAACGGATCTTCCGCTTGTAAGCGTGCTCGTGCCGCTGCGCAATGAAGAGCGGAATGTAGCGCGCCTCGTACGCTCGCTGAAGCGCTTGACGTATTCGCGCCTTGAGTTTTTGCTTCTCGATGATCAGTCGACAGACGGAACGGAAGCGTTGTTGCGTCAAAAGACAGCTGGCGATCATCGTTTTACAATCGTTCGCGGAAAGGCGCTTCCTGACGGGTGGGTAGGAAAAGTGCATGCGTGTCACCAACTGGCTGAACGGGCGAAAGGAACGTATTTGTTTTTTATTGATGCAGATGTGCAATTGAAGCCGATGGCCATCGAAAAACTGTTGGCCGTTGCGAAAACGTATGATGCAAAACTCGTCACCGGATTTCCGTCGTTTCATCCGCGTTCGCTCCCGCTCGTTGGCAAATGGCTCGTGCCGCTACAACATTTTTTCGTTTTATTTCACTTACCGCTTGCTTTAGCGAACTATACGATGATGCGCTCAACAACCGCTGCCCATGGTGCATGTTTATTTTTTGAGCGAGCGGCGTACGAAGCAATCGGGGGCCATGCGGCAGTAAAAAACGAGCTTGTCGAGGACGTCATGATTGCGCGCAAAATGAAAGCGCATCGGCATCGTGTCATCATCGCGAACGTAAGCACCGATGTCGTCTGTTATATGTATGAAACGAATAAAGAAGTATGGGAAGGTTTTTTGAAAAATGTGTATATCGGATTAAATCGTTCGCCCTTTCTCGTTTTTGTCCTTTCGATGTTTTACGGAGTATTTTACGTTACACCGCTTGTGCTTGCTCCGTTGTCACTCATATATGGATGGACGTATGCGGCGCCGCTCCTCATCATTGTTGCGCAAAAAGCGTATGTTGAATGGAAAACGGAGCGGTCATGTTCGACATGTTATTGGATGCCGGTGAGCGCGCTTGCGTTTGTTGTGCTCATGTATGCGTCAATGCGAGCGAAACGTTATGAATGGAAGGGGAGAACGTACACGTGAAAAAAGTCGTTATTATTGGCGGGGGGCTCGGTGGATTATCTGCCGCAGTGACGCTTGCTCACCGTGGAGTAGACGTACAATTGTTTGAGAAAAATAGCCATTTTGGTGGAAAGCTTATGCCGGTGCAACTCGGAAGCTATTATTTTGATTTTGGGCCAAATACGATTACGATGCCGCACGTGTTTCGTCACGTCATCGAGCAAACGGGAGCACGCGTCGAAGATTACTTGACGTTTCACAAATTAGCGGTGCATACGAAAAACGTATATGAGGACGGAACGACGTTTTTTCTTTCAAGCGATCGCGACAATATGAAGCGGCAGCTCATGGAGATCGATTCAGTCGGGGCGATGCGGTATGATGACTTTTTAAGTGAAGTTGAACGGCTATACGAGCTAGCGAAGACGCACTTTTTCCCGCGCATGTTTCGTTCGTTTGTCGATTATATGTCCCCTTCGTTAGCGCTTGCTTTATGGAAGGCGCGTCCGTTAGAGACGCTCCATCATTTTTTTCAACGTTATTTTACGAGTGAATATGTTATTCAAGCGTACGATCGCTATGCGACGTACATCGGCTCATCTCCTTATAAGGCGCCAGCGACGTTTGCGATGATCGCTTATTTAGAGATGGTCGATGGAGTATATTACGTTGACGGCGGCAACGCCCGTATCGCCCAAACGTTTGCTCACTTGGCGCAAAAAGCAGGAGCTCGGCTTCATCTAAACCGGACAGTGAAGCGAGTCATTGTCAAAAACGGAAAAGTGACCGGGGTTGAGCTTGCTGATGGAGAGAAGGTAGAAGCGGACGTTGTTATTATGAACGCTGATTTGTTGCAAGCGTATCGTGAGCTTGTCGATGGAAGCGACCGGTCGTTTCAACGTGCTGAACCGTCGATATCGGCTTTTGTTATGTTAGTTGGAACAGAAGACACGTATGATCATTTGGCCCACCATAACGTCTTTTTTGCTAAACATTATAAGCAAGAGTTTGCACATTTGTTTGCAGGACGTTATAGCGATGAGCCGACGATATACGTTTGCGCCCCGCCATTTGCAGAGAGAGGGTCATCGTTATTTATTTTAGTAAATGCACCGCCACTAACAGAAGATGGGCGCATGCAAGTCGATGAACAAGCGTATAAGCAACTCGTATACGAACGGCTTCGGTCATATGGGCTAAACATTGTGCCGAAAGTGGAAAAAATTATCACTCCTCTTCATATTGCGGAACAATTTGGAGCATATCGTGGGGCGTTGTATGGAATAGCGTCAAATCGACGACGCGATACGTTTTTGCGCCCGTCCAACGCGTGTAAACGGGTGAAAGGGCTATATTTTGTTGGTGGGACGACCCACCCGGGAGGCGGGTCGCCGATGGTTGTTATTAGCGGACAAAATATCGCGAACTATTTGCTTGGCGCTAAGCTGTCGCTTCCTTTTTGATGAACGATTTCGTGCGCCATACGTTTGATTTCCAGCGCCAATAGACGAGCAGTCCGCGCAGCCATTCGTCCGCGGTAAACGCGAGCCAAATACCTACTAAACCGAGATCGAGCTGAATGCCGAGCACGTAAGCGAGCGGGACGCTCACTCCCCACATGGAAGCGATGCCGATGTATACCGGAAATTTCACATCGCCAGCTGCACGGAGGGAGTTAATAATGACAAGGTTGAAAGAGCGCCCCGGCTCAAGAATCATCGTCAACAAAATAAGCGTTCCGCCTGCTTCAATCATACGTTTGTTGCTTGTAAAAATAGAAAATAGATGATCGGAAAAAAGAGAAAACAAGGCGGCAGCTGTAAACGAAATGATGACGGCGAGCCGCAAACTTTTTAAACAGCGAGCATACGCTTCGTTAAAACGTTGTGCCCCGACGAGATGCCCGACGATAATTTGCGTCCCTTGCCCGATCGCGACGCTAAATAAAAAAATGAACATCATTAAGTTTTGTGTATATACTCTTGTCGTTAACGCTTCTGTGCCGAGAAGAGTAATAAAATACGTGATGACAAGTTGCGACGTATTGTAAGCGACATGCTCTCCGGCTGATGGAATGCCGATTTTTAATAATTGTTTGACGTAAACAAATGAAAGCGCCTCTTTTGACAAAAGCGGGAGCGGATGCGAGAGACGTTTCATGATGAGAAAAAATCCAACGACAAGCCCGATCATTCGGCTGACGGTCGTTGACCATGCGACGCCTTCTACCCCTAAAACAGGCAAGCCAAACGGCCCGAACAATACGAAATAGTTGCCGATAATATTTAATATATTCACTCCGATGGTGACGTTCATAATATCTTTCGTAAAACCGTGGCTGCGCAAAATCGCCCCAATCGTCATAATAACCGCTTGCACAAATGAAAAACCACCGACAATGCGCAAGTAGGCGTGCGCATCAGCCATGAGTTCGGACGGAACGTTCATAAGTTGAAGGAGCCAGTTACCCCCGACAACAAGCGCAACGCTTAACATGAGACCAAATAATACATTCGCCCAAATCGAAACAGCGCCAATACGGGACGCTGTTTTTTCATCGTTTGCCCCGGCGTATTGTGCAATTAAAATAGACGTGCCGGTTGCGACAAAACCGAACATAACAACGACCATAAATAACAACTGGTTCGCGACGCCGACTGCCGCCACCGCTTCATCGGCATATTGGCTGAGCATAAACGTATCGGCGTTGCCTGTTAACATGTGAAGCGTTAATTCAATAAAAATGGGCCAAGTGAGCGCAAATAACGAAAGCTTTTTTGCCAAAGAAGACAACCCCTTTACGATTTCCGACTTACAAACTGTTTTCAGTTTAACGGATTGCTATAATGGAAAAAAGGGAAAAAGACGATTACTTTTGTACATTTCCGACTTGAAGGAGGGGGCTTATGTATATATCGTTTTCCGTTCCGCCATTTCCCGTTTTTATTAAAGGTGGCGAGGCGATGTTTCGCAAAGGAATGAAACATTTTCGGCGCACGTTTTCAGTATTTGACTTTTTGTATGTACAAAAAGGAACGTTACATATGACGGAACAAAAGGAAACGTTCGTTGTTCGTGAAGGAGAATACGTCATTTTATGCCCAGGTTTTGAACATTATGGGCATGAGCCGTGCGAGGAAGATACGCATTTTATTTGGATTCATTTTTCATTGCCACAGTATGATCGAGTGGAAAAAGAGCCGTATGGCTGGGGCGATATTATTGAGAGAGAGGCTACATATGTCGATTATGCGCAATATCGTTTGTTTATTCCGCAATATGGAAAGTTGAAACAAGCGGGGATGGAGTCAATGCTTCAACATATCGTCCGCGAGCAACAAACGCCGGACCATTCGTTAACGCAACAGTTGCTATTTGCTCAATGGATCGTTCAGCTGCAAAAACAAACGCTCCATATTCCGACAGCTGCCGAGCATGTATGTGCAGAAGCGATGGAATATATTCATCAACATTACGGAGAGCCATTTAACATGGAGCATCTCGCTTATGCACTTCGCCTTCATCCAGATTACATTTCTCGCTGCATGCAAAAGACGATTGGAATGAGTGCGTTGCAATATGTGAACGACTATCGGATCAACATTGCGAAAAAAAAATTAGCCGCGACGAACGAAACGATCGCGGCTATTGCGAAACAAGTTGGGTTTGAAGACGGCGCTTATTTTTCACGCGTATTTAAAAAAATCGAAGGGATGACACCGGGCGAATATCGCCGATTTATACAGCGGACGTAGATTGGACACGAAGCATCCGAAAGCCGTACGGTTCAATTGTTATCGTTTGCTCCGTTACGCACTCGTTCGTCCAAACGTTTGTGACTGCTTTGTTTGTTATAGAAAATGGAACGTTCCATTCAAGCGGCGTTTCCGCATTGTTTAACACGCAAACGATCGTTTCGTCGTCATACGTTTTCGCATAGGCGATATGGTTCGTCTCGTCGTTTGCTTCTAATATGTGAAACTCTCCGCTTCGCAAGGCGCGATATTGTTTGCGCAACGCAATGAGCGTTTGTACGTGCGTAAATAAATCGCGGTCTTGCTTTTCTTTTTCCCATACCATGCATTTGCGACAAAGCGGATCTTGCCCGCCTGTTAAGCCGATTTCATCTCCGTAGTAAATGCACGGAGAACCGCTGAAAGAAAGTTGGAACACGAACATGAGCTTTACTTTTTCTTTTCGTTCGTCGCACGTAGTTAATATGCGCGGTGTATCGTGGCTGCCGAGCAAATTAAAGGCGACTTCATTGACGTTTTGCGGATAGCTATGCAACACGTTTGTCATCGTATCGGCAAACTCGTTTGCGCGCACGTTCCCTTTCGCAAAATAATTGAGCGCTCCGTTTGTAAACGGGTAGTTCATGACGGCATCGAATTGATCTCCGCGCAACCACGGCATCGCATCGTGCCAAATTTCACCGAGAATGTACACATCCGGTTTGATCGCCTTCACCGCTTGGCGAAACTCGCGCCAAAATTGATGATCGACTTCGTTCGCGACGTCTAAACGCCAGCCGTCAATATCAAATTCGCGAATCCAATATGTTGCGACATCTAGTAAATATTGCTTCACTTCTCGGTTTTCCGTATTTAATTTCGGCATTTCTGGCACGAACGCGAACGTATCGTAGTTTGGAATCGGTTCTGTTTGAAGCGGAAACTCACGAACATGAAACCAATCTTTATAGCGTGACTTCTCACCGTTTTTTAATACGTCTTGAAATGGAGCGAAGTAATAGCCGCTATGGTTAAATACTGCATCAAGCATGACGCGAATGCCTTTTTTATGGCACTCCTCAACGAGCCGTTTAAACGTTTGTTTATCGCCAAATTGCGGATCGATTTCGAAATAGTCAATCGTATCGTATTTATGATTTGATGGCGCTTTAAAAATAGGAGTGAAATAAATACCGTTAATCCCAAGTTCAACAAGATAGTCTAAATGGTCGATGATGCCTTCAAAATCGCCGCCAAAAAAGCTTGTAGTCGTCGGTTCAACGCTTCCCCATGGGAGCGTATTTGGCGGGTTTAAGCGCGGATTACCGTTTGCGAACCGTTCAGGGAAGATTTGATACCATACCGTATCTTTCACCCAAGCAGGCGCGCAAAAGACGTCCGCATGATTTAAAAACGGAAAACAAAAGTAGTAGGCAGTATCGTCTGTTGGTGCTTCTTGATAAAATCCTTTTTCTGTATAAATGAGCACTTCGTTTTTCGCATGTAGTTCAAAGCCGTACCGCAAGCGACGATAAGGTGGAGCAACGGCGATGAACCAATAATCAAATAAAGCATCTGTTCCGCTTTTTTGCATCGGTTGTTTGTCCCATTGCCATGCGCCATCTTTCCATACGTATGGATCGCCAAACAGTAAATATACAGCGTCAGCGTCATCTTTTTTTGTACGGAGACGAATATGTAACGTTTGTTCATCGTATGCATAAGCAAACGCATCTTTTGGACGATGGTAAATCGCTTCTTTCAACATGTTTCAACCACTCCTCTCATTTTTATCGCGCAATCGATTGCGCTTTTTATCACATATTGAGGTGCTCTTGATGCGATCGTTTAAGGAAGCGCATACAATACTTATGTCAAGCGTAAAATGAAAGATAGTAAAAAGTCAACATTCATTCAAAAAAAGATGAAAAAAATAGTTGTCAAAACGAAAAATGATTGTATAATGAAGATAAAGGTTGTGCAATCGTTTTCGCAAAAATGAAAGCGTTTGTACGTATTGCTTAAAACACAGGAGGGGTCGAAATGAAAAAGACGGTATCCATTTTTTCATCGCTTGCGTTGCTTGCAGGTGTGATGGCAGGTTGTGGTCCACAAGATGAGGCAAAGCCAAAAGAAAATGAAAATGAAGGAAAAACGGAAGTATCCGAAGACGGCATGCCGCCAAAACCAGAAAAGCTTGTCGTTTGGGAAGACGTGAAGCGTGGCGTGGCGTTAGAGCCGGCGATTAAAGCGTTCGAAGAAAAGTACGGCATCAAAGTAGAGTACAAAGAAGTTGAAATGGCGACGAAACAACGCGACCAACTTCGTTTAGACGGTCCAGCAGGCACGGGTCCTGACGTCATTACTGTTCCACATGACCAAATCGGTCAGCTCGTGACGGAAGGATTAATTCGTGAAATTCAAGTCGACCAAGCTGTATTAGATACGTTTACAGAATCTTCAATTGCGGCGCAAATGTATGATGGAAAGTTATACGGACTTCCAAAAGCAGTAGAAACTCCTGTATTTATTTATAACAAAAAATTAATGGACAAAGCGCCAGAGACGATGGATGAGCTATATCAGTTCTCAAAAGAGTTTACAAAAGGCGACCAATACGGTTTCTTAGCGCTTTGGGATAACTTCTATTTTGCGCACGGCGTCATTGCTGGTATGGGCGGCTACGTATTTAAAAACAACAACGGTGCGTTAGATCGCAATGACATCGGTTTAAATAACGAAGGTGCAGTAAAAGGGACAGAATACATTCAACAATGGTATAAAGAATTGTTCCCGAAAGGTATTATCGGTGAAAACGGCGGTTCAGCGATGGACGGTTTATTCAACGAAGGAAAAGCGGCATCTGTCATGAACGGTCCGTGGGCGTTCCAAGGTATGCGTGATGCAGGCATTGATATCGGTGTAGCGCCAATGCCGAAACTGCCAAATGGCGAGCCTGTAAAAACATTTATGGGTGTAAAAGGATGGCACGTATCAGCGTTCTCGAAACATCCTGAATGGGCAACAAAATTCATTGAGTTTATTACAAACGAGGAAAATGCGAAAAAACGCTTTGAGTTAACGCGCGAAATTCCGCCAGTGAAATCGCTCATTAACGATCCGTTAATCGCAGAAGATGAAGGAGCAAAAGCCGTTGCGATCCAATCTCAATATGCGATTCCGATGCCAAACATTCCAGAAATGGCGGAAGTATGGGGTCCGATGGCGACAGCGCTTCAACTTGTAGCAAACCAAAAAGCAGAGCCAAAACAAGCGCTTGATGAAGCTGTAAAAACAATTAAAACGAACATTGAAACGAACCATCCAAGCAAGTAAGCAACGAGCGGTACCTCTCTTGTAGAGGTACTGCTTCAACTTTCTATTGTTTGTTTACTTATTCACATTCAAGTGCGCTCCTCGCCATCGTTTTAGAAAGGAGACAAAATCAATGGAAACACCAATGTACCAATCAAATCATCGGAAAATTGCCCTCGGTTTATCGCTTATTCCGGGATTTGGACAACTATATAATCGTCAATACGTGAAAGGCATTTCGTTTTTCATTTTAGCTGCTTCGTTTTTGATCGTTTTTAAAGATTTATTAAATATGGGATGGTGGGGCATCTTTACGCTCGGTGAAGTCGTCGGACGTGACCATTCCATTTTCTTGCTTGTTGAAGGAATTTTAGCCGTTATTATTTCCGTGTTTGGGTTCGGTTTTTATGCGTTTAACTTGCGCGATGCTTATAAAAATGGGCAAAAGCGTGATTTAGGGTTGAAAATTAGCTCGTTGCGCGAGCAATATCGCGCGCTCGTTGACAACGGCTTTCCATATTTAATGATCTCGCCAGGTTTTATTTTGCTTGTGTTCGTCGTTATTTTCCCGATTATTTTCGTCGTCTTATTGGCGTTTACGAACTATGACTTATACCATTCTCCACCAGCCAAACTCGTTGACTGGGTCGGATTCCAAAACTTTATTGATTTAGTCAAGCTCGATCTTTGGAGAAAAACGTTTATTAACGTCCTCGCATGGACGATCGTTTGGACGTTCGGGGCAACGACGTTACAAATTGCGCTCGGTATTTTCTTAGCGATTATCGTAAACCAAAAAGACTTAAAAGGAAAAGCGATTATTCGGACGATTTTCATTTTACCTTGGGCTGTTCCTGCGTTCGTGACAATTCTCGTATTTTCCGGCATGTTTAACGAGTCGTTTGGTGTGATTAATAAAACGATTTTAGCATCGTTAGGCATTGGGCCGATCGAGTGGATGACTGATCCGTTTTGGACGAAAGTCGCGCTCATTCTCATTCAAACGTGGCTCGGCTTCCCGTTCGTCTTTGCAATGACGACAGGGGTATTGCAAGCGATTCCGAACGAATTGTACGAGGCGGCAACAGTCGATGGTGCTTCAAGTTGGCAAAAGTTTACGAAAATTACTCTTCCGCTCGTGTTGTATGCGACAGCGCCAATTTTAATTACGCAATATACGTTTAACTTCAACAACTTTAACATCATTTACTTATTTAACGGCGGCGGTCCTGCGGTGTCGGGGCAAAATGCGGGAGCGACTGACATTTTAATTTCGTGGATTTATCGTTTAACGATGACATCTGCCCAATACTCGAAAGCAGCTGCCATTACGTTATTGCTTTCACTCGTTGTCGTATCAGTAGCGCTATGGCAATTTAGAAGAACAAAATCATTTAAAGAAGAGGATATGATGTAATATGGATATGAAAAGACAAAAACTCATTCGGCTTACGTTGTCGTATGCAGTCATTTTGGCGATGACGATCGTTATCGTCTATCCGCTTCTTTGGGTCGTCGGCTCGTCATTTAACCCAGGACAAAGTTTATCAGGATCGAAAATGATTCCAGATAACGCAACGCTTGCCCATTATAAAAAGCTGTTTGATACGTCGCAAAGCGATTATCTCATTTGGTATTGGAACTCGTTAAAAATTGCGACATTGACGATGATTTTTTCGGTTATTTTAGTTAGTTTAACGGCGTATTCGTTTTCACGTTACCGCTTTATTGGACGCCAAAATGGGTTAATGACGTTTTTAATTTTGCAAATGATTCCAAACTTTGCGGCGCTCATTGCGATTTTCATTTTAGCGCTTTTAACAGGGTTAGTTGATACGCATTTAGGATTAATTCTCGTATACGTCGGCGGTGCCATTCCGATGAATACGTGGCTGATGAAAGGGTATTTAGATACGATTCCGAAAGAGCTTGATGAATCAGCGAAAATTGACGGGGCAGGGCATTTGCGCATTTTTTTCCAAATCGTTTTACCGCTTGCGAAACCAATTATTGCGGTCGTGGCGCTCTTTACGTTTATCGCACCGTTTGGCGATTTCATTTTAGCGAGCGTGTTGCTGCGTAGCAAAGAAAAATATACGCTAGCGGTCGGATTGTACGATTTAGTGGCGAAGCAGTTCGGCAGCGAATTTACAACGTTTGCGGCAGGTTCTGTATTAATTGCTGTGCCGATCGCTATTCTCTTCCTTTCATTCCAAAAGTATTTCGTCTCTGGCTTGACGGCGGGTGGAACAAAAGGATGAGAAACGGAAGGAAAGAATCGTTTAGGTTCTTTCCTTTCTTACTATTTCGAGATATATTAACATAAGAAGCTTTGGAATGAATGGGGAGTGAAATGAAATGAAACGTGTATTTCGTGCGCTACTTGTTTTTATTTTGTTGTTGTCCGTGGCGACGCCAGCAAGTGCGAAAGCGGAGCGAACATGGCAAGATGAACGCATTTATTTTATTATGGTTGACCGATTTAATAATGGGAATCCGAAAAATGACTACGACGTCGATGTGCACGATCCGAAAGCGTATCACGGTGGCGATTTGCAAGGGGTTATTGACAAGCTCGACTACATAAAGGATATGGGCTTTACAGCCATTTGGCTTACCCCCATTTTTGCAAACGAAAAAGGCGGCTATCATGGCTATTGGATTGAAGATTTTTATAAAGTGGAAGAACATTTTGGGACGCTGGATGATTTAAAGCGGCTTGTAAAAGAAGCGCATAAACGAGATATGAAAGTCATTTTAGATTTTGTCGTCAATCATACAGGCTACAACCACCCGTGGCTGAACGATCCTGCAAAAAAAGATTGGTTTCATGAGAAAAAAGACATTTTCAACTGGGCCGATCAACAGGAAGTTGAAAACGGCTGGCTGTTTGGCCTTCCAGATTTAGCGCAAGAAAATCCGGAAGTGAAAGCGTATTTATTCGATGTCGCGAAATGGTGGATTCAAGAAACGGACATTGACGGATATCGTTTAGATACGGTTAAACATGTGCCGAAATGGTTTTGGGAAGAGTTTGCGAAAGAAGTGAAATCAGTGAAGGAAGACTTTTTTTTGCTTGGCGAAGTATGGCACGATGATCCGCGTTACGTAGCGCAATATGGGAAGCTTGGCATTGATGCATTAATTGATTTTCCATTTTATAAAGAAGCATCAACCATTTTTTCAAACGTCGATCAATCGCTCGAACCGCTGTATAACGTTTGGAAGCGCAACGTGGCGTTTTATGACGACCCGTATTTGCTCGGAACGTTTTTAGATAATCATGATACCGTTCGCTTTACCCGTTTAGCGTTACAAAATCGTATCAATCCGATAACGCGTTTAAAGCTCGGATTGACATATTTGTTTGCAGCGCCGGGCATTCCAATCATGTACTATGGAACAGAAATTGCGCTTGATGGCGGGGAAGATCCAGATAACCGCCGCTTAATGAATTTCCGTACCGATAAAGAGCTTATTGACTATGTGACAAAGCTCGGTGAATTGCGTGAAAAATTGCCGTCGCTTCGTCGTGGCGATTTTGAATTGCTGTATGAACAAGGCGGCATGGCTGTGTTTAAACGGACGTATGAAAAGGAAACAACGGTCATCGCCATTAACAACACGTCAAAAACGCAAAAAGTGACGTTCACTGACGAACTAGAACAAGGAAAAGAGTTGCGAGGCTTGCTTGCTGGCGATTTAGTCCGCAGCAAAGATGGCAAGTATGATATCATTTTAGATCGCGAAACAGCGGAAATTTACGTGCTGGCGCCAAAAACAGGATTAAACATTCCGTTTATTGCGGCGCTTGTGGCGGTGTACGCTTCGTTTGGACTGTTTTTATATTTAGCGCGAAAACGGAAGCGATCATAACGATAGGGGGCGGCATGTATGCTAGAGGATACGAGCTTTGCGATTCGGCCGACAAATGGGACGAATGAAACAGATGTGTGGCAATCGGTTGGCGATGTGCAAAAAATTGAAGAAAAAAAGCAAATCGTTTCATTTACGTGCGAGGGGGCATCGGGTAAAATTTATTTTTATCGCGACGATATCGTTCGGATCACGATCGATCCGTTTGCTCAAAAGTACGCTTCCGTTAGTCCAGCGGTCGTGGCAGCGCCAGAGAAAGTGGCGATGCATGTGCAGGAAGTGGAAAATGGTTGGGAGCTGAAGACGAATGCGTTGACGGTCGTGATCGAACGACGCCCGTTTCGTATAACGGTTTATGATCGAGAAGGGACGGTGCTTGTACGCGATGTCGAGCCGGTTCGTTTTCAAGCGAAAGGACGCATACGCTGTGCGCACGCCCTCGCTCCGACCGATGTCGTGTACGGCTTAGGTGAAAAAACAGGAGTGTTAAATAAACGCGGAGCGGTATGGAAGATGTGGAATACAGATGTGTATGCTCCGCACAATTTAGAAACGGATCCGCTATACCAGTCGCATCCGTATATGATGGTGTTAAAAGACGGACATGCACACGGCGTCTTTTTCGATCATACGTATGAAACGACGTTTGACTTGCGGCATGAATCGTTTTATACGTTCACGTCAGAAGGTGGTGCGCTCGACTATTACGTGTTTGCTGGACCGCATCCAAAAGATGTGTTGACGCAATATACGCATCTCGTTGGCCGCATGCCGCTGCCGCCAAAGTGGGCGCTCGGTTATCATCAGTCGCGTTATAGTTATGAAACGGAACAAGAAGTGCGTGAATTAATTGATACATTTCGCACAAAACATATTCCGCTTGATGCGATATATTTAGATATTCATTATATGGACGAATATCGTGTATTTACGTTCGATCAAAATCGGTTTCCACACCCGAAATCGCTCGTTCAATACGCAAGCGAACAGGGGGTTCGTATCGTTCCAATCGTTGATCCGGGCGTGAAAGTCGATGCAGAGTACGATACGTATCGCGATGGCGTGCAAAAAGATTATTTTTGTAAATATGCAGACGGAACGTTGTTTAAAGGAGACGTTTGGCCAGGGACGAGCGTGTTTCCTGATTTTTTGAAGAAAAAAGTGCGCAAATGGTGGGGAGAACAACATGCGTTTTACACGAGCATCGGCATTGAAGGCATTTGGAACGATATGAATGAGCCGTCTGTGTTTAACGAAACGAAAACGATGGACGATCAAGTCGTTCATGATGGATGGAAAACGCATCGTCAAGTGCATAACATATACGGAATGATGATGACGGAAGCGACGTACAACGGATTGAAAAAGCAACTGAAAGGGAAGCGTCCATTTGTGTTAACGCGCGCCGGTTTTTCAGGCATTCACCGGTATGCTGCCGTGTGGACAGGAGATAACCGTAGCTTTTGGGAACATCTTGAACTATCGTTGCCGATGTGTTTAAATTTAGGATTATCTGCTGTTGCATGTTGTGGAGCGGATGTGGGCGGCTTCGCTCACGATGCTCATGGGGAATTGCTTGTTCGTTGGACGCAAGTCGGCGCTTTTTTCCCATATTTCCGCAATCATTGTGCGATTGGTTTCGCCCGTCAAGAACCGTGGGCGTTCGGTGAAACATATGAACAGATAGTGAAGCGATATATTGAGTTGCGCTACGAGTGGCTTCCACATTTGTACACGTTATGTTTTGAAGCATACCAAACAGGTGTGCCGATGATGCGCCCGCTCATGTTAGAATATCCGGACGATGCTGAGACGTGGAACATATCCGATCAGTTTATGGTTGGCGAACAAGTGATGGTCGCACCGATCGTTCGCCCATATACGAAGCATCGCATCGTTTATTTTCCAGAAGGACGCTGGATCGATTATTGGACGAAAGAGCGATTTGAAGGTGGAAGAAGGTACATCGTTGAAGCGCCGCTCGATCGGTTGCCGATATTTGTAAAAGAAGGGGCGATGATTGCCCACGCCGAAGTAAAACAATCGACGTCCATTGCGGACGAACAGTTGACGTTGTATGTGTATACGATGGAGGAAGGAACATCATCATATACGTTATACGATGATGACGGCACAACGTTTGCGTACGAAAAAGGAGAGTATGTGAACATGCACATTCGTGCGGTATTTTCACACGATACAGTTCATTTTCACGTCGAAGCGGAAGGGACGTATCAACCGCCGTGGCGTATGCGTGTCGTGTTTGTTGGACATGTGCCGTCAACGGTAATAGTCAACGGTGAACAAAGATTTGTCGATGAAGCGACAAACACGTTTGTTTTGTAAGAGATGGGGGATTTTTATGACAGTAACGATTAAAGATGTAGCGAAACGAGCGAACGTGGCACCATCGACCGTTTCGCGCGTCATTGCTGACAGTCCGCGCATTAGTGAAAAGACGAAGAAAAAAGTGCGCGAAGCGATGAAAGAGCTCGGCTATCATCCGAATTTTATCGCCCGCAGTTTAGCAAATAAATCGACGCAAGTGATCGGCTTAATTATGCCAAGCTCAGCCGATAAAGCGTTTCAAAACCCGTTTTTCCCAGAAGTCATTCGCGGCATTAGCAAAGCGGTGCATGATCGACAATATGCGTTGCAGTTGTCGACAGGGGAGACGGAAGCGGAAATTTATGAAGGCGTCGTCCATATGGTGCAAGGAAAACGCGTCGATGGGGTCATTTTGCTGTATTCGCGCGCGAACGATAAAATTATGGCGTATTTACAAAAAGAAGACGTGCCGTTTGTCGTCATCGGTAAACCGCATAAAAAAGCGGAGCAAATTACGCACGTTGATAACGATAACGTTCGCGCCGCGCGCGAGGCGACGGAATATTTAATTGAGCTCGGTCATGAACGCATCGCTTTTGTCGGAGGAAATGTAAATCTCATCGTGACGATGGATCGTTTGCGCGGATATGAAAAAGCATTGAAATCGGCTAGTCTTTCGTATCGAAAAGATTACATCGTGCATGAAGAATTTTTAAAAGAAGGCGGCCAAGAGGCGATGAAAGGGTTGCTTTCATTGAAAGAACCGCCAACTGCGCTCGTTGTCGCCGACGATTTGATGGCGCTCGGTGTGTTAAATACGCTTGCGGAAATGGGGTTAAGCGTACCAGCCGATTTGTCGATCGTGAGCTTTAACAACGTGCTTTTATCAGAAATTTCCCGTCCGCCATTAACATCGGTAGACATTAACATTTTCCAGCTCGGCTTTGAAGCAGCAAGAAATTTAATTCAACAAATCGAAAACCCGAATGAGCCAATTAAACGCATCATTATTCCGCATACGCTCGTCAAACGGTTTTCGTGCGATTATTACAAAGCACCTTCTGAATAGGAAGGTGCTCTTTTTTTATAAACAGGCTAGGCGAGAAGAAAAAAATGGTGTATTATATTCTTAACATTTACGCTCTTTGAAAAATATATACGATGAGCAAGTACGGTGCATACGTCCGTATGCTTAAAAGGGAAGAACGGTGCAAAGCCGTCGCGGTACCCGCCACTGTGATGGGGAGTTTCGTTGCAATATGCCACTGATTTTTGGGAAGGCGCAACGAAATGATGAACCTAAGCCAGGAGACCTGCCTGCTTGCGATACGTCGGCTGCCTACGGGAATATAGGTGGACGTGCGGAGACGATGGAAAGCAACGGTTGTGAATACATGATAAGAAATCGCCATAAGAGATACAACGGTTGTGAATGCATGATTGTTTGAATATTTCGTTTTTTTCTGCACCTCTACCTAGAGGTGCTTTTTTATTTTGGAAAAAAGGGGCGACATATATGGCAACATGGAATTTACAAGGAACGACACATCACGTGCTTATTTGCAACGGAGGAAGCTGCATGAGAAAAGGAGGAGAAGAGGTGACGCAAGCGATTCGCGATGAAATTGATCGGTTGCAGTTACATGGGCGCGTTCATACGACGCGTACACGATGCAACGGTCGCTGCGAAGATGCATGTGTCGTCATCGTTTATCCAGAAGGTGTTTGGTATCGTACGATTGATGAACAAATAGGGAGGGACATTGTACGCAATCATGTACGTGACGGGAACATATTGCGCGATTACGTCACGTATACGTATGAACATACAGAATTTGTTATGCCCGAACATAGCGTTGCGACAAGGGGGAAAGAAAAATGAAGCGAAACGCATGGTGGATCGTTTGTACATGCTTGACTGTCTACGTTTTATTTGCGCTTTCACCTTCAGTATATGCGATGCACATTATGGAAGGATTTTTACCTTGGCATTGGGCGCTCGTTTGGTGGTTGTTATTTTTGCCATTTTTCTTCGTCGGTTTACGGACGATGACGCGCATCGTAAAACAACAGCCGGAAATGAAAATGTTGCTTGCGCTAGCGACCGCATTTACATTCGTTCTTTCCGCTTTAAAAATTCCATCTGTCACAGGAAGCAGCTCGCATCCGACAGGGACAGGCCTCGGTGCGCTGTTATTTGGGCCGTTCGTCATGACGGTCATCGGTACGGCTGTGTTAATGTTTCAAGCATTATTGCTTGCGCATGGTGGATTGACAACGCTCGGTGCAAATGCGTTTTCGATGGCGGTTATCGGTCCGTTTGTAGCGTACGTGTTGTTTGTTGCATGCCAAAAGCTTCGCATTTCGATGCGCCTTTCTGTTTTTGTGGCGGCGATGTTTGCCAATTTAGCTACGTATGTGATGACATCGATACAACTTGCGCTAGCATTTCCAGACGCAACAGGCGGGGTATGGGGGGCGTTCTTAAAGTTTGCTTCTATTTTTGCTGTCACTCAAATACCGCTTGCAATTACCGAAGGGCTTCTGACTGTTGTTGTGTGGAATTTTTTACATACGTACACGAAACAAGAATTAAATATATTGCAACAGAAAGGGGCGTCTGTTGAATGAACAATCGACTATTGCTTTTCCTTGCCGCACTTTTGATCGTTTTGCCGCTCGTCGTTGTAAAACATACGGAGTTTGCTGGGGCGGATGCGCTTGCGGAGGAGATGATTCAACAACTTGCGCCCAATTATGAACCGTGGTTCGATGTGTTTTTTGAACCGCCCGGCGGGGAAGTAGAAACGTTGCTATTTTCATTGCAGGCGGCAATTGGAGCGGGAGTGATTGGCTACATTATCGGCTTGTATAGAGGGCGAAAACGAAATGGTTAGCTGGCTTGACGAATGGGCGTATCGCAATCAGCTTTCGAAACTTCGGGCGACATTTAAACTGACATTTTCATTTATTTTGCTTATATGGGCGATGATTGGAACGAATGCTGGTCGTTTTTTCATTGTTGGATGGATGCTTACTTGGCTTATTGTTTATGCACGCTTACCATGGCATGTTTGTTTGCGTGTTTGTTTGCTTATGGCGCTCGTTATTCTTTGGAGTAGCGCACCGCTCCTTTTTTCACTTGATGGTGCTGTTGTGGACGTTTCATATGTAGGTACGATTTGGTTACGAGCGTTTACATGCTCGCTCGTTCTCTTTTTTCTTGCCGCAACAACGCCATTTTTTCGCTTGGCATGCGCACTACAAACATTGCGCATCCCGCGTGTACTAATAGAGCTTCTATTGTTAACGTATCGTTTCATTTTCATGTTGGAAAAGGCAGCAAGAGAGCTGTTTGTGACGGTGCGCGTGAGACAAGGGGAACGAAATTGGCGGATCGCTTCACTTGCTGTTGCACAATTGTTACGCCACACATTGCATCAATATGAGGCGATGGTCATTGCGCAACGAGCGCGCCACGTCTCTTTTACAGTTCCGCGGTGCACGGACGAGCAATTGCCAAAAAGGTATGTCATTGAAGCATCGCTTGGCATCGTTGTTTTGTTTATCGTGGAGGGGTTATATGCTGCAGTTTCATGATGTTCACTATACGTACCGAAATGGTGCGCACGTCTTAAAAGGAGTATCGCTTACGATCGAACGTGGAAAAAAATATGCATTGATCGGAAAAAACGGTTGTGGAAAAACAACATGGTTGCTTCATACAAACGGCATTTATCGCCCAACAAAAGGGGAGGTGTATTGGGAAGGAAAACGTGTAAAGGAACATTTACGCCAACATGTCGGCGTCGTTTTTCAAAATCCAGAACATCAATTTTTAGCACCAACGATTGAGGAAGAGCTTGCGCTTAGTCTAAACGGGAATAGTGAACGGCTCGAACGAGCGATAAAAACATTTTCGCTTGCTGAATGGCGAGACGTGCCCATTCACCATCTCAGTCTCGGACAAAAAAAGTGGTTGTCGCTCGCTGTTGCGATGGCCTCTCAACCGGAGTTGCTTATTGTCGATGAGCCAGCTGCTTATTTAGATGCTGCACAGAGCGAGCGCCTCATCATGAAACTAAATGAGTGGCACGAAGCAGGCACGACGCTCGTTGTCATCACCCATGATTTTGATTTCGTATGGCAATGGGCAGACGAAGTGTTTGTCATGCATGATGGACGCATCGTTTTGCATGGCACACCTGCGTTTATATTTTCACAAGCGGATATTTTTCACCAGCTTCGTTTGCCGCTTCCTCTTCTTTTACGCATATGGATGAAGGAAAACCGGACTTGTACAGAACAACAACTGTTTGAATGGATCGAACGATGGAAAAAGGGGTGAAAACATGGTGGGAAAATTGTTTGTCGTTGGTTTTGGCCCAGGAAGTGTTGACCATATGACGAAACGGGCGCGTGAAGCGATTGAAGAAAGCGATGTTATCGTTGGTTATAAAACGTATGTCGATTTAATTAAAGACATCATTCGTGGAAAAGAAGTGATTAGCACAGGGATGACGGAAGAAGTGAGTCGAGCACAAGAAGCTGTAAAGCAGGCAGAACGCGGAAAAAACGTCGCTGTCATCTCGAGCGGGGATGCCGGACTGTACGGTATGGCTGGGCTTGTTTATGAGGTGCTAATCGAAAAAGGGTGGCATAAGGAAACAGGAGTTGAAGTGGAAGTCATTCCAGGCATTTCAGCCATTCATTCTTGTGCCGCTTTGTTAGGGGCGCCGATCATGCATGACGCATGCACGATTAGTTTAAGCGACCATTTAACGCCATGGCATGTGATCGCAAAAAGAATTGAAGCGGCAGCTGCGGCAGATTTTGTCATTGCGCTATACAATCCAAAAAGCGGCCGCCGCACGCAACAAATTGTCGAAGCGCAGCGCATTTTATTGACGTATCGTTCGCCACATACACCAGTTGGTCTTGTAAAAAGCGCGTATCGTGAGCGGCAACATGTCGTGTTAACGAATATAGGCGATATGTTAGAGCACGACATCGGCATGTTAACGACAGTCATTATTGGAAACTCCTCTACGTTCGTTCATGACGGTCTTATGATTACACCGCGTGGCTATGAACGGAAATATAACTTATCTAGTGCCGTCCAGCCGTTAAAACCGCACGAGCGATTGTGTCCAGAAGCAGAGCCGTGGGCGTTGACGCATGTGCGCTCACTAGCGGAAGAGGCGTATGCAAAAGTAAATGTAGAACGATTGGAAGTAGCAGTCAGTCCGGGAATTGCAAAGAAAACGTGGGAGCCTGAACAAATGGTGCAACTTGCCCGCATCGTTGGCGAGCAAGGAACGATCACGTATACACCTGATCACTACTTTAAAGTGACGATGGAAACGGATTGCGCAGATGAAGTTGTACGAGCGCTCGTACAAGCTGGGTTGACCGTCGCACCTGTTGGAGATGTGTTTGTCATGAAAGCTTGTGACTTTTGTGATGGGGAGAAAAAAGATGCGATTCCTTATGCAGAGCAGCTATATAAGCAGTTTGGTGGCATGGAGTTGCCAAAGGAATTGCGTGTAGGATTTAACGGATGCGGTATGGCATGTTATGGAGCCGTTCATGAAGATATTGGAATTGTTTATCGCAAAGGGGCGTTTGACTTATTTTTAGGTGGAAAAACGGTAGGAAGAAACGCTCATCCTGGACAGCTTGTTGCTGAAGGCATTCAGCCGAATGACCTCGTTGAAACGATTGCTCGGATCATTGCGCAATACAAAGAAGAAGGATATGCAAACGAACGATTTCATAAGTTTTTTGAACGAAAAAAAGAAGTCGGTGGCTTCGTTTACGGACAGACGAAGAACGTTGAGCCAGCGGCATGTGGGGAGTGATACGTGTGAAAGCAATTTTGTTTGTTGGACATGGGAGCCGTGATGAAGAAGGAAACGAGCAAGTACGGCAGTTTGTTCAAACGATTCGTCCGCACATTGACGCGACGTTTTATGTGCATACATGTTTTTTAGAATTTGGTATTCCGTCTGTAACAGATGGTATCGTCCATTGTGTCGAACGAGGAGCAACGGAAATAATTGTTATCCCTATTATTTTACTTCCCGCTGGACATTCGAAGTTACATATTCCAGCAGCGATTGATGAGGCAAAAGAACGTTATCCGTACGTCTCATTTACGTACGGACGGCCGCTTGGCATCCACGATGCAACGTTTACGATTTTACAAGATCGTTTGAAAGAGGCAGAGATTGTTTTAGATGAGCATACAGCGGTCATTTTGCTTGGGCGCGGAGGGAGTGATCCAGACGCCAATAGTGATTTGTATAAAATTGCCCGTTTGTTTTGGGAGCGAAATAAACAGGTCATTGTTGAACCAGCGTTTATGGGGGTGACGAATCCGTCATTAGATGAGGCAGTCGTAAAATGTGTCAAGCTCGGAGCGAAAAAAATTGTCGTTTTACCTTACTTTTTATTTACAGGTGTGCTCATTAAACGGTTAGAAAAGCGAGTGTTCGAGTTTCAGAGCATATATCCGCACATGTCGTTTGTGCTAGCGCATTATTTTGGATTCCATCCTTCGCTCCAGACGATTGTACTTGATCGGTTACACGAAGCACTTAGCGACTCGGTGCAAATGAATTGCGATACGTGTCAATATCGGCTTCATGTCGCTGAGCATCACCATCATCACCATCACGATCATTGAGGTGAAACACATGATTATGATGTTATCTGGAACGAGTGATGCACGTCAATTGGCGTTAGCGATTCGCGATGTTGGATACGATGTGTTTGCAACAGTTGTGACAGAGCATGCGGCAGAACAAATGGCACATGTTGGATTGCATGCGCATGTCGGGCGTTTAACAGCGCATGAGATGGTTCAGCTTATCCAGCAACATGGAGTGACAGCAATTGTTGATGCGAGCCATCCGTTTGCAGAAGAAGCGTCGCGTCAAGCGATGAAAGCAGCAGAAGAAGCAAATGTCCCGTACCTTCGTTACGAACGAAAAGAAAGCGTCATTACGTACGAGCGCGTCACATTTGTTGATAGCTATGAAGCAGCAGCGGAGTACGCAGCAAATAAAAAAGGCGTTGTGATGCTGACGACTGGTAGTAAAACGTTACACATTTTTGCAGAGAAGTTGCTTTCGCTTCCTGATGTTCGCCTCATTGCCCGTATGTTACCGCGGAAAGACAATATGGAAAAGTGCGAACAATTGGGTTTTCCACAAGAAAATATTATTGCGATGCAAGGTCCGTTTACGAAACAATTAGATATCGCTTTGATGCGACATTTCGGTGTGACGCTTCTTGTGACGAAAGAAAGTGGGCGAGTTGGTTTCGTCGACGAAAAAATTGCTGCGGCGCAAGAGCTTAGTATCGAAACGGTTGTTATTCGCCGCCCAAAACTTGCTTATCCAAACGTGTACAATGAGTTTTCCGACATCATTCGCGCACTTGAGCGCGAGATAAAAAAGGAGGAAAAGTAAATGTTTCGTCCAATAACTGTGCAACCAGAACAAATTGAGCAAAAAAGCTTTCAAATCATTGATGAAGAAATAGGAGAACACTCGTTTACAAACGAACAATATGCGGTTGTTCAGCGCGTCATTCATGCGAGCGCCGATTTTGAATTAGGGAAAAGTCTTTTATTTCATCCGCGAGCGATTGAAGCGGGAGTGGCTGCGATTCGTGCCGGGAAAAAGATCGTGGCTGACGTCCAGATGGTACAAGTAGGGATCAATAAAGCGCGCATTGAAAAATATGGTGGAAGTATCCACGTGTATATTTCTGATGATGATGTCATGAAAGAGGCGAAGCGATTAAACACGACGCGGGCGATTGTTGCGATGCGCAAAGCAGTAAAGGAGGCGGATGGAGGAATATTTGCGATCGGAAATGCGCCGACAGCGCTTCTTGAGCTTATTCGCCTCGTGAAAGAAGGTGAAGCGCGCCCCGGCTTAATTATCGGTCTTCCTGTTGGGTTCGTTTCTGCAGCAGAGTCAAAAGAAGAATTAGCAAAATTAGACGTTCCGTTTATTACGAACATCGGAAGAAAAGGAGGGAGTACAGTTACTGTCGCCGCATTGAACGCCTTGTCTATTTTGGCGGAGCGAGAATCAGTATGAAGAAGGAAAATTTGCGTGAAGGATATACGACCGGAGCGTGTGCAACGGCCGCGACAAAAGCGGCGTTGCTTGCGCTCATTACAGGCATGAAGCAAACGGAAGCAACGATCATGCTTCCAATCGGTCGCGAGGTCACGTTTCCAGTCGCTGCTTGTGAAATACATCCACATGCAGCAAGCGCCACAGTCATAAAAGACGGTGGAGACGACCCTGACGTGACGCACGGTGCTTCGATCGTTGCAACAGTAAGCTGGACGGAAGAGGGTATTCATATTGATGGAGGAGAAGGGGTCGGAAGGGTAACAAAGCCCGGCCTTCCTGTTCCGATTGGGGAGGCAGCGATCAATCCTGTTCCTCGTCAAATGATGACGGACGTTGCTCGGCAATTGCTTACAAAATACGGTGTGACAAGCGGCGTGAGCATCGTCATTTCCGTTCCGAACGGAGAAGAAATGGCGAAAAAAACGTTAAACGGACGGCTCGGAATTATAGGTGGCATTTCTATTTTAGGAACGCGTGGCATCGTCGTTCCGTTCTCTACGTCCGCGTATCGAGCAAGTATTGTACGCGCGCTCGAAGTGGCGGTTGCTTGCGGCTGTGACCACGTTGTTGTCACGACAGGTGGAAGAAGCGAAACATATGCGATGAAGCAATATCCTCATTTGAAAGAAGAAGCATTTATTGAAATGGGCGATTTTGTCGGTTTTACGTTGAAACAGTGCAAACGGCTTGGGATTCAAACGGTGTCACTCGTTGGAATGATGGGCAAGTTTTCAAAAGTGGCGCAAGGGATCATGATGGTACATTCGAAAAGTGCTCCTGTCGATTTTCATTTTTTAGCTCGTATCGCTGAACAATGCGGTGCTCCAACACATATGATTGAAGCTGTTAAACAGGCGAATACAGCGTCACAAGTCGGCGATATAATGTACGAGGCAGGATATATGTCGTTTTTCGATTTGTTATGTGACTATTGTTGCCAACATGCGTTACGCGAAGTAGGTGGAGGAATGACGGTTGAAACGACAATGTATACGCTGAAAGGACAGTTGCTAGGAAAGGCGGTGCGAAACGGTGGAGCGAATGAAATTAATCGGAATAGGAGCTGATGGAACAGATTCTCTTCCTTTGTTGTATGAACGATGGATTCATGAAAGTGAGCGGCTCGTTGGTGGAGAAAGGCAACTATCTTTTTTTCCGCACTACAAAGGGGAAAAAATCGTCATTCGAAGCAACTTATCATCGCTTTTAGCAACACTTGTAAACGAGCCGAAAAAAACGGTCATTTTAGCATCCGGTGATCCGCTATTTTACGGGATCGGTAGTTATTTAGCGAAAAAAGTTCCGATTGAAGTATATCCCTCTGTCAGTTCGCTCCAATGGGCGTTCGCGAAAATGGGAGAAAGTTGGCACGATGCGTACGTCGTTAGTTTGCATGGACGTTCGATGAAAGGGCTTGCTCAGCGCATAGATGGAAAAGAAAAAGTAGCCATTTTAACAGATGAAACGAACGATCCGCGTGCGATTGCTTCATATCTTTTAGAATATGGGATGACAGAATATGAGGCGTTTGTTGGGGAGAACCTTGGGGGAGAAAACGAACGCTGTCGCTTTTTTACGTTGGAAGAGATGAAAGACGCTTCGTTCGCTCCATTAAATATTGTCGTTTTGCGAAGAAAAACAGATGGGACGAAGTGGATGTTTGGGATCGACGATGCTGAATTTTTTCAGCGCAAGCCAGAAAAAGGGTTAATTACGAAAAAAGAAGTGCGCGTACTAAGTGTACAAGCTCTCCGTCTTCATGAAAAAAGCATTGTATGGGACATTGGGACATGCACAGGATCGGTAGCGATTGAAGCGGCAAAAATGGCTCGGGAAGGGGCGGTGTTTGCGATTGAAAAAAATGCTTTAGATATAGAAATATGTCAGAAAAATATGAAAAAATTCCGCGCAGACTTTACACTTGTGCACGGGCGGGCGCCTGAAGGATTAGCGCAATTTCCTGACCCGGATGCGATTTTCATTGGTGGAACGTCAGGAAGTTTACACGACATTATCGATGTATGTTGTACGCGTTTAAAAAAAGGTGGGCGCATCGTCATGAATGCCGTCACAATCGAAACGTTATATGAAGCGACAGAGGCATTGCGAACGCACGGTTACGCTGTCGATATTTTGCTCGCCCAATTTGCACGAAGCAAACCGATTTTACAATTGACACGTTTTGATGCGTTAAATCCGATATACATTATTTCAGCACGAAAGGATGAAAGCGAATGATCGGTACGTTATATGGTATTGGCGTCGGTCCGGGAGACCCGGAGTTGCTGACAGTGAAAGCTTTTC
This sequence comes from Anoxybacillus sp. ST4, assembly GCF_019448545.1. NCBI lineage: Bacteria > Bacillati > Bacillota > Bacilli > Caryophanales > Anoxybacillaceae > Anoxybacillus > Anoxybacillus sp. ST4. Next base: position 105,008 of record NZ_JAHZOE010000005.1, on the reverse strand, counting down.
GCCGTCTAAAAGAAGCGCATGTCATCGCCTATCCAAAAAAAGCGAACGGGAGTAAAGGCTACGCCCAACACATTGTTGAAGCGTATTTTTCCAAAACGGAAAAACAGATGATTGGTCTCGTGTTTCCGATGACGAAAGATGAACGTGTGTTGCGAGAAAAGTGGAGTGAAACAGTGGAAACGGTGTGGGCTTACTTACGTGAAGGGAAACATGTCGCATTCGTAACGGAAGGAGACCCGCTCTTATATAGCACATGTATTCATTTTATGCGCACGATGCGAACATATCATCCAAACGTGCCGATGGAAATCATCCCAGGCATTTCATCAATGAATGGGGCAGCAGCTCGCTTGCAGTTGCCGCTAGCTGATGGCGATGAGACAATCGCCATCGTCCCAGCCCGAGATGATTATGACGCGATGAAAAAAGCGTTGCAAAATCACGATTGCGTCGTGTTTTTGAAAGTGGCGAAAGTGATGCCGCTCCTTCTCTCGCTTTTAAAAGAGATGAATTTAATCAATGAAGCGGCGGTTGTAACAAAAGTCACATCCCATGAAGAAGTGATATGGGATGTGACGAAGCTCGAACACACATCTTTACCATATTTGACGTTAATGGTGGTGAGAAAGTGAAAATATACATTGTCGGGGCTGGACCTGGGTCGCCGGAACTCATTACTGTAAAAGGAATGAAATTGTTGCAGCAAGCGGACGCCATCTTTTACACCGATTCGCTTGTCAATGATGAACTGCTTACATATGCAAAAGAAAGCGCGCGCATTTTTTGTACATCGGGTATGCATTTAAAGCAAATGGTTGCCATGATGTGCGAAGAAGTGAAAAACGGACGTATCGTCGTTCGTCTTCACACTGGTGATCCATCCATTTATGGGGCGACGATGGAACAAATCGTACTTTTGCGAAAAGAAGGAATTGACGTTGACATTGTGCCGGGAGTTAGTTCAGTATTTGCTGCCGCCGCTGCGGCACAAGTAGAATTGACCGTACCGAATTTAACGCAAACGGTCATTTTAACGCGAGCAGAAGGAAGAACCCCAGTTCCTGAAAAAGAACAGCTCGCTTCGTTGGCGCAACATCATTGTACAATCGCTCTTTTTTTAAGTGCCACGCTAACGAAAAAAGTGACAGCTGCGTTTCTTGAAGCAGGATGGAGCGAGCATACGCCTGTCGTTGTTGTGTATAAGGCGACGTGGCCGGACGAAAAAATTGTGCGCACAACGGTTGGCATGCTTCATGAAGATATGCAGCGCCACGGCATTCGTCAACATGCCCTTATTTTAGCAGGATGGGCGTTTTCGAATGAACTAGATGAATCGTATCGCTCAAAATTATATGATGAAACATTTACTCACGGATATCGCAAGGGAGGGAAGTGAGATGTATGCTGTTGTCGCCATTACAAAACACGGGGTACATATTGCGAGAAAGCTATACGATCAACTTCCGCATGTGCACATTTATTATACGGATAAATTTGCGAAAGGGGACGAACACGAGAAAGGCATTCATTTATTTTCAGGAAATGTTCGATTGTTGTTGCCGCAGTTGTTTTCAACGTATCGCGGGTTGATCCTCATCATTTCGCTCGGTGCCGTCGTACGAATGATTGCTCCGTTGCTAAAAGATAAAAAAACAGATCCTGCTGTTGTTGTAATTGATGATAAAGCGGAGCATGTCATTAGTGTATTATCTGGTCATTTAGGAGGAGCCAATGAGCTGACAAGAAAAGTGGCGAATTTGCTTGACGCTCGTCCGGTCATTACGACAGCATCCGATGTGCAGCAAACGATTGCGGTTGATTTATTTGGTCGCTCGTTCGGATGGGAATGGGAAAATGAAAACAAATTGACGCCTGTGAGTGCTGCGGTTGTCAATGAGCAACATGTCGCGATTGTACAGGAATCAGGCGAGCGCAATTGGTGGACGTATGATGCACCGCTGCCAGCGAACATTCGGTCATATGCTTCGATTGCTGAGGCGCTTGAAGCGAAGCCGGATGCGGCGCTTATTGTTACGCATCGCTTGCTTGAAAAAGAGGAAGAAGCGATTTTACAAAACGGGGTGTTATATCGTCCGAAAGTGATTGTTATTGGCATCGGGTGCAATCGTGGAACAAGCGCACAAGAAATTGAACAAGTCATTTGCGATACGTTGCAACAACTTCGTTTTTCGATCAAAAGCGTGAAAGCGTTATGTACGATTGATTTGAAAAAGGATGAAGAAGGTTTATTCGCTGTCGCAAACAAATATGGGTGGCCGCTTATTTTTTATACGCCCGAACAATTAAACGACGTTCCGATCGATGAACCGTCGGAAACAGTGTTTCGTTACACGGGGGCATATGGGGTAAGCGAACCTGCCGCGAAGCGATATAGCGGACAACAACAGCTCGTTTTAACAAAGAAAAAAAGCGGAAACGTCACGATTTCCGTTGCGCTATGGGAGGGAGAGCGATGAGGCGGATTGTCGTGGCTGGCACGGGGAGCGGAGTTGGAAAAACGACGGTGACGCTCGGTTTAATGAGCGCGTTCAAACAGCGGGGATACGTTGTTCAAGGATTTAAATGTGGGCCGGATTACATTGATCCGACGTATCATACGGCGGTGACGGGAAGGCGCTCCCGCAATTTAGATAGTTGGATGGGAAATGAACAAATTGTGCGCCACGTATGTAGCCGTGGGAGCGAAGGAGCGCATTTGTCAATTATTGAAGGGGTGATGGGGTTATTCGACGGGAAGCAAGCAACGACAAATGAAGGATCCACTGCAGAAATTAGCATTATCACCGAAAGCCCTGTCTTGTTAGTTGTCGACTGTTCAGGCATGGCGCGTAGCGCTGCGGCAGTTGTGCGCGGATTTCAACTGTTTGATAAACGAGTTCGCATTGTGGGAGTTATTGCGAATCGCGTTGGGAGCGAAGGGCATTTTCGTCTCGTCAAAGAAGCGATTGAACAACAATGCGGTATTCCTGTCGTTGGCTATTTGTTAAAAGAAAGCGATTTGACGATTCCAGAGCGTCATTTAGGGCTTGTTCCATCTGTGGAACGTGGAGAGCTTCAACCGTTTTTTGAGGGGCTTGGTGAGCGCATCGCTCAAACGGTCGATTTAGATGCTATATGGAAAATAGCGGAAACGACCGTTCTTCATAGCGAGCCGTTTTTTACACCAAAACAAACGTACGATGTGCGCGTGGCTGTCGCAAAAGATGCAGCGTTTCATTTTTATTACGAAGAAAATTTAGAAATGCTTCAGGCGTATGGGGCGACGCTCGTTTATTTCTCGCCACTTGCAGGTGAACGTGTTCCACATGACGTTCACGGTTTATATATTGGAGGAGGATTTCCAGAGGAATTTGCATCAGAATTGGCACGCCATGAGGAAGTAAAACGGTCAGTTGCTGAAGCAATTCATCGTGGGGTGCCCACCCTTGCAGAGTGCGGGGGTTTTATGTATTTAACAGAAGGCATCGAAACGACTGACGGACAATATTACGAGATGGCCGGCGTCATTCCGGGGCACGTGCGTATGCAGCGAACGCTTGCAGCGCTCGGATATCGCGAAGTGACAGGAACGGAAGGGAACTTTTTATTTGAACAAGATCAAGCGAAAGGACATGAATTTCATTATTCAACGTTTATTCGACGCGAAGAAGAAAAATTTTCATATGAAGCGAAAGGGCTGCGCGGATGCAAACGAGACGGATATATGGATCAGCGGTTAGTCGCTGGTTACATTCATTTTTATTTTCCGTCGAACCCTTTGCTTGTTGAGCGGTGGTTGAAGGCGTGCAGCGAGGTGAAGGAGAATGCGTAAGGCGCTGCCGATTATGTTTCAAGGAACGCATTCCGATGCTGGAAAGAGCGTCATTGCGACCGCTTTTTGCCGCATCTTTGCCCGCAACGGTTGGAAGACGGCGCCGTTTAAGTCGCAAAATATGTCGCTTAATTCATATGTGACGATTGACGGAAAAGAAATCGGACGCGCGCAAGGAGTTCAAGCGGAAGCAGCAGGCGTGTTGGCGACGACGCATATGAATCCGATTTTAATTAAACCGAGCCGCGATCAAGAAGCGCAAATTGTCGTACATGGAAAACCGTACAAAAACATGCAAGCGAGCGCTTATCGAACCGAATTTTTTCATACGGGACTGAACATTATTCAACAGTCGCTCGATGTATTAATGAAACAATACGACCGACTAGTCATTGAAGGAGCGGGAAGCCCTGCGGAAGTAAATTTGAACGATCGTGAGCTTGTAAATATGCGCGTGGCACGCATGGCGAATGCCCCCGTTGTCTTAATTGGTGATATTGAGCGCGGAGGAGTGTTTGCGAGTTTAGTTGGCACATTGCAGTTGTTAGATGAATGTGATCGGAAACGTGTCATCGGGGTGATCATCAATAAATTTCGTGGCGATCTTTCGCTTCTTCAGCCGGGATTGCGTTGGTTCGAGCAATATACAGGCGTGCCGGTGCTTGGCGTCGTTCCGTATATGCATTTGCACATCGATGCGGAAGATTCTGTGACACTTTCTCGTTATGCGACGAAAAAAGATGATACGAAGGCAATTGATATCGCAGTTATTCAATATCCACGCATGTCTAACTTTACTGATATCGATCCGTTTTTTTCTGAATCAGATTGTTCCGTGCGGCTCGTGAACGATTATGCTATGTTAGGTGAGCCTGATATACTCGTTTTGCCTGGGAGTAAAAATACGATCGAAGACGTTTGTTTTTTAAAAGAAGCAGGTTTGTTTTCTGCCATCCGCCGCTTATACGAACAAACGGATGTAACGATCATCGGTATTTGTGGAGGGTATCAAATGCTTGGCGAGCGCATCAAAGACCCTTGCCATGTCGAAACACCGCTTGACGAGGTAGAAGGATTAAGTTTGTTGCCGATGGAGACGACGCTTGCTCGCGAAAAAACAACAGTGTTATGTGAAGGGATATTAACGTTTAAAGGCGAAACGTTCCACGTAAAAGGGTATGAAATTCATATGGGACGTTCAAATGTGAAACGGGGTGAACCGCTCATTTTTATGGATGGGAAAACAGATGGATGCAAAACGAAAGATGAACGTGTCATCGGAACGTATATGCATGACTTATTTCATAACGATGCGTTTCGTCATTATTTGTTAAATGATGTACGGCGAAAAAAGCATGATTCATCACCTATCGAGCGACCGTTTTATCGGCAATTGCGAAACGAAGCGTTTGACGAACTAGCAGATTGTGTGGAAAAACATGTCGCTGTGAGAACGATTGAACGAAAAATGATTGAATTTCAAAGGGGGAAAATATAATGCTTTATGAACAAATCGGAGAAGAAGTGCGCCAATATATCGATCAATTAACAAAGCCGCGCGGTAGTCTCGGAAAGCTAGAGGAACTAGCCATCGAGATTGCGAAAATGACTGGGGAGCGGTTTCCACGTGTGACACCGCCGGGCGTGCTCGTATTTGCAGCCGACCACGGCGTCGCGAAAGAAGGGGTGTCTGCATATCCACAAGAAGTAACGGCGCAGATGGTGCTCAATTTCGTGCGTGGTGGGGCGGCAATTAACGTATTTAGCAAACAAATTGGCGCTATGTTTGCAGTCGTCGATGTTGGCGTTGCGGTTGATATACATGAAGAAAACGTCATCAATGAAAAAGTGGCGTATGGAACGAACAATTTTGCTTATAAACAAGCGATGGCAAAAGAAGAAGCAGAGCAAGCCGTACAAGCAGGATACCGCCAAGCGAATGCCATGATCGATCGCGGCATTCGCTGTCTCATCGTTGGAGAGATGGGAATCGGCAATACGACAACGGCAAGTGCATTGTTAGCAGCGATGAGCGGGCGAAGCGTCGCTGAGCTTGTCGGCAGAGGAACAGGCATTCATGATGAGATGTTCAAGCATAAACAAAGAGTTATTGAACGAGCACTTATGCTTCATCAACCAAATCCATCTGATCCAATAGATTTATTGACAAAAATCGGAGGGTTTGAAATTGCGGCGATGGCAGGGGCGATGATGGCGGCAGCAGAGCGACGCGTTCCGATTTTGCTTGACGGTTTTATTTGTACGGTTGCCGCGTTGATTGCTGAACGACTGGACGAGCGTGTCGTTCATTATATGATTGCGGGGCATCGGTCGCAAGAGCCGGGGCATCGCATCGCTCTTGAGCTGTTGAATAAAGAGCCGCTTCTTGATTTGCGTATGCGCCTTGGAGAAGGAAGCGGAGCGGTGGTGGCGTTTCCGATTGTCAATATGGCGCTGGCGATGCTTCATATGGCGACATTTTCATCAGCGAACGTATCAACTGGGAGCGATCATCATGAATAAAGGGAAAGTATATATTGTTGGAGCAGGTCCTGGGAATGCGAAGCTCATTACGGTATATGGACGCGAATGTATAGAAAAGGCGGATGTCGTTATTTATGATCGTCTTGTAAGTTCACAGCTGTTGACTTACGCGAAAGAAGGAACAGAGCTTTTATATTGCGGCAAAGAGCCGAGAAAGCATGGAAACATTCAACAACAAATTCATGATTGGCTTGTGGAACATGCGTTGCAAGGAAAGACGGTCGTTCGATTAAAAGGTGGCGATCCGTTTATGTTCGGTCGCGGTGGGGAAGAGGCGGAACATCTACGGGCACACGGCATTCCATATGAAATTGTCCCCGGGGTGACAGCTGGTGTGGCTGCGCCAGCATACGCTGGCATTCCTGTGACGCATCGCAATTACGCTGGCGGGGTGACGTTTATCGCTGGACATCAAAGCGGAGAGCGCGATCGCATTCGCTGGGATGCATTAAGTCAAGCGACAGATACGATCGTATTTTATATGGGGATGGCAAATATCGCTTACATTTGTGAACAACTGCAACGTCATGGTAAAGATGGACAGACGCCTGTGGCAGTCATCGAATGGGCAACGACGACAAGGCAACGAACGGTTGTTGGTACGTTGCAAACGATCGTCCATCTCGTGCAGGAGAACAACTTTTCTTCCCCGGCCATCATTGTCGTTGGCGATGTTGTACAATTACATGACAAGTTAAAGTGGGTGGAAGAAATATGGTGATCGTCTACACAGGGGATGGAAAAGGAAAAACAACTGCAGCGGTCGGCCTTGCTGTTCGCGCTGCAGGCCACGGAAAAAAAGTTATCGTCATTCAATTCATTAAGTCACCGCACCGTCCATATGGCGAGGCGAAAACGTTACAGCGACTCGGTATTGACGTACATCAAACAGGTGTTGGATTTACGTGGACGAAAACGCCAGAGGAGCATCGCGAAGCGTTACAAAAAGGATGGGAGCTTGCGAAAAAGCACATCGTTTCCGGACGATATGATGTGATCATTTTAGACGAATTAAATGTAGCGTTAGCGATTACGTCGTTTCCGATCGATGATGTGTTGCCGCTTCAAGATGTTGTGCATACGTTGGCAAATAAGCCAGCGCATACGCATGTCGTTGTGACAGGAAGAGGGGCAAAAGAAGAAATCATTCAACTTGCTGATTTAGTGACGGAAATGAAAGAAGTGAAACATTATTATGGAAAGGGCGTTCATGCGATCAAAGGGATTGATTTGTAGATGATTCGTTATTTCATCTTTACCCTCGAATAATGTAAAGATAAAATAAAAGTAAAGAATATTTGGGGGGATACGATGGAAAATAACACATATGTTTATGCGTCGACGCTTTCTTCGAAACATCAAGTGACGATTCCGACGAAGGTGAGAGAATGGCTTGGAGCAGAACCGGGCGATCAAGTTGTGTTTGTTTATGGTGAAAATCAAGAAGTAACGTTGAAAGTAAGAAAGAAAGATTCGTTGCTATCGCTATTTGGAAGCATGCCACCAAAGCGAGAACAAGGAGAGATGAATTGGGAGGACATTCGAAAAGAAGCTAAAGAACAATGGCTCGCTAGCAAGCAGAAGAAAGAAGATGAACGATGTACATTTTAGATGCAAATGTAATTGTTCGCTTTTTAACTAACGATGATAAAATCCAATCACCAATTGCTTATCGATTATTCGAAAAGGCGGTAAACGGAGAACTGTCGTTTGTACTACATCCGTTAGTGATTGCAGAATGTTGTTGGGTTCTTGAGTCAAAACGTTACGGTTATCGGAAAGAAGAAATAGCTGAACGCTTAACACAGCTTGTTGAGGCCCCATGTATAAAAACGATCGATAAAGAAGTTGTGCTGCAAGCGATAGCGAGTTATGGAAAGTATCGTGTTGACTTTGCGGATGCTTATCTTAGTTCACTTATGAAACATTCTCCTACCGTACAAGCGGTCGTCACATGGAATGAAAGAGATTTTAAAAAGCTAGCATGTGAATATTATTTGCCCGATCGTATTGTGTGAAAAAGCTGATCAAAGTCAGCTTTTTCACAACACGTTAAAATATCTCGCTTCCGGATGGGCGAAGACGATGGCGGATACGGATGCTTCCGGCTCCATCATATATCCTTCTGTTAAATGAATGCCAATGTCCTCCGGTCGTAAAAGGCGGAATAGCTTTTCTTGGTCTTCGAGATTCGGACAAGCAGGGTAGCCGAACGAGAAACGTTGTCCTTGATATTTCGCCGCAAACCGTTCTTCCATTGTAAAATCAGGCGAATCAGGAAAGCCCCAACGGTCGCGCATAATTTGATGAACGCGTTCCGCTAATCCTTCCGCTAGTTCAAGCGCTAACGCTTGAATCGCATGGCTTTTTAAAAACTGTCCTTCTCGTTTAAAACGTTGAGCGAGATCGCGCACACCTGCCCCCGCCGTCACAGCAAATAGCCCGACGTAGTCGACTTGTTCGTCAGAAAGGTAATCCGCTAAACATAAATATGGCGCTTTCGTTTGTCTCGGGAACGTAAACGTTTCAATGACCGTTTGTTGATCGCGCGGATCGTAAATGATCACCGTATCGCCATCGCTTCTGGCTGGGAAAAATTGATATACCGCTTTCGGTGAAAGCGACTTTGTTTGTTTCGCTTCAGCGAGCAGTTCATCGATTAACGCTTTTAACATGATCGCTTTTTCGTTTCCTTCCGCCAACAGCTTTTTTACATTTCCTTTTAAACCGAGATGGTGCCCGAGAAGCATTTGCCAATTGACGTACGGTTCAATATGTGAAAGCGGAATGTCTTTTAATATATGTTTTTCTGTATCGGTCGGAACGTAAATCGGTGCCCGCTTCACATTTGACTTTGTCATGACAGCGACTGCGCTTTGCCGTTCGATTGTTTGTTTCGTTTTTTCTTTTTTCTCATAAGAAATGTCTTGCTGAACGATGCGGTTGGCGAGCGTCAATCCTTCCATCGCATCTTTGGCGTATAAAACGATGCCGTCATATTCGGGTGCAATTTTTGTATCGGTAAACTTGCGCGATAAAGCGGCGCCGCCGACTAAAATCGGCAACGAAATGCCAGCTTGCTTTAAGTCTTGTGCGGTAAGCACCATTTGTTGTGCTGATTTCACGAGCAACCCAGATAATCCGATCATACTCGGCTTCTCGCGTCGCACCGCTTCGATGAGCTGTTGCGGTGTCACTTTAATGCCTAAATCGACGACATGAAAGCCGTTGTTGCTTAAAATGATATCGACTAAATTTTTGCCGATGTCATGCACATCGCCTTTGACGGTCGCAAGAAGCACCTTTCCTTTTACGCTCGTTTCGTTTTTCTCCATATACGGCTCTAAAAAGGCGACCGCCGCCTTCATCACTTCCGCGCTTTGCAACACTTCCGCAACGATGAGCTGGTTGTCGTTAAATAGACGGCCGACTTCATCCATGCCGTTCATAAGCGGACCGTTAATAATGTCGAGCGGACTGTACGATTGCAAGGCGAGCGTTAAGTCTTCCATGAGCCCGTCTTTCGTTCCTTCAATGACGTATGTCGCAAGCCGCTCTTCTAGCGTCATATTCGTATTCGTCTGTTTCGGCTGCTTCGTTTTATCGCGATAAAATTGAATAAATGCGTTTAATGTCTCATCGTTTGTGTTAAATAACAACGCCTCCGCTAAGCGCACTTCTTCTTCTGGAATGGAAGCGAACCGCTCTAATTTTTCCGTATTCACGATCGCATAATCGAGCCCTGCTTGCGTGCAATAGTATAAAAAGACGGAGTTTAACACTTCGCGTCCGACAGGTGGCAAGCCGAACGAGACGTTGCTAATGCCGAGCATCGTTAAGCAGTTAGGTAAATGTTGTTTAATGAGGCGAATGCCCTCAATCGTTTCTTTTGCTGCGCCAATATATTGCTCATCTCCCGTACCGATCGGAAATACGAGCGGATCGAAAATAATGTCGTGCGGGGAAAGCTGATATTTGTTGACGAGCAAATCGTACGAGCGAAGGGCGATGTCAAGCTTTCGTTTCGCATCAATGGCCATTCCTTGTTCGTCAATTGTGCCGACAACAACAGCCGCCCCATATTGATGGAGAAGGGGAACAATTTTTTCAAATCGTTCTTCGCCATCTTCTAAGTTAATGGAGTTAATAATTGCTTTTCCTTGTGAATACGATAAAGCGCAGGCGATGACGTCTTCGTCTGTCGAGTCGATGACGAGCGGCACTTTCACTTTTTTCACGACTTGTTGAATAAATTGTTCCATATCTTTCTTTTCGTCGCGATCTGGGTCGGCTAAACAAATGTCGATGACGTGTGCCCCGTTTTTCACTTGAGCGCGGGCAATTTCTGCCGCTTCTTCATATTTTCCTTCCGCAATGAGCCGCTTAAATTTGCGCGAGCCGATGACGTTTGTTCGCTCGCCGACGAAAAGCGGGCGCATCGTTTCATCGTAAACGAGCGCATCAATGCCAGAGACGGCATGCAGCGGAAACTGTTTCGGAATGACGCGCGGTGGCACGTCGCGAACGGCTTCAGCGATGGCGCGAATATGTTCAGGCGTCGTACCGCAACAGCCGCCGACAATGTTTAACCATCCTTTTTCGGCAAATTGGCGAATTTTTTTCGCGAGCATGTCTGGCGTTTCGTGATAACATCCTTCTTCGTCCGGAAGACCGGCGTTTGGATAACAGCTGACGGCTGTATTGGCGAGGGAAGCGAGCGAGCGCAAATGATCGGTCATAAATTCTGGACCGGTTGCACAGTTTAAGCCGACGGCAAATGGTTTCATATGTTGAATCGAAATAAAAAACGATTCGATCGTCTGTCCGGCAAGCGTTGTGCCCATCGGCTCAATCGTTCCTGAAATCATGAGCGGCACTTGTTTTCCGACCGTTTTAAACGCTTCGGTTATGCCTAGAAAAGCGGCTTTGACGTTTAACGTATCTTGGCACGTTTCTAATAAAAGAAGATCGACGCCGCCAAGTAATAGTCCGCGAGCTTGCTGTTCGTATGCGGCGACAAGTTCAGAAAACGTCGTTCCGCCTGTGACAGATAACGTTTTCGTCGTCGGTCCCATCGAGCCAGCAACGAAGCGTGGCCAATCGCTCGTTGAATATTGCTCCGCGATTCGCTTAGCGAGCTTTGCCGCTTCGATATTTAACTCAAGGGCGATATGTCCGAGATTGTATTCATCTAATACGATGCTCGTTGCGCCAAACGTATTCGTTTCGACGATGTCCGCACCCGCTTCAAAATAAGCTTCATGAATGTGGGCGATGACTTCTGGAGCGGTGATCGTCAAATATTCATTGCATCCTTCGTACGCTTCACCGCCAAAGTCATCCGCTGTTAAGTTGGCGGCTTGAATCATCGTTCCCATTGCCCCGTCAATAATTAAAATTTTCTTTTCGAGCTGTTCGAGTAAACTAGCCATGGTAAACCGTCCTTTCTTTTTTGAGCCGCTCTTTTTCGTGCGTGTAGCGAACGAGTTCGACCGTCATATCGTAACGTAAAAATGGTGTGATGAAATATATGCCTTGGAATAAATCGAACGCCGCATCGATGAGCGCTTTTGCAATCGCTAACCCTTCTTTTGTCGATTGGACAGGGTCGTTTGCGCAAGCAGCCATGCGCGCACGAATGTGATCGGAAAGGGTAATGCCCGGCACTTCATGGTGCAAAAAGTCGGCGTTTCTAGCGCTTGTAAGCGGCATAATGCCGATGTAAATTGGCGTCGATAAATGTTTTGTCGCCTCGTATACGTCTTCAATTTGTTTTTCGCTATATAGCGGCTGCGTTAAAAAATAGTGCGCTCCGCATTCAATTTTTTTCTCTAGCCGTTTCACCGCTTTATCTAAATGGCGTACGTTCGGATTAAAGGCCGCAGCGATGGAAAAGTTCGTTTTTTGTCCGAGCGGTTTTCCAGAATACGAAAGCCCTTCGTTAAATTGACGAATTAACGAAATTAAGTCAAACGATGATAAATCGTAGACGGATGTCGCCCCCGGAAAGTCGCCTACTTTAGACGGATCGCCTGTTAAAGCGAGCACATCGGTCATGCCGAGCGTATGAAGGCCCATTAAGTGCGACTGTAAGCCAATTAAATTGCGGTCGCGGCATGTGATGTGAATAAGCGGCCGCATGCCGAGCTGTTGTTTGACGATCGTTCCGACAGCGACGTTGCTAATGCGCGGTGTTGCTAGCGAATTGTCGGCAAGCGTTAACGCATCAATATGTGCTTCTTTCAACGCTTTGGCGCCTTCTAAAAATGTTGTTAAGCCGAGCTTTTTTGGTGGATCGAGCTCGACGATGATCGAACGGCGCGTGCGGGCAATGTCGTCTAAGGAAGGTTCTTTCGCCTGTTCCGCTTCTTGCACGACGACTGTATGCCGTTGTTTCACTTTTTTTTCATATACAGGTGTGCGGTCGGACAGGGCGCGAGCGATGGCGGAAATATGTTTCGGCGTCGTTCCACAACATCCGCCGATGAGTCGAACTCCTTGATCGCGAAAGGCGCGCGCTGTTTCTTCAAAATATTGTTCGCTCGTTTCATAAACGAATCGTCCGTCGCGATATTGCGGCAAGCTTGCGTTTGGGTACACCGATAAAAAGGCGCGCGTCGGAATCGGCACTTCTTCAAGCGAGCGCAACATATGATACGGACCGAGATGGCAGTTTAAGCCAACGACATCGGCGCCAAGTTGCTCTAATTGATGAAGCGCATCGGCAAGCGAGATTCCATGTTGCAAGACGCCAATGTCATGCAAGGTGACGTGGGCGATGAGTGGCAACGTCGTTTCTTTACGAGCGATGGAAAGAACGGTTTGCAGTTCTTCAAAATCGTAATACGTCTCAAGCAGCAGGCCATCGACGCCTTCGTTTAACAGCGCGTACAGCTGCTCGCGAAACGTTCGTTTCACTTCTTCGAGCGAAATGGTGCTTTTATTTGTGCTGCGGAGTCCCCCGATTGTGCCGAGCACATAGGCGCGTCCTCGCGCCGCTTGCTTGGCGAGCCGAACGGCTGCTTCGTTTATTTGTTTGACGTCATCTTGTAAGCCGTAGCGGGCGAGCTTTACATAGTTCGCTCCGTACGTATTCGTCTGGATGACTTCAGCTCCGGCATCGATATACGCTTCGTGAATGTGAACGATTTCCTCAGGCTTTGTCACATTTAATTCTTCAAAACAGCGATCGATGCCGTGCGCATATAATAACGTTCCCATCGCTCCATCGGCGATGACGATGCGTTCTTTTAAATCATCTAGCAATCCCACGTCCATTCCTCCGTTTCTTTTTCAAATAAAAAAGCCTTCTCCATAAGAAGAAGACGTTGCACGCTCCTTCTTATCTTCCAAGCGAATCGCTTGTCTGGACTTAGCACCTTGACGATCGTCAGGTTGCTGAAGGTTCATCGGGCCAGTCCCTCCCCTTCTCTCGATAAGATGATGTGTATGAAGTTACTCATAAATGTAACTGATTTTTTAGAAATATTCAACTATTTTATTTAAGAAAAGAAAAAAGAAGGCGCATAGCCTTCTTAACGGTAGTTGACGAATTGGACGTCGATCGGTAAGTCTGCTTCGCGAATGGCGGCGATGACTTTTTGTAAATCGTCTTTACTTTTGCCGCTGACGCGAATTTGGTCTTCTTGAATTTGACTTTTCACTTTTAAACCTGTATTTTTAATGATTGTGTTAATTTTTTTCGCGTTGTCTTTGTCGATGCCTTGGACGAGTTTCGCGCGTTGGCGTACCGTTCCGCCTGAAGCAGGTTCTACTTTTCCGTATTGAATGTTTTTCGTTGGTACACCTCGTTTAATAAGCTTTCCGATAAGCACATCTTTCAGTTGTTCTAGTTTGAACTCGTCGTCGGAAATAAGAATAAGCTCGTCTTTTTCAAGCGAAATGTCGCTTTTGCTCCCTTTAAAGTCGTAGCGATTTTGAATTTCTTTTAGTGCGATGTTGACGGCGTTCGTCACTTCCGACAAATCGACTTTCGACACGATATCAAATGAACTTTCTTTTGACATATAGATCACCTCAACATGAATTCGTTGTGCTTCCATTATAGTCGATTGTTGACATATGAACAACTTTACAAAATCTTTATATATAAAAAGTAAACAAAATGTCGATTGTTGTCGATATAATAAACGAAGTGGGATTTGAATGAAAGATAAGGAGATGAGGAAATTTTATGAAAAAAATAATTTCACTCATGATGGCATTCGTGTTATTGCTTGCCGCTGGGTGTTCACAAACGAGTTCATTTCAACCGAAAGAACGTGTCAAAATCGGTATTATGTTGTCAGATGTCGGACTAGGGGATCAATCGTTTAGCGATTCAGCGTTTAAAGGGCTTATGAAAGCGCGCGATGAGCTTGGCATTTTTTTTGATTATCGTGAGTTAAAAGAGACGGGGACGTATGAAAAAGGGCTAACCGAGCTTGTTGAAGCAGGGAACGATCTCGTTATCGGTCTCGGCTTTATGGTACAACAAGATTTAGAAAAGGTAGCGAAAACATATCCGAAACAGCAATTTATATTAATTGATGCCGTATCGGATTTACCAAACATTACATCGATTACGTTTAAAGAAGATGAAGGTAGCTTTTTAGCAGGTGTCGTTGCTGGTATGTTGACGAAAACGAACAACGTCGGCTTTGTCGGAGGGGCAGATGTTCCTCTTATTCGCAAATTTGCAAACGGCTTTATAAAAGGGGTAAAAGCGGTTAGACCGGAAGCGAATGTGCAAGAAGTGTATGCAGGCAACTTCGGTGATGATAAGCTTGGGGCAAAAATTGCAAAACAAATGATCGCAAACGGGGCAGACGTGCTGTATGCCGCCGCCGGATTTACAGGTGTTGGCGTATTGCGCGAAGCAGAGATGAACGGAAAATATGCGATTGGTGTCGATAGCGACCAATATTTTTATGCGGAAAAAGCAGTCGTCACATCGATGTTAAAAAATGTCGATGTCGCGTTATATACGGTCATTAAACAATATGTCGGAAAGAAAGACGTGCCAAAAGGGACGGTTGAACTAGGGTTAAAAGAAAACGGCGTCGATTTAGCGCCTATTCGTGTCGTGACGTTTAGTCCAGAGCAACAAGCAACGTTAGAAAAATGGAAAGAACAAGCGGCAAACGGCATCGCGAAATAAAGGAGGGATACGATGTCTATTCAACAACGACTATTATTTCACTCATTAGCAACGCCAATTATTGCTGGCGCCATTATCGTATTTATTATTATGAATATGCTTTCTATTCAATCGTCGAATCAAGATTTCGTTCCGCTCATGATGAAAGCACAACATTTGCAGGCAGAACTAAAAGCGACGAAGCAAAGTTTAAGCAATTACGCCTACAGCCCGACAGAAGGAAATAAGCAAGAAGTGCTCGTTCATTTGGAAGAATCAGAAAAGTTGTTTAGCGCATTAAACAAAGGATTGACTGCACCGTATGTTCGCTCTTCTCTCGAACGAGCAAACAACAAATTTGCCGCGCTAGCAAATGAATCAAAAGCGGCTCTGGATGCGCAAAATGTGGCGGAAATTCGCCGCCAGTCGATGCGCGCGGAAGGGGTATTAAACGATGTGCATGTCGTAAATACGTATGTAAACGAGTATTACGAACATATGCAAAAGCAATTGCAAAGTCAAATACAACAAGTCATTACGATTTCGCTCATTGCGATCGCGATCGTGCTATTGTTTGCTGGATTTAGCGGTTTTCGCTTAACAAAAAAAATTACGGCACCTCTTCGCAACATTGCGGAAAATGCGAAACAAATTGCGCGCGGCAATTTGCGTATCGAGCCTGTTGTGTATAACGGGAAAGATGAGTTAGCGGATTTAAATGAAGCTTTTACAACGATGGCCAACCAGCTTAACGGATTGCTTCAGTCGGTCGATACGGCAAGCAAGCAAGTCGAGATGTTTGCGAAAGACATTGATGATGAAACGAAAATGTTGACGGAAATTAATAACCAAGTTGCTGTATCAACGAACGAATTGTCGGCAGGGGCACAAAGTATTTCGGAAGACTTGCAAAGCGCGGTGCAGCTCATTGAGCGAATGGAACAAACGGTGCAACAAAATGTCGCACGCACCGAACAAACAGCTCGATATAGCGATGAGGCGGTGGAAGCGATCACGCATGGTCAAGCTGCGCTAGCCGAACAAAAATCGTTTATTGATGAAAATGCGAAAGCGACCGCTTCGATTGAACAATCAACGAAGCAGTTTGCAGCGTATGCAAGCAAAATTGAAGATATGGCTAAAGCTGTATCGGACATTGCTACGCAGACGAACTTGCTCGCGTTAAATGCGGCGATTGAAGCAGCGCGCGCAGGAGAAGCAGGGAAAGGATTTGCCGTCGTTGCGGAAGAAGTGCGCAAGCTTGCAGAAGAATCATCGAAAGCGACAAGCCAAATTTTTGAAATGGTACAACTCATTCAATCTGGTTTAACGAATGTGACAGAAGCGGTTCGTCGTGGGGTCGACATTGCCGAAGCGCAGGCGAAAGCGATTGAAACGACGACGGAGGCGTTTGCACAAATTGAAAATAAAGTGCATCATATTACGACAGATATTCAAACGCTTGTTATCGGCATGAACGAATCAAAAGAACTTGGCAAAAACGTTTTACAAAACGTTGAAAGCATTAGCGCGGTCGTTGAGCAATCCGCAGCAGGAAGCGAACAAATTGCTGCGTCAATGGTTGAACAGTTAGAAGCGTTCAAAAAAATGGGTGAAAAAGTGACGACATTGCGCCAACTGACAGACGACTTACAACAAATGATGGCGAAGTTTCAAATGAAGTAAAAAAGATGCTCCGCGCGAGCATCTTTTTTTGTTTACAAATGATTCGTTTCTTTTGAGTAGGCGCGTTTGCCAGCTTGGCGGTTTTTTTCGCGCTCCATATTTTTTTCGTGTCGTTTCGCGTTATTGTCTTTTGCTTTTTTATCGTTGTCGCTTGTCATCGCTTCGTCACCCCTTTATCGGGTAGTGTAATCAATGCTCAAGCTGTTTATTCAAGAAAAAGAGGGCGATCGTTCCCGGTCCGGCATGCGCTCCGATGGCGCCGCCGATGTCAGAAATGAAAAACTGTTTGCAACCGAACGTTTCTTCAATCATCGCTTTTAATTCGAGCGCCGTTTGTTCATCATCGCCGTGGCTAATGCCGATCAGTTGGTTTTGAACGTCCGCTCCGCGCTCTTGCATTAACTCGACCATTCGTTTCAACACTTTTTTCCGTCCACGCACTTTTTCAATCGGGATTAATTTTCCATCCTCGACGTGAAGAAGTGGTTTAATGTTTAATACTCCGCCGACAAACGCTGCCGTTTTGCTGACGCGCCCGCCGCGCGCCAAATATTGCAAGTCATCGACAGTAAAAATATGTTCCATATGACGGCAATACGTCTCAATCGTCGCTACGACGTCTTCGTACGCCGTGCCGCTTTCAGCGAGCTCAACTGCTTTTTTGACGACAAGCCCTAGCCCGAGCGATGCGCATTTCGAGTCGATGACGGTTAGTTTCGCGTCCGGATATTGTTCAAGCACTTCGTTTCGAATCATGACCGCCGTTTGATATGTGCCTGACAAGGCGGAAGAGAAGGCGATATAAATGGCAGGTACGCGCTCTTTCGCTAGCGTCGTAAATAGCTCTTCCATTTGTGAAGGTTTCGCTTGCGATGTTTTCGGTACATCGCCTGCGCGCATCGCATCGTACACTTGTTTTGGTCGGATGGTCAGTTGATCATCGTAGTCGTTGTCGTTTATATGAACAGCTAACGGCAAAAAAGCAATTTGTTTTTCTTGTATAAAAGAAAGTGGCAAATCGCACCCGCTATCCGCTATAATTTTAATATTCATTTCAATCACCCCTATGTATGTACTTATTTTAAGTGTAGCGATTATTATGAAAAAAAACAATCTTATCGCTTTGTAGGAGGATGTGTTGTGGACGTAAAAAAATTGTTTGTCGTCATTATCGGTGGCTTATTAAACGCGATCGGCATGAATTTATTTTTAATTCCAGCAAACGTATATACGAGCGGATTCGCTGGGGCTGCCCAGCTCATTTCTAAAGTCGTTGGCGACTATACACCGTATGCGATTTCGACAGGTTTATTGCTCTTTTTGTTTAACATTCCTGTCGCCATTTTAGGATGGAAAAAGGTCGGGAAGTCGTTTACGTTTTATAGCTTTTTAAGCGTTGTATTTATGTCGCTATTTCTTGAAATCATTCCTGTTCGTTCGCTTTCTGAAGACATTTTGTTGAACGCGGTGTTCGGTGGGGTGATTGCGGCCGTCGGAACAGGCTGGACGTTGAAATGGGGGGCGTCAACAGGAGGATTAGACATTATCGCGCTCGTATTGTCTCGCGTCAATGATCGTTCGGTCGGGACGTACATTTTTGCGTTAAACTCCATTATTATTTTAACGGCTGGATATATGTATGGGTGGGAAAAGGCGCTCTATACGCTCGTGACGTTATATGTGACGACGCGCGTCATCGATGCGATTCATACGCGCCATCAAAAATTAACTGCGCTCATTATTACGACAAAAGGGGAAGAGATGAAGCAAGCAATTAAGTCGCAAATGATTCGCGGCATTACAGTTATTCCGGCGAAAGGGGCATTTTTAAACGAAGATAAAGATATGCTTATGATCGTCATTACGCGCTATGAGTTGTTCGATTTAAAGCGGATCATTAAAGAAGTCGATCCGAAAGCGTTCACGAACATTATGCAAACGACAGAAGTCGTCGGGTTTTTCCGAAAAGAGTAAAGCTGCGCACACGGCGCAGCTTTTTACAATGCATGAAGTTCATCTTGCAAAGCGTGCAACTGTTTTCGTTCGGCGTCGTTGGCGTTAGCGAAAGCGGATGAGAGCGCATTTTTGGCGACAGCGATGGCGCGTTCCGTGCGCTCTTCTTTTGCTTTAGCGACCGCTTTTTTCGCTTGTTGAAATAACGGATTGCCCATATTAAAATCCCCCAAGGTTTGCATGATCCGCTTTTTCTGCTTTGCGTTGTTCCGCTTCTTCATACGTCATATGATACGGAATGCGCTCATCATGTTTATAAACAGCGTCAGCACCTTGTTGAATAAACCGTTTCGATTTGTTTCGTTTGCCCACACGACATTCCCCCTTGTTTGCCGCTTATGACGCATATGGCGTCGATGATAGTTTGTTCATGTTTGCTCGACAATACGTGAGGGAATTTTTTATAACTTTAATAACGATTGCAAATAAACGGCGATACCGTCTTCTTCATTCGTTTTTGTGACATCATCTGCGACTGCTTTGAGCTGCTCGATCGCATTGCCCATCGCTACGCCTAATCCAGCCCATTTTAACATCTCGATATCGTTATCTTCATCGCCAAAAGCAATCACTCGCTCGCGCGGAATGCCATAGAAAGAGGCGACTTTTTCAAGCCCAAACGCTTTATGGACGCCAGTACGGACGATTTCAATGACGTGCCATGGGGCTGTCCAACTGCGATGGTCGATGACGTTGGCATGCACTTCCGACAAATATGTGCGAATGCGTGCAACGTTTTGTTCATCCGATAAAATTAAAATGCTCGTCGGGTCTTTCCGTAAAATATCGTGCAAATTTCCGACATATACGTTTGGATCTCCTAAATTAAATAAGTCAAGTAGCTGTTCGTCATGTTCGTGAAAATATACATCGTCCATCACTTCCGCTAAAATGTTGCGCACGTTATATTTTCTGCTGACGTCAATAATTTCTTTCACCGTTTCAAGCTGAAGCGGAGTATGATACATCCCCCAGCTATCATCTTTCGGATGATGGACGAACGCTCCGTTAAAATTGACGATCGGCGTTGTTAGTTCCAATTGTTCGTAATACATTTTGCTTGCGCGGTACGGACGTCCTGTCGCGATGACGACGATATGTCCGGCTTGTTTTGCTTTTTGAATCACATCGTATGTACGTTCGGAAATGGTTTTATTGTCTTTTAATAACGTGCCGTCTAAATCAAGCGCAATTAAATGTTTGTCCATAATTGTTCCCCTTTTCGTTAAAATGTTCTACTCTTGTAGTGTATCGTTTTTCCAAAAAACTTGTCTATATGGTAATATAATGTTAAAAGATAACAAGGGAGATGAGAAGATGGTAACGATTATTCGCGAGACAATCGCAAACGTTCCTTGTTTGCACGTTGTAAAAGGTGATGATATTCATCATATGCGACCGCTTGTCATGTTTATTCATGGATTTACGAGCGCAAAAGAACATAATCTTCATTTCGGCTATTTGCTTGCCGAAGCCGGATATCGCGTCATTTTGCCGGATGCGCTGTATCATGGGGAACGTCCGAATCAGCTCTCTGACGATGAGCTTCATTTATCATTTTGGGATATTGTATTAACGACCATTCGCGAGCTAGATGATATAAAAAATGAACTCGTCGAACGAAAGCTTGTTGATCCGAATCGTATTGGCGTCGTTGGGACATCGATGGGAGGCGTCGTGACGTTTGGGGCGTTAACGCAATATGAGTGGATTCGCGTCGCTGGTTCGCTCATGGGGAGTCCGTGCTATCGAACGTTTTTTGACTTGCAGCTGCAATTTGCCGAGCGAAAAGGGATGACATTGCCACTTTCAAACGAGCAGCTCGCTGCGTTGCGCAACACATTAACAACATATGATTTATCGCTGCAGCCGGAAAAATTAAACGGCCGTCCCCTTTTCATTTGGCACGGAAAGCAAGATGATGTCGTCCCGTTTGATTATACATACGCGTTTTACAAACAAATTGAGCCGTTCCATCAGCCGCTCCGTATGTTAGTCGATGAACGAGCAGGTCATAAAGTGACGCGCGAAGCATGTTTACAAACGGTTCAATGGTTTGTCACACATTTATAAAAACATGTGACATCGATCACAAAAAAGAGAAGGGGAGGATGGTACAATGAGACGTGAGGAGGGATAGTATGGTTATTCCGAAACAACATGGCGCATGGGCGATGTTAATCATTCCATTTTTATTCGGCATCGACATCGGTCAAGCGACGTGGCTTCATTTTCCGTTATTTGTCGCATGGTTTTTTCTTTATTTAGCCACATATATATGGATGCTCGTTGTAAAAAAGCAGGCGACCGCTCATCATAAAAAATGGCTTGCCATCTATACGTTTGTTGCCCTCATTTTCGTCGCTATTCCGCTTGCTTACAAGCCGACGCTCGTTTATTTTGGATTAGCTATGGTTCCGTTTTTTGTTGTGAATATATATTTTGCGAAAAAGAAAAAAGAGCGGTCGTTTACGAACGATGTGGCGGCGATTATGAACTTTTCGCTTGGCGGTGTAGGAAGCTATTATCTCGGAACGGGAGCAATCGATGAAAAAGCATTCTTTTTATTTGCTGCCTCCGTTTTCTTCTTCGTCGGAAGCACATTTTATGTGAAAACGATGATTCGTGAAAAAAACAATCCGCGGTATAAATGGGCATCTTGGGGATTTCACATCGGGCTTATTGTCGCATGCATCGCCGCGCGACATGGCTGGTTGGCACTCGCTTACGTGCCGAGCGGCTTGCGTGCGATGTACTTTTATGGGAAAGCGATGTCAATTAAAAAAGTAGGGATTTATGAAATCGTCAACGCTGTTTATTTTGCACTTGTCATCGTTATGTTTTATTAGCGGTTGGGAGGAGAAAATTTCTCCTCTTATTTTGTCTGATCTTTATTTCATATTGCATACGTCAATGGGGCAACCTTCGCAACGAATTTCATCTTTTAAAAACTGCACATCGTGAATCGTTATTTTTCCTTTCTCGACAGAAATGATGCCGAGTTCTTTTAATTCTTTTAATAGACGGCTGACGACTTCGCGTGCGCTGCCGCAAAAGTTGGCAAGCTCTTGATTGGTCATCGGAACATTGATGAGGATGCCGTTTTCTGTTTGAACGCCGTAACTGTTTGCGAGGCGAATGAGCGTCGAATAGAGCGCTCCTTTTTTTCCGTGCAAAATTAAATCGCGTATTTTCGTTTGCATTCGTTGCAATTGCAAATGAACCCATTGCATAAACTGTAACGAAAACGCATGATCCGTCAACAGCTTTTCTTCAAGTTGCTGTTTGTGAATGACAGCTAACGTTCCTCCTTCCATCATTTTTGCACTTACCGTACAGATGCACGTCAATTGAAACGGAACGATCTCCCCAAACGCATCTCCTTGCTCGCAAATGCGAAGCGATAGTTCGCGCCCTTCATCTGTCGTTTTGCTCAACTGCACTTTTCCTGTACATACGACATATAGTTCGCTCGCCACTTCTCCTTCCCGAAACACATATTCTCCTTTTTGCATATCGATCATATGATGAGGGAGGGAAAGAAGGTCGGATAAGGAGATCGGTTGAATAGTCATACAATAACCACCTTTACTGTTCTCTAGTTTCAGTGAACTACCCTCCACTTACCACCCTTTCGAGTTGCTTGAAGTGGGGGCTTCTCGGGTAATCCTGTCTCATGACAGAAAATTGACCGAGCTAACCCTCCTGTTCCAGGAGTTTGTATTTTCATGCTAATGCTAACAAGCACAATCCTTCTTTTTTGATATTAATTGCTGAATTATAATCACGGTCTAATACTAAGCCACAAATACATTTATATACACGTTCGGACAATGGCATTTCTTTTTCGTTTCCACAACGGGAACATTTTTTTGTCGAGGGAAACCATTTGCTTATTTTTACAAGCTGTTTTCCTTGTTCTTTTAACTTGTATTCCAAGAAAGTGGTGAACATACCCCAGCCGTTATCATGAACGCTTTTTCCAAAGTTGAGGGCTTGAGACATGCTTTTCATGTCTAAGTCCTCAACAATCACAGCGTCATAGTTTGCGGCTAATTCTTTTGACTTGTGATGAAGAAAGTTTCTGCGCTGATTAGCTGTCTTTTCATACAGCTTAGCTACTTTCAGACGTTGTTTTTCCCATCTTGTAGAACCTTTCTTTCTTCGGGAAAGTATTCGTTGTGCTTTTGCTAATTTGTCTAAAGCTTGACGATAGTAACGTGGGT
Source organism: Anoxybacillus sp. ST4 (assembly GCF_019448545.1). Lineage (NCBI taxonomy): Bacteria > Bacillati > Bacillota > Bacilli > Caryophanales > Anoxybacillaceae > Anoxybacillus > Anoxybacillus sp. ST4. The sequence continues at coordinate 81,568 of NZ_JAHZOE010000005.1, read as the reverse complement.
AATTGGCTTTCTCACCTCGTTCACTATCGACATATAGACCATCCATCACAAAATCTAAACCAACTACTTTCTGAATCTTTACTGTACTGATATTTTTCTCATATTCTGTCAAAATCGAAATATAATATTTACCTGTCTTTGTTTTAGAAATTGTACAAGATTTGATTTTGTAATCAGCAGGTATTTCTCTATGCTGTTTCACTCTTATTGGCTTTTTGATTTTTGGCAGTTTGATATAACCATTCTCTAGCTTAATATTGTCGTTGACCATGTTGGTTGTGTAAGATTGTTTCTTTTTCTTGGTCTTGAATTTAGGGAACTCTGCACGACCTTCAAAAAAGTTCTCATAAGCATTTTGTAAATGGATTTGTGCATTGGCTAAAGCTAAAGAATCCACTTCTTTTAGGAACGGAAATTCATTCTTATACTTCGCTGGGGTGGGAAACTTTTGTTCTTTAAGCGCCTCTTTGTCGTCTTTGAACTTTTCATATATTTCTTTACGTTCTGCCAGCATCTTGTTGTAGATAAAACGAACGCAGCCAAACGTTTTTGCCAATAACTCTTCCTGTTCTTTATTTGGATATAAGCGAAATTTGAATGCTTTGTTTTGCTTGGTCATACCAATTCACCTCACTTCAGCCCTTGACTTTCAATATTAATAATATCAACTCTCTTATATATCTAATACTGATTATGCCAAAATCTTTGGCTAACGCCAACCGAAATTCATCTCCCCACTTATCGTTGGGCTATCGCCCTTCACACGCTTGAAGTTGGGGACTTCTTTCGGAAATGATGTTAAAAAGAAAAAAAAAGATGACGTCAATATATGGAACAGAAAAATAAAAAATATTTAAATATACATTTGATTTTATTTTTATGCAGTATTATAATGATAACTAAATTTACAACATATATAGAAAGTGGGGAACGGGGAAATGAAAGTCTCCATTATTGGAGCGACAGGCTATGGAGGAGTTGAGCTCATTCGCTTATTGCAACATCATCCGTACATGCGCGTCGTTTCCGTTCATTCATCTTCACAAGCAGGTGTTTCGCTTCGTGATGTGTATCCGCATATGGAAGGTTCATTTGTTTTGCGCGATCTTCGTATGGATGATATGGAGGGCGATCTCGTTTTTTTAGCGACGCCGCCCGGTGTATCGAGCGAATGGACGCCAAAGTTGCTTGCGGCAGGGTATAAAGTCATTGATTTATCTGGAGACTTTCGTTTGCGTGACGGGAGCGTCTATGCGAAGTGGTATAAAAGGCAGGCGCCGAACGAGGAGCTACTAAAAGAGGCGGTGTACGGGCTGACCGAGTGGAATCGCGACCGCATTGCGACGGCGAGCTTAATCGCCAATCCAGGCTGCTATCCGACAGCGACGTTGCTCGGGTTAGCACCGCTCGTCATTGAAAAATGGATCGTGCCGCATCGCGTCATTATAGATGCGAAATCGGGCGTGTCCGGCGCAGGACGAGGAGTATCGCTTGGCGTTCATTTTTCGGAAACGAATGAAAACGTAAAAATATACAAAGTGAATACACATCAACATATTCCTGAAATTGAACAAATGTTATGCGACTGGAATGAACAAATGGAGCCGGTGACGTTTAGCACCCATTTAATTCCGATGACGCGCGGCATTATGGCGACGATGTATGCGGAAGCCGCGCGCCCATTGTCGCTTGAAAGAATAATAGAATTATATAAAGAAACGTATAAACATTGCCCGTTCGTACGCGTTCGGGAGGCAGGATCTTTTCCGTGTACGAAAGACGTGTACGGTTCGAACTATTGCGATATTGGGCTTGCTTACGATGAACGAACAAATCGCATTACTGTTGTGAGCGTAATCGATAATTTAGTGAAAGGGGCGGCAGGGCAGGCCGTTCAAAACGCCAACGTCATGTGTGGATGGGACGAACAAACCGGGTTGACATCGATGCCGATGTATCCGTAAAAGGGGTGGAGAATATGAAGTTGATCGAAGAAAAGGTGAAATATGTAGCAGACGGAACAATTGTAACGCCAAAAGGCTTTCGGGCAGCTGGCATTCATGCAGGATTGCGTTATACGAAAAAAGATTTAGGTGTGATCGTTTGCGACGTGCCAGCCTCATGTGCAGCTGTATACACTCAAAACGTGTTTCAAGCTGCCCCGTTACAAGTGACGAAAGAGAGCATCGCAGTTGAAAATAAGTTGCAAGCCGTTATCGTCAATAGCGCCTATGCTAACGCATGTACGGGCGAACAAGGGCTAAAAGATGCGTACGACATGCGCAAATGGTGTGCAGAAGCGTTTGGACTTCATGAACACCTCGTCGCTGTCGCATCGACGGGAGTGATCGGCGAACGGTTACCGATCGAAAAAATTCGCGCGAGCATTCCGAAGCTTGAACCGACGGCACAATGGAGCGGGGCGGTCGATTTTCAAACAGCCATTTTAACGACCGATCTTGTCATGAAAAAAACGTGTTATGAAACGGTGATCGACGGCCAAGTTGTGACGGTTGCGGGAGCGGCGAAAGGATCGGGGATGATTCATCCGAATATGGCGACGATGCTTGCTTTCATTACGACCGATGCGAACGTTCCGTCAGACGTGCTACAACATGCGCTTCGCTCGATTACAAATGTGTCGTTTAACCAAATTACCGTCGATGGCGAAACGTCAACGAACGATATGGTGATCGTCATGGCGAGCGGATTAGCGGGCAACGAGCCGCTTTCTCCTCAGCATCCCGATTGGGCGAATTTTTATGAGGCGCTTCGTAAAACGTGCGAACATTTAGCAAAACAAATTGCTCGCGACGGAGAAGGGGCGACGAAGTTAATTGAAGCGCGCGTCAAAGGAGCGCGGACAGACGAAGAAGCGAAATGGGCCGCGAAACATATTGTCGGTTCCAACTTAGTGAAAACAGCAGTGTATGGGGCGGACGCAAACTGGGGGCGCATTATTGGGGCGATTGGACATAGCGGAGCATTCATAAACCCGGATTGTGTAGACGTATGGATCGGTTCGATTCAAATGTTAAAACAAAGTCAACCGGTGCCGTTTTGTGAAGAAGAAGCGAAAGCAGCTCTAATGGAAGACGTTGTCGTCATTACGGTAGATTTGCATGTCGGTGACGGGGAAGGCGTCGCGTGGGGCTGTGATTTAACGTACGACTACATTAAAATTAACGCAAGCTATCGGACGTAAGGGGGAATGAATGTGATTGTGATCAAATGCGGCGGTAGCGTGCTTCATGAATTATCCCCAGCATTTTTTACGAGCGTGCGACAGTTAAGAAGAAGCGGAATAGATGTTGTCATCGTCCATGGAGGTGGTCCGGATATCGGGCAGCTCCTTCACGCGTTGAACATTCCGTCCGAATTTGTTAACGGATTGCGGAAAACGACAAAAGAAGTGTTGCACGTTGTAGAAATGGTGTTAAATGGAAAGGTGAACAAAACGCTCGTCTCTCTTTTACAAACAAATGACATTCGCGCGGTAGGGTTATCGGGTGTCGATGACAAGTTGTTGCAAGCAAACCCGATCGATGTACAAACGCTCGGTTATGTTGGGGAAGTTGTACACGTTCGCGCGCACATTATCCATACGTTGTTGCGCCACGCATACGTTCCTGTCATCGCGCCGATCGGTGTAGATGAGCATGGTCAAACGTATAACATTAATGCAGATACGGCGGCAGCGGCAGTAGCGCAGGCGCTTTCGGCTGACAAACTCGTTTTTGTAACGGATGTCGCCGGCATTTTAAACAATGGCGAAGTCGTCAAAGAAGCGACAGCCCAAATGGTTGAAGCGATGATTGCCGATGGGACGATTTCAGGAGGGATGATTCCGAAAGTGAAAGCTGCCCTTCATGCGCTTCACTCGGTCAATGAAGTGGCCATTGTAAGCGGAAAAGTTCCATTTTATGAACATGGTACGTGGCATGGAACGATGATGAAGAAAGAGGTGTATGTATGATTTTTCCAACATATCAACGATTTCCGATTACCGTTGCAAAAGCGGAAGGAACGAAAATCATCGCAACGGACGGAAAACAGTATATCGATTTTATTGCCGGCATTGCGGTATGCAATCTCGGCCATCGCCATCCCGCTGTTCAGCAAGCGCTAGCGGAGCAGCTAAATGAAGTATGGCACGTGTCCAATTTGTTTCATCTTCCGCTTCAAGAAGAAGTTGCCTCCCTTCTCGTCCAACATTCCGTCGGGGATGCGGTGTTTTTTTGCAATAGCGGGGCAGAGGCGAACGAAGCGGCGATCAAGCTAGCACGTAAACATACTGGACGCTCAAAAATCATTACGTGTGAACAGTCTTTTCACGGGCGCACGTTTGCGACGATGTCGGCGACAGGGCAGGCGAAAATTCATGACGGATTCGGTCCGTTGTTACCGACGTTCGCTTATGTGCCGTTTAACGATATCGATGCGCTTGAGAAGGAAATGGATGAAACGGTGGCGGCTGTCATGGTGGAAGTCGTGCAAGGAGAAGGCGGCGTCGTCGTCGGTGAAAAGTCGTTTTTGCAGGCGGCAGAGCAGCTTTGCCAAACATATGGCGCATTGCTTATTGTTGATGAAGTGCAAACAGGGATCGGGCGAATGGGAACGTTGTTCGCTTACGAGCAGTTTCATATTTCGCCGGATGTCATTACCGTTGCGAAAGGATTAGGAAGCGGTTTTCCTGTCGGAGCGATGATCGGGAAAAAACATGTCATTCCGACGTTTAGCGCAGGTGTGCACGGCTCGACGTTTGGCGGAAACGCCTTAGCGATGGCAGCAGCGAAAGCGACGCTTGACATCGTCACACAGCCTTCATTTTTACAAGACGTGCGTGAAAAAGGAACGTATTTTCACGAGCAATTAAAAAAGGCGCTTGAACATATCCATATCGTTACGCATGTGCGCGGATTAGGGCTTATGGCCGGCATAGCGTGCAACGAACAAGTGGCAAACATATTGCCGCATATTCATGAAAGAGGACTGCTCGTTTTAGCGGCGGGACCGAACGTCATTCGTTTATTGCCACCGCTCACCGTAACGAAAGAAGAGATCGATGAAGCAGTCAACATATTACAAGAGGCGTTAACATCGTATGAACGTGATTTTTTATACGTATAAATGAATAAAAATTCTTTTCGTTTAATAAACATTCGTTTGGGGTGTGAACATGGAAGCGTATGTACATTTGCAAAACGGCAAAACGTTTGCTGGGAAACTAGAAACGGCGTGGACGGGGGATGTTTCTGGCGAAGTCGTCTTTTTTACAGGAATGACAGGGTATCAAGAAGTGTTGACTGATCCATCGTATAAAAACCAAATCATCGTGTTTACGTATCCGTTGATCGGCAATTACGGAGTGAACGAAGTTGATTTTGAAAGCAAACAGCCGCATGTGAAGGCGGTGATCGTCTATGAAGCGGAGGAAACAGGCTATCATTACGAAGCGGCATATAGTCTCAAACAATATTTGCAAAAATGGAACGTTCCGCTCGTTAGCCACGTCGATACGCGAGCATTAGTAAAACAAATTCGAGAACATGGGGCGATGCCTGCTGTTATTTCGTTACGCGAAACGGCAGTTGTGCAAATGGAAGAACAACATCCTGTTCCGCTCGTCAGTACATCGGACGTCGAAACGTACGGAAGTGGCGACATGCACGTTGTTTTATTTGATTTCGGATATAAAAAGTCCATCGTTCATTCGTTAATGGAGCATGGCTGTCGTGTAACCGTCGTTCCGTACAACACGACGTTACAAACGGTAGAGCAGCTCGATCCTGATGGCGTCTTGTTATCAAATGGACCCGGAGACCCGAAACAATTGTCGCCTTATTTGCCGAATGTGTTGGCGGTCATCGAACGTTATCCGACGCTTGCAATTTGCCTTGGGCATCAACTCGTTTCGCTCGCTTATGGGGGAGATACGGAAAAATTGAAGTTTGGGCATCGCGGGGCCAATCAGCCAGTATATGATGTGAAAACGAAAAGAGTATGGATGACATCGCAAAATCATGGCTATGTTGTCAAGGCAGAAAGTTTAGCGCATACGCCGCTTTCCGTTCGCTTTGTAAACGTCAATGACGGCTCTGTCGAAGGGGTGGCTCATGAAACGAAGCCGATTTTATGCGTGCAATACCATCCAGAGGCACATCCTGGTCCAAACGATACACAATTTATTTTTGCCGAATTTGTCGACATGATGAAAGCAGCAAGAAAGGAGAAAGTATATGCCTAAAGATTGTACGCTACGTTCCATTCTTGTCATCGGTTCTGGTCCGATCGTCATCGGTCAAGCAGCGGAGTTTGACTACTCGGGAACGCAAGGGTGTTTAGCGTTAAAAGAGGAAGGGTATCGCGTCATTTTAGCGAACAACAATCCGGCGACGATTATGACTGATGAAGTGCATGCCGATGCCGTCTATTTTGAGCCACTTACTGTCGAGAGCATGGAAAAAATTATCGCGAAAGAGCGACCCGATGGGCTATTGGCCACGCTTGGCGGCCAGACGGGGCTGAATTTAGCGTTTGCTTTACACGAACGAGGCATTTTGCAAAAATATAACGTCCGCTTGCTCGGTACGCCGATTGAGTCGATTAAGCGCGGGGAAGATCGTGAAGCGTTTCGCGCTTTAATGTATGAATTAAATGAACCTGTGCCAGAAAGTGAAATTGTAACAACGGTAGAAGAAGCGGTGCAGTTTGCTGAGCAAATCGGATTTCCAATTATCGTTCGTCCAGCGTATACGCTCGGTGGAACGGGGGGCGGCATCGCACAGACGATGGAGGAGCTTGTCGACATCGTCACAAAAGGATTGCAAGAAAGCCCGATCACGCAATGTTTAGTCGAACGGAGTGTCGCGGGATTTAAAGAAATTGAGTATGAAGTGATGCGCGACTATACGAATACGTGCATTACGATTTGTAATATGGAAAATATTGATCCGGTTGGCATTCATACCGGTGATTCGATTGTCGTTGCTCCGTCGCAAACGTTGACAGATGTCGAATATCATATGTTGCGCTCAGCTGCCATTAAAATTATTTCCGCGCTCGGTGTTGTCGGAGGATGCAATATTCAATTTGCGCTCGATCCAAAAAGTAAAAAGTATTATTTAATTGAAGTGAATCCGCGCGTCAGCCGATCATCCGCCCTTGCATCAAAAGCGACAGGTTATCCGATCGCAAGAATGGCGGCAAAATTAGCGGTCGGTTATACGCTTGCGGAACTAGTGAATCCAGTGACAGGGCATACGTATGCGAGCTTTGAACCTGCACTCGATTATGTTGTCGTGAAATTCCCGCGCTTTCCGTTTGACAAATTTTCGTTTGCCGATCGCCGCCTCGGCACGCAAATGAAAGCGACAGGAGAAGTGATGGCGATCGATCGTAATTTTGAACGGGCGTTACAAAAGGCGCTTCATTCGCTTGAGTTAGATCATATCGGTTTATATTCTCCAGCGCTTGCGAAACAGCCGACGAAGGTGTTAGTAGATATCGTCAAAACGGGAGACGATCGCCGCTTTTTCGCTATACTCGAGCTGCTTCGCCGCGGTATAGCGACAGAACAAATATATGAATGGACGAAAATGGACTTATATTTTTTAAATCGTTTTGCTCAGCTTATTGTGCTTGAACAACAAGCGAAAGAAACGACGCTTCATTCGATTGATGAACAAACGTTTCGTACGCTAAAAGAAAAAGGATTTTCCGATGCGTATTTAGCTTATATATGGAACGTGGATGAAAAAGATGTGCGAGAAAAAAGAAAAGCATATGGCATCGTTCCATCTTATAAAATGGTCGATACGTGTGCCGCTGAATTTTCGGCTGAAACGTCGTATTATTATTCGACATATTTTGGCGAAAGTGAAATACAAACGAGCGATCAGCCGAAAATACTTATTCTCGGCTCAGGTCCGATTCGCATTGGGCAAGGGGTTGAATTTGACTATAGCTCGGTTCATTGCGTATACGCTCTGCAACAAGCGGGATATGAAGCCGTTTTAATGAACAATAACCCTGAAACAGTCAGCACCGACTTTACCGTTGCGGATCGTTTATATTTTGAGCCGCTCACGGTAGAAGATGTGTTAAATGTCGTGGAAGCGGAAAACGTCGAAGCGGTCATCGTGCAGTTTGGTGGTCAAACAGCCATTAACTTAGCAAACAAGCTTGAATCGTACGGCGTGTCAATGATTGGCATGAATAGTGACATTATTGACCAACTAGAAGATCGGGAACGTTTTTATGCGCTCCTTCAGTCGCTTGACATTCCACATGTGAAAGGAACGACGGCAAATGACAAAGCGGAATTAATAGAAAAAGTAGAACGTATCGGTTATCCGCTTTTGCTTCGTCCATCGTACGTCATTGGCGGACGTGGAATGCATATCGTTTATGATGAACAACAGCTTGTTTCACTTATACAACAAGAAATGGTATATCCGGTGTTAATTGATGAATATGTACGCGCAAAAGAAGGAGAGCTTGATGCCATTTGTGACGGATATGACGTGTTCGTTCCGACAATTATTGAACATGTTGAAAAAACAGGTGTCCATTCTGGCGATAGTTATGCGTTATTGCCTGCTCAATCGTTTACGGAAGAAGAAAAAGCGAAAATGATCGATTATACGAAGCGAATAACAAATAAACTTCATTTCAAAGGGTTAATGAACGTGCAGTTTATCGTGCAAGATGGGGAAGTGTACGTCTTAGAAGTCAACCCGCGCGCAAGCCGCACCGTTCCGATCGTCAGTAAAGTGACAGGTGTGCCGATGGTTCAACTCGCAACAAACGTATTGCTTGGGAAATATTTGTCGGAAGACGTCAAACAATCGGTTTCTATTCCATATGTTGTCTTAAAGTATCCGGTGTTTTCGACATATAAGTTGCCGGGTGTCGATCCGCTTGTCGGTCCGGAAATGAAGTCGACAGGGGAAGGAATTAGCATTGCAAAAACGGTGCAAGAAGCGGCATATAAAGCGTTTTATCCATATATCGTAAAGAAAAAAGAAGCGTATGAAATATATGTCGATGCACCAGCTGAGGCGAAAGCGTTGGGCGAGCAAGCAAAACAACAAGGGTTAACGATCATAACAGATGAGCCGTTCGAACAATGGATCGAGAAAAAAGAAGCGCTTGCCTTTGTAAGCTTTATGCGTGATGAACAAAGTGCATGGCGAAGAAAACAGGCGCTCGCTCGTCATATGCTCGTATTGACGGAGGAAGAAACGGCGCGTTTGTTTTTCCAAGCGTTGTCGACAAAACATTTTTCCGTTTGTTCGATTCAAGATTGGTTAAAAAATTTACGTGAAGTGGTGAGAAAATGAATATGACAGCAACGATTCAATTAAAAGGGAAAGATTTTTTAACGTTAGCGGACTATTCGAAGGAAGAAATTGAATATTTACTTTATTTAGCACTTGAATTAAAAGAAAAGCAACAAAACGGCGAACGATACACGCCGCTAAGCGGCAAAACGTTGGCGATGATTTTTGAAAAGCCGTCAACGAGAACGCGCGTCTCATTTGAAGTCGGCATGGTGCAATTAGGGGGGCATGCACTTCATTTAAGCAGCCGCGATTTGCAAATTGGACGTGGAGAAACGATTGCAGATACGGCGCGCGTATTATCGGAATATGTCGATGCAATTATGATTCGCACATTCGAGCATGAAAAAGTAGAGGAGCTTGCCCATTATGCAACGATCCCTGTCATTAATGGGTTGACTGATGACGACCATCCGTGCCAAGCGCTTGCCGACCTATTGACGATTTATGAGGTGAAAGGAAAACTTCAAGGGCTGAAGCTTGCCTACATTGGTGACGGAAACAATATGGCGCATGCGTTAATGTTAGCTACGGCAAAAGTCGGCATGCATTGTGCAGTCGCTTCACCGAAAGGATATGAACCGAAAGAAGCGGTCGTCAACGAAGCGAAAAACATCGCAAACGAAAGCGGTGCAACGATTGTTGTAACAAACGATCCGTATGAGGCGATAGCAGATGCAGACGTTGTATACACAGACGTATGGGCAAGCATGGGGCAAGAGGCGGAAGCAAGCGAACGCATGCACATCTTTGCGCCGTTTCAAGTGAATGAAACGCTCGTCCAACAAGCGAAAAGCGATTTTATGTTTTTACATTGCTTGCCCGCTCACCGCGGCGAAGAAGTGACAGAAGGTGTAATTGATGGAGTGCATTCATACATTTTTCAACAAGCTGGAAATCGCCTTCACGCACAAAAAGCATTGCTCGTTTCGTTGCTGTAATTTGTAGTGTTTGCCGTTATTTCTCATCATCGTTTTGTCGGGGAGAGGATATATTATAAAATGAGCAAATGATGAGGAGGGATACGGATGGGACAAAGCCGGCATTTTCGCCCCGGACAAAAAGCGCCAAACAACGGGATATATATTGAAATAGGCGAGACAGGCGATCAAGTGAAAAATCCGAAAAAATTAAAACTAAAAGCAGGTGACCGTTTCCCTGAAACGTCGAATCATAACCGTATATGGACGTACTTTCCAAAACCGTAAGCCATCCTTGCATAAGGGTGGCTTTCTCGCTATAATACGTAATAGATAAAGGTCAAAAAAAGTCAAAGTCAAAGGGGTGAGCGCGATGAATATGCAACAAATGACGGAAAAAGTGCAAGAGGCGTTTATGCGAGCACAATCGTTAGCAACAGAGAAACAACATCAAGAAGTGGACGTTGAACACGTTTGTGTAGCGCTTTTCGAGCAAGAAGATGGGCTTGCACGGCGCATTTATGAAAAAATGTCTGTTCCCGTTTCAAATTTGTTAGACGAATGGAGCAAACAGCTCAACAAAAAACCGCAAGTGATTTCTAGTTCGGAAGCCGGGAAAATATACGTCACGAGCCGTTTGCAACAATGGCTTCTTCGGGCGGAACAAGAAGCGAAACAAATGAAAGATGAATATATATCCGTTGAGCACTTGTTGCTTGCGCTCGTTGACGACAAAGAAGCGAAACATATATTGTCACGCCATGGGGTCGAGCGAGAAAAACTATTGCAAACGATTATGGAAATAAGGGGGAATCAACGCGTGGTTAGTCCAAATCCGGAAGCGACATATGAAGCTTTGCAAAAATACGGCCGCGATTTAGTCGCGGAAGTGAAAGCCGGAAAAATTGATCCAGTCATCGGCCGAGATAGCGAAATTCGCCGCGTCATTCGCATTTTATCGCGCAAAACGAAAAACAATCCTGTTTTAATTGGAGAGCCGGGCGTTGGAAAAACGGCGATCGTTGAGGGGCTTGCCCAACGTATCGTGCGCAAAGATGTGCCAGAAGGGTTAAAAGATAAAACAATTTTTGCGCTAGATATGAGCGCCCTTATTGCAGGGGCGAAGTTTCGCGGAGAGTTTGAGGAACGGTTAAAAGCCGTATTAAATGAAGTGAAAAAAAGCGAAGGGAGAATCATTTTATTTATTGACGAGCTACATACGATCGTCGGCGCGGGACGGACGGATGGGGCGCTTGATGCAGGCAATATGTTAAAGCCGATGCTTGCGCGCGGAGAATTGCATTGCATTGGGGCAACGACGCTTGATGAATATCGTCAATATATTGAAAAAGACCCCGCGCTCGAACGCCGTTTCCAACAAGTGCTCGTTCAAGAGCCGACGGTCGAAGATACGATTTCGATTTTGCGCGGCTTAAAAGAGCGGTTCGAAATTCATCACGGCGTGAACATTCATGATGGGGCGCTCGTTGCGGCGGCGACGTTATCCGATCGGTACATTTCTGATCGCTTTTTGCCTGATAAAGCGATTGACTTAGTCGATGAAGCGTGCGCGATGATTCGTACGGAAATCGATTCGATGCCGACAGAGTTAGATGAAGTGATGCGAAAAATGATGCAGCTTGAAATTGAAGAAGCGGCGTTGAAAAAAGAGCAAGATGAAGCGAGCAAACAGCGCTTGCAAGCGTTGTCGCAAGAACTTGCGAATTTGCGCGAAAAAGCGAACGCGATGAAAGCGCAATGGGAAAAAGAAAAAGAAGCGATTCAACACGTGCGCGCGCTCCGTGAACAGTTAGAAAAAGCAAAGCGCGAACTAGAAGAAGCGGAAAACAACTACGATTTAAATAAAGCGGCAGAATTGCGCCACGGCCGCATTCCGCAACTTGAAAAGGAATTAAAACAACTTGAACAAAGCGAAAAAGAAAGACGATTGTTGCGTGAAGAAGTGACCGAAGAAGAAATTGCGGCAATCGTATCCAAATGGACGGGCATTCCGATGACAAAACTTGTTGAAGGCGAGCGCGAAAAGTTGTTGCGGTTAACTGACATTTTACATGAGCGCGTCATCGGACAAGACGAGGCGGTGGAACTTGTGAGCGATGCGGTGTTGCGCGCACGCGCAGGCATGAAAGATCCGAATCGTCCGATTGGTTCATTTCTTTTCCTCGGTCCGACAGGTGTCGGAAAAACAGAATTGGCGAAGGCATTAGCGGAAGCGCTTTTCGATAGCGAAGAACAGATTATTCGCATCGATATGTCGGAATATATGGAAAAACACGCCGTTTCTCGTTTAATCGGGGCGCCTCCAGGATACGTTGGCTATGAAGAAGGTGGACAGCTGACGGAAGCGGTGCGCAGAAAGCCGTATGCTGTCATTTTGCTTGATGAAATCGAAAAAGCGCATCCAGAAGTGTTTAACATTTTACTGCAAATGTTAGATGACGGTCGCATGACGGATTCGCAAGGAAGAACGGTCGATTTTAAAAATACGGTCGTCATTATGACGTCAAATATTGGCTCGCATACGTTGTTAGAAGCGGTCGATGCGCACGGAGACATAAACGAAGAATCGCGTGAACAAGTGTTGAAACAATTGCGAGCGCATTTTAGACCAGAGTTTTTAAACCGGGTGGACGATATTGTACTATTTAAACCGCTAACCGCACGCGAAGTGAAAAGCATTGTGGATAAGTTTATGAAACAATTAGAGGAGCGATTAGCAGAGCGGCATATGACGGTCACGTTAACGGACGAAGCAAAAACGTATATTGCGACGCACGGGTTTGATCCGATATACGGCGCCCGTCCGCTCAAACGGTTTATTCAAAAACATATTGAAACGAAGCTTGCGCGTGAAATCATTGCCGGACGTATTGGAGATTACAGCACCGTTACAATCGATATCGAAGGCGACGAATTCGTCGTAAAAAAAGGATAAACGGACGTATGCCGTTTATCCTTTTTTAATGATGCACAGGGTCGTTCGGAATGAGTTGGGCGATCAATAAAATGAGAACGGTTGCAATGACGGCGAGCGTCGTGCCTGTTTCGAAATGGTACGCAACGCCGATCATCGAGCTGACGACGTATGTCACCATATTTACTAATAAAAACGTCCAGAAAAACGTCCAAAAAATACGCATGTAACTCCCTCCTTTACGCTCTTTTTTTATCTTAACATAAATGGTGAATAGACGAAAATGAAAAATTGCAACGCCTAGTACACGCAAAAGAAAATCGCATACGATATATTGTACAATGATGTGCGTAAGGTGGACGATGATGACAGAGAAGCAACGATTTTTCCAATTTAGCGAGCAATGGTGTGCGATTCATATTCCAGATCGGCCAAACGGATTTGGTTTACTTATTTTAGGAGATGTCTCCCACTTCGTCGATGAAAAAACGAGTTTATGGATGCAACATGTTGGAAAAAATAAGCTGTTAAACGATTTGTTACAACATGGGTATACGATTTTCTACTCGCATTTGTACGGAGCGAATTGGGGAAGTCCAAAAGCCGTCAAACTAGCGAAACAGCTCATTTATTATGTGCTGAAAACGGAAATTTTAAATGAGCGCATTTATGTGTTGGCAGAAGGAATGGGGGCGCTTGTCGCCTTGCAGTTGATGAACGATTTACACCGTCAAATACGGGCAATTGCCCTATTAAATCCTTGTTTACATTTACAGGCGCAAATCCAACATGAAAAAGAGCATAAATTTTTTTATAAGCGGATGTTGCGTCAATTAAAACAAGCGTATGGAACAACCGAAGAGGAACCGAACATTCCTCCGCTTTCCGCACCGATTGTGCCGATAAAAATTTGGCAAGTGTCAGGAGTGAATCCATATCCTCCAACGCTTCATGCAAGAGCGTATGCGCAAACGTTTGGCGTGCCTGTTTCATATCATTTGCCTGAAAAAACATATACGTTTGCGCAAGCCATTCATGCGTTTTATGAACAATATAGCGATGTATAGTCCCCATAGCTGTGGGGATTTTTTCTTTACCGATAGGAAAGGAAGCAAGTAAAATAAAAAATGAGACAGAAAAAGGAGTGTTCCATGTTGATGAGGCGATATACGTATTTTATTTTTGCACTACTTTTTATTTTATCTTCTTGCGCTCCTGCAAAATTATCATCGGGAAATGTACAAAAAGTTGGTTTGCTCGTTTCAGATACAATTGATGATCAAGTGTGGGGAACGAAAGGGTATAAAGGATTGCTTCGTATTCAAGCGAAGTTTGATGCCGAAGTGTTTTATCGCGAAGGGGTAAACTCAAAAGCAGCGACGGCACAGGCGGTGAAACAATTTCACCAAAAAGGAGTCCATTTAATTTTTGGACATGGAAGCGAGTATGGGGAGTATTTCGATGACATCGCAGATCAATATCCGAACATTCATTTTGTGTTTTTTAACGGAGAGGCGAAAAAGAAAAATGTAACGAGCTTCAATTTCGCAGGACATGCGATGGGTTTTTTTGGCGGCATGGTGGCGGGGCATATGACGAAGACGAACAAAATTGGCGTCATTGCCGCATTTGAATGGCAGCCGGAAGTGGACGGTTTTTTTGAAGGGGCTTTACATGAGAACGAAAATGCGAATGTCGACGTGGAATATGTACAACATTGGGACGACGTCGATACGGCCATAGCCATTGCCGAACGAATGATTGCCGAAGGGGTGGATGTCATATATCCAGCCGGCGATAAATTTAGTGTACCGGTTATTGAAAAAATGAAAGAACACGGTCTTTATGCGATTGGTTACGTAACGGATCAAGCAGATTTAGGGGAACGAACGGTACTAACGAGCACCGTCCAACATGTCGATGCGCTATATGAACTTGTGGCGAAAAAGTTCATCGATGGGGAATTAACGTCTGGAACGACATATGTCGATTTTCAAGACGGTGTCGTCGAACTCGGAACGTTTAGCCCGCTTGTCGATAAGCCTTTCCAACAAAAAATAACAAAAGCAATTAAACGATATAAAGCAACAGAAAAATTGCCGAATGAGTAAATGAGGTGTCGAGTAAGCGCCTCATTTTTTTATTGCATGAAAAGAAAAAAGAAAGTAAAATTAGTACCAAGTAATAAAGTTTGATAATAAAAGGAGACGATATTTCCGTGAGTGCAGGAATTATTGGAATTGGACGATATTTGCCGGAACGTATTGTGACGAATAAAGAATTAGAACAACGAATGGATACGTCAGATGAATGGATTCGGACGCGCACAGGGATTGAAGAGCGTCGTATTGCTTCAGACGATATAGATACGTCCGATATGGGTTATATCGCAGCGAAGCGCGCTCTTGATGATGCTGGCATTTCCCCTGAACAAATTGATCTCATTTTAGTGGCGACGGTGACGCCAGATCGCCCTTTTCCGTCCGTTGCATGTATGTTGCAAGAAAAGCTTGGGGCGATGCATGCAGCCGCGCTTGACGTAAGCGCGGCATGTGCAGGGTTTATGTATGCGATGGTGACCGCGAAGCAGTTTATTGAAACAAATACGTATAAATACGTGCTTGTCGTCGGTGTAGAGAAATTATCAAAAATCGTCGATTGGAGCGATCGAAATACAGCGGTGCTGTTTGGAGACGGTGCAGGAGCAGTTGTCATGGGGAAAGTTTCAGAAGGTCGCGGCATCGTATCGTTTGAACTTGGGGCAGACGGTACGGGGGGAAAATATTTATATCAAGACGATCATATTGTCATGAACGGACGGGAAGTGTTTAAGTTTGCGGTGCGCCAAATGGGCGAGTCATGCATTCGCGTATTAGAAAAAGCAGGATTGACGAAAGCGGACGTCGATTTTTTAATTCCGCATCAAGCGAACATTCGCATTATGGAGGCGGCGCGGGAACGGCTCGAACTTCCTGTGGAGCGCATGTCGATTACAGTGAATAAATACGGAAATACATCCGCTGCTTCCATTCCGATTTCACTTGTAGAAGAAGTGGAAGCTGGACGCATTCAAGATGGTGATCTCATCATTATGGTTGGATTTGGCGGTGGATTAACGTGGGGCGCGATTGCATTGCGCTGGGGCAAATAACGATGGTATGATGAAACAAAGGAGTGATGAGTGGTGAAAAAAAGACGAGTCGTCGTCACGGGATTAGGGGCTGTCACACCGTTAGGAAATGATGTTGAAACGACATGGAAAAACATCGTTGCTGGACAATCCGGCATCGGTCCGCTCACACGGTTGAATGCGGACGATTTTCCTGCGAAAGTAGCAGCGGAAGTGAAAGATTTTCAAGTGGAACAATTTATCGATAAAAAAGAAGCGCGCAAAATGGACCGATTTACGCAATATGCGGTCGCTGCATCGATGATGGCAGTCAAAGATGCGAGTTTACAAATTACAGAGGAAAATGCGACGCGCGTTGGCGTCTGGATCGGTTCAGGCATCGGCGGGATGGAAACGTACGAAGAACAGCTGAAGACGTTTTTAGAAAAAGGATATCGCCGCGTGAGCCCGTTTTTCGTTCCGATGATGATTCCTGATATGGCGGCAGGGCAAGTGTCGATTATGCTTGGGGCAAAAGGAATAAACTCATGTACCGTCACCGCTTGTGCGACAGGAACGAACTCGATTGGCGATGCGTTTAAAGTCATTGAGCGTGGCGATGCCGATGTGATGATTACAGGCGGAACAGAAGCGCCAATTACACATATGGCGTTTGCCGGGTTTAGCGCAGCGAAAGCGCTCTCGTTTAACCCCGACCCAAAAACGGCGTGCCGTCCGTTTGATCAACACCGCGACGGATTTATTATGGGCGAAGGGGCTGGCATTATTATTTTAGAAGAACTAGAACATGCGTTAAAACGCGGTGCGCGCATTTATGCTGAAATTGTGGGCTACGGTGCGACAGGCGATGCGTATCATATTACCGCTCCAGCGCCGGGGGGAGAAGGCGGCGTGCGTGCGATGCGCCAAGCGCTTCATGATGCGAATATGCAGCCAGAGGACATCGACTACATTAATGCGCACGGCACGAGCACGGAATATAACGATAAATATGAAACGATGGCGATTAAAGAAGTATTTGGCGAACACGCATACAAACTAGCTGTCAGCTCGACGAAATCGATGACGGGCCATTTGCTTGGAGCAGCGGGTGCTGTTGAAGCAATTTTCTCTGTTTTATCCATTTACGATAACATCATTCCGCCGACGATCAACTACGAAACGCCAGACCCAGAATGCGACTTAGATTACGTGCCAAACGTGGCGCGTAAACAACATGTGCGTGCGGTATTAAGCAACTCGCTCGGCTTTGGTGGACATAATGCAACAATTATTTTTAAAGCGTACGAAGGATGAGGACACCCTCATCCTTTTTTCACGTTTTCTTTTCGCTTGTCGTACAATGCAATGACGAAAGGAGGAAAAATCATGGGGGTTGTAAATACGAAACATTGGTTTGAACGCGATTTATGGCGCGAAAAAATAAAAGAGGACGTGCAACGTCATTTATTTACGCACGGCATGGCGCGGCGCAATCAACGCGAGATCATGAAACAGCTAGAACAAAAAAACGTTTGGGCGTTTGTTGCGAAAAAGTTTGCGGAGCTAAAAAAAGAGTGGAACGGCCCAGATGTGCCGATTTATATTTTCCCTGCAGATGCAACGAATCGTACACTTCAACACGAGTTTGGCGGAAAATCAGGCGTCGCTTTTCGCGATCAGCTATTTTTATTTTTACTCCCTCATCTGTCCAACGAACATATTTATGCCCTCCTCATTCACGAATATCATCACGTTTGTCGTCTACACGTTGATCCGAAAGATGAACGAGAATATACGCTCATTGACCGTATCGTTATGGAAGGATTGGCAGAACATGCGGTATACGAACGGCTTGGGAGCGAATATGTCGCTAAATGGACGACATATTACACAGAAGAGCAACTGAAGCAGTTTACGAAAAAATGGATCGTTCCAAACATGTCGCTTCGCCCTAATGATGCGCGCTATCGTGCCATTTTATACGGGTTATCATTTTATCCGCGCATGCTTGGCTATGCAGTCGGGTATGAAATTGTGAAGCGGGCGTTGACAAAAAAGACGATGATTGAGCTATTTGCTATGCCGTCGGAAGAAATTTTTTTGTTGTAACGCATCGTTCGTCCTATTGTTCATACATATAGTAGTGGACAAGGGGGACTTATATATGCGTTTCTTTTTTTATTTGCTCGGGTTTGGCATGTCGGTCGTCGGTGGAACGACGATGATTGCATATTTAAATATCATCGCCTCACGTTCAGACTGGAAAGAATACGTTATATTTATTAGCACAAAAGTAGAATGTTATTTTCTTCCGATCGGGTTGTTCATTACGTGGTTAAGCATTTTTTTTCCTTCACATGATGATGGTTAAATTTAGGGTGAAATGGAATAAAATGAGCAACCTCTGACCATACTGTGAACAAATCGTTCGAAGTGAGGGGTTATGCATGTTATATCTTCACGATGTTTGGGTGAATTGGTTTGAAGGAGAAGAAAACGGATATAACGTTTGCCATTTTTACGAATGGAGAAAAGATGATGCGATTGAGTTGTTAGATCAAGTGCCCGTGTTAAAAGTGAGCACGCAACTGTTTCACTACTTGGAAAATAGTTTGTCTGAAATTCCGAAGGCGCTGCTTGAAGATGTGCATCAAAAAGCGTACGTACGTAAAAATCATGAGCGTATTCAGCTTGAATATTGTTTTATCGCTACAGATGGTTATGAAATTATTGCAATTGATACGATTGGCTATCATATTCCGATTCGCAAAAGCCGACTGATTCCGCGCCAAGAACAACTCGTGTACGACATGGTGAAAGAGCAAGATGTGCGTCTATATCCGTTTGAACAAAGTGAAAGAGAGTATCATATTTTATCGCCGCATCCGGCGCTTATGAGCGGATTGACACGGAAAGAGCGGCAATTGAAGCAGCTGTTATTTATGGCGCTCGACCAGCTGTATGGAATGAAAAATGCGGCAGAAGTGCGCTATTGGTATACGGAATGGGCGCCGGAGAAGTATGCGTATATTCAGCAAATGTCATTTGAAGAAGCGTGGAATGGCTTGTATGAAGAAGCGAAATACGGTTGGTCCGAACGACACGCTCATTTATGCGAGCGGCTCGTGAAAGGGCAACCGTTTTTCGAAAAACTATGGGAAATGGAACAAGAACCGAAAGTCAATTAAAAAAACTCAGCCCTACACGGAGCTGAGTTTTTTATTTTCTTTTTCTACCTAAGCCGATGGCGTTTTCCATTTTCTTTAACATTTTGCTTGCGACGCGATTTGCTTTTTCGGCACCTTCGTCTAAAATATCGTCTAATTTTGTGCTTTCCATGAGCTCATAATATTTTTCTTGAATTGGTGTTAAGGTGTTAATAATCGCTTCTGCGACATCTGCTTTAAACTCCCCATATCCTTTTCCAGCATAGCGCGCTTCTAGCTGTTCGATCGGTTCGTTCGCCAAAATGGAGTAAATCGTTAATAAGTTCGATACGCCCGGTTTATTTTCTTTATCGTAACGAATGACGCCTTCTGAGTCGGTAACAGCACTTTTTACTTTTTTCTCGATCGTTTTCGCATCATCAAGCAGCGTAATGTACGATTTTTGATTCGGATCGGATTTGCTCATTTTTTTCATCGGATCGGTGAGCGACATAATGCGTGCTCCGATTTTCGGAATGCGCGCTTCTGGGATCGTGAAAATGTCGCCGTATCGTTTATTGAATCGCTCCGCTAAATCGCGTGTCAACTCAATATGTTGTTTTTGATCTTCACCAACAGGAACGATGTCTGTCGAGTAAAGTAAAATGTCCGCTGCCATAAGTGGTGGGTACGTTAACAATCCGGCGCTGACCGCTTCTTTTCCTGCTGATTTATCTTTAAATTGCGTCATGCGCTCCAATTCGCCGATGTAGGCGATGCATTGTAAAATCCAACCTGCTTGTGCATGCGCAGGAACTTCTGACTGGATAAACAACGTTGATTTGTTCGGATCAATGCCGACCGCTAAATAAAATGCAGCTAAACTGCGAATGTTTTTACGGAGCGCTAGCCGATCTTGCGGAACGGTAATCGCATGTTGATCGACGATGCAAAAGTAGCAGTTGTAGTCGTGTTGCAGTTCAACAAATTGTTTCATCGCTCCGATATAGTTCCCGAGCGTAATGACGCCGCTCGGCTGAATGCCAGAAAAAATCGTTTTCATCGAATCACTCCTTTTTATTTTCTAAATCTAAATAAAAAAGGTTCTATCATCTGTAGGGACGATAGAACCGTGGTGCCACCCTAGTTATTGTCATGTCGACAATCACTTTGCCCATGCTTTACGCATGGCGCCTTTGTAACGGAAGGCAACCGTCCAAGCCTACTTTTTGTTCAGCTTGAATGCTCGAAAGCCCATTCCATACAACTAGCGGCTTGTTCGCACCGTCCACAAGCTCTCTGAACGCCTCGTCATATGTACTATTCTTCGTCATCGCATCGGTTTTTTAAAACATTATATGGTGTTCGTTTTTTTATGTCAATAAACGTATGACAAAATGAGCGTCATGAACGTTACGAATAGTCCAGCGAAAAAAAAGGGAGCACCCCACTGCGTTTTTGTTTCATCATCATGTTCGTCTTGGGCATAATAACGCTCGACAGGTGAGCGAAACAACCGCTTAAAACTCGCGATCGTTACATCGAAAAATCCTCGTTCATAAATGAACCGTAAGCCACCGATGATGATGAGCGGTTGAGCGAGGAGAAACGAAACGTTAATAAAAGTAAGCCATCTATGTGCAGAAAAAAGTGCAACTGTTAGCGCAATAAAAAAGACGAGAAAGCTTGTCACGACTAGCTTTTTCACAACTCATCCACCTTTCGTACTTAATCGCTGTAAAGTATTATACTAAAAAAAGTGTAAATTTTCTATTTACAAATGACAATAAAACGAATAAAATAGTCATCAAGCTGATTTCACTTAAATGTAAACAAACCTGACATTCCTCCAAAATGTTAGAAAATTTAAAAAAAGTTTTTAAAAAATCTTTTCAAATATATTAATTCGTTATATAATGTCCTTGTGTTTCAAATCTTCTGATAAATCAGAAGATGGAAATAAATACAATAAACAGATGAGGGGGAAACTCGCATGAAGAAAAAGTTATCCATCTTTTTCGCTCTTCTTCTTGCTCTGTCCACGTTTTTAGCAGCGTGTGGCGGCAAAAAAGAAGAAGACAAGACTGCCAATGAAGGCGAAAAGCCAGCTCAAGAAGAGCCGGCAAAAGAGCAAGTATTGAACTTGTTAGAAACTTCTGAAATTCCTTCATTAGACTCTACGTTAGCGACGGACAGCGTGTCATTCCGCGTCATGAACAACGTATTTGAAGGGTTATACCGTTTAGACCAAAACAACGAGCCTACGCCAGGAATGGCTGAAAGCTATGAAGTAAGCGAAGATGGAAAAGTGTACACATTCAAACTTCGCGATGCAAAATGGTCAAACGGCGAGCCTGTAACGGCAAACGATTTCGTATATGCTTGGAGAAAAGCGCTTGATCCGAACACAGGTGCTGAGTATGCGTACATTATGTACGATATTAAAAACGCTGAAGAAGTCAATACAGGAAAAGTGCCTGTTGACCAATTAGGCGTCAAAGCAGTTGACGAAAAAACGTTACAAGTTGAATTGAAAAACCCAATTCCATACTTCTTAAGCTTATTAGCATTCCCTACGTTCTATCCACAAAACGAAAAGTATGTGAAAGAGCAAGGGGACAAATACGGTCTTGAAGCAAACACAACAATTTACAACGGTCCGTTCGTATTAAGCGAGTGGAAACATGAACAAAGCTTCCAATTAAAGAAAAACGAGCAATATTGGGATGCACAAACAGTTAAACTTGAAACAATTAACTTCAACATCGTAAAAGATGTAGCAACAGGTGTAAACTTGTATGAAACAAACAAAGCAGACCGCGTCGGTTTAAGTGCAGAGTTTGTTGACAAATATAGCAGCGACAAAAACTTTAAAACAAAATCTGAACCAGTATTATTCTTCATTCGTATGAACCAAAAGAATGAAGTGTTGAAAAACGTAAATGCTCGCAAAGCGATTGCGATGGGCTTCGATAAAGAAGCGATGGTTGCGACGATTTTAAACAACGGTTCTAAAGCAGCGAACTACTTCGTTCCAGAAGGATTCGTTACAGGTCCGAACGGAAAAGACTTCCGTGAAGAAAATGGCGACTTAGTGAAATTCAACGCTGAAGAAGCGAAAAAATATTGGGAACAAGCGAAAAAAGAGCTTGGCAAAGACAAAGTTACGCTTGAATTGTTAAACTACGACTCTGAAAGCGCGAAGAAAATCGGTGAATTTTTGAAAGAGCAACTTGAGACAAACTTACCAGGCTTAACAATTAACATTAAACAACAACCATTTAAACAAAAACTTGATCTTGAAAGCAAAATGCAATATGAGCTTTCATTTGCTGGTTGGGGTCCAGACTATCAAGATCCAATGACATTCATCGATATGTTTGTCACAAACGGTGCTCACAACCAAACTGGTTGGTCAAATGCGGAGTACGACCAACTTGTAAAAGATGCGAAAACAACGCTTCTTTCTGACTTGCAAGCTCGTTGGGATGCGATGGTAAAAGCTGAGAAAATCTTGTTAGATGAGGCAGTTATCGCGCCAATGTACCAACGTGGTGCAGCGTACTTAGAGCGTGAATACGTGAAAGGTATCGTTGATCATCCATTTGGTCCAGACAATAGCTATAAGTGGGCTTATATCGAGTAATCGAAAAAGAAAGGAGAGTATATGTGCGAAAGCATATACTCTCCTTTTGCCTGCTAATCAGTAAAATTTCAAAAAGTTTTTAATTTTGTAAGGAGGTGTGCGATATGGCACGATATACGTTGCAACGTCTTATTTATATGATTATTACGCTATTTATTATTGCAACAGCCACGTTCTTTTTAATGAAGCTTCTCCCAGGTTCCCCCCTCCAAAATCAAGAGAAGCTATCACCAGAACAACAAAAAATCATTTTAGAAAAGTATGGTTTAAATGATCCAGTTCCTGTTCAATACGTTCGTTATTTAGGCAATTTAGTAAAAGGTGATTTAGGAGTTTCCTTCCAATATGATAACCGCCCAGTCACACAGCTTATTGGTGATCGCATTGGGCCATCGGCACAACTCGGTTTTCAAGCGCTCGTATTCGGGACAATTGTTGGTATTTTGCTCGGTGTGATCGCTGCTGTTCGTCACAACACAGCGGTTGACTATGGAGCAACGGTGTTAGCTGTTTTAGGTATTTCCATTCCATCATTTGTATTCGGTGGATTGTTGCAATATTACATCGGTGTAAAATTAAAATTACTTCCTGTTGCGTTTTGGGATGGTTTTGAGTACACGATCATGCCAACGCTAGCGTTATCCGTATTCGTTATCGCGAGCATCGCGCGCTTTATGCGTACAGAAATGTTAGAAGTGCTCGGTTCGGACTATATTTTAACAGCGCGTGCAAAAGGAATTAGCGGCTTTGGCGTCATTTTTAAACACGGATTGCGAAATGCAATGATTCCAATTATTACAATTCTTGGTCCGATGGCTGTTAACTTAATGACAGGAACACTTGTCATTGAGCAAATTTTTGCTGTCCCTGGTTTAGGGGAACAGTTCGTTCGTTCCATTAACTTAAATGACTATCCGGTCATTATGGGAACGACTATTTTCTATAGTGCGTTATTTATTTTTGTTATTTTTATTGTGGACGTGCTTTACGGCTTAATTGATCCGCGAATTCGTTTGGCGGGAGGGAAAAAATAATGACAGAAAAGCAACTATCTCCTGAGTTGTTTGAGCTAGCGACAGAGCGTCAAGGTGATATGGAAAAAATTAATCGTCCAAGCTTAACGTTTTTACAAGACGCTTGGCTTCGATTAAGAAAAAATAAAGGTGCTGTTTTCGGACTAATCATGATTATTGCCATTACGTTGATGGCTATTTTTGCACCGATCATGAGCGATCGTACGTACAAACAACAAAATTTAAGTCATGCGAAATTACCACCGCGTATCCCGGTGTTAGAACATATTGATTGGCTTCCATTTAACGGAAAAGATATGAACGGCATTAACGTATATGAAAAGCGTGGTGTAAAAGAGTACTATTGGTTTGGAACCGATGACCTCGGTCGCGATTTATGGACACGTACGTGGTATGGTGCCCGTATTTCGTTATATATCGGGGTGTTAGCTGCAACCATTGACTTGTTAATTGGAATTATTTACGGTGGTGTGTCCGGTTTTTACGGAGGACGCGTCGACAATATTATGCAGCGCATTATTGAAGTATTAGTCGGTATCCCGAACTTAATTGTCGTTATTTTATTTATTCTCGTATTTGAGCCGGGAATTATTTCGATTACGATGGCGATGGTTATTACCGGTTGGGTGACGATGGCGCGCATTGTGCGTGGACAAATTTTAAAGTTGAAAAATATGGAATACGTACTAGCAGCACGTACGCTCGGAGCGTCAGATGCGCGCATTATCGGCAAACATTTGCTTCCGAACGTCGTTGGTCCAATTATTATTACGACGATGTTTACAATTCCGAGCGCCATTTTCACAGAAGCGTTTTTAAGCTTTATTGGACTCGGTATTCGTCCACCAGAAGCGTCGCTCGGTTCCCTTGTAAATGACGGTTATAAGTCGATCCAAACGTTCCCGCATTTAATGATGATTCCAGCGTTTGTCATTAGCTTGCTTATTTTAAGCTTTAACTTATTAGCAGATGGTTTGCGCGATGCGCTTGATCCGAAAATGCGTAAATAGAGGAGGTGGAACAATGGAGAAGGTACTTGAGGTAAAAGATTTGCATATTTCGTTTGATGTGTACGGTGGAGAAGTACAAGCTGTACGCGGTGTATCGTTTGACTTGTACAAAGGAGAAACGCTTGCGATCGTTGGGGAGTCTGGTTCAGGAAAATCGGTGACATCGAAAGCGCTCATGCGTCTACTTCCGATGCCGCCAGCAAAAATTAAGCAAGGTCAAATTTTATTAGAAGGCCGCGATTTGACAAAGCTGTCTGAAAAAGAAATGCAACGTGTGCGCGGAGCAGAAATTTCAATGATTTTCCAAGATCCGATGACAGCGTTAAACCCGACGATGACGATCGGAAAACAAATTACAGAAGTATTGTTAAAACATCAACAAATGACAAAAGCAGAAGCGAAAGCGCGCGCCATTGAATTGCTTGACCTTGTCGGCATTAAAGAGCCAGCGCTTCGTTTTAAACAATATCCGCATCAATTATCAGGCGGTATGCGCCAACGGATCGTCATTGCGATCGCGCTTGCTTGCAATCCGAAAGTGTTAATTGCGGACGAACCGACAACTGCGCTAGACGTGACGATTCAAGCACAAATTTTAGAGCTCATTAAAGACATTCAGAAAAAGACAGGAACATCGATTATTTTCATTACGCACGATTTAGGTGTTGTCGCAAATGTGGCGGATCGTGTGGCGGTCATGTATGCGGGAAAAATTGTTGAAAAAGGAACAGTCGATGAAATTTTCTACAATCCGAAACATCCGTATACGTGGGGGCTACTTGCGTCGATGCCAAGCTTAGAGCACGGAGATGAAGAATTGTACTCTATTCCAGGAACGCCACCAGACTTATTAAATCCGCCAAAAGGCGATGCGTTCGCGCCTCGTAATGCATATGCGCTAAAAATTGATTACGAAATGGAGCCGCCGATGTTTCAAGTGTCTGATACGCACTATGCCGCAACATGGTTGCTTCACCCAAACGCACCGAAAGTCGAACCTCCGAAGGTCGTTCGTGAACGGATGAAAAAGTTCGAAGCATTAACGAAAGATCGAGGAGGGGAGAAGCGATGAACAAACTCGTTGAAGTGAAAAACTTAAAACAATATTTTAAAGTCGGTAAAGGTCAAGTCGTTAAAGCGGTTGACGATGTGACGTTTGATATTTATAAAGGAGAAACGCTCGGTCTCGTTGGCGAATCGGGTTGCGGAAAGTCAACGACAGGACGCACGATTATTGGGCTATATGAGGCAACAGGCGGAGAAGTGTTGTTTAACGGGTTAAGTGTGCATCGGAAAAAATCATCGAAAGAAGCGAAAGAATTAAAACGAAAAATGCAAATGATTTTCCAAGATCCGTATGCGTCATTAAACCCGCGAATGACTGTTGCGGATATTATTGCAGAAGGAATCGATATTCACGGCTTAGCATCGTCGAAAGAAGAGCGCATGAACCGCGTATATGAACTGCTTGAGACGGTCGGATTGAACCGTGAACATGCGAACCGTTATCCGCATGAGTTTTCAGGTGGTCAGCGTCAACGGATCGGCATTGCGCGCGCGCTTGCGGTTGAGCCAGAGTTTATTATTGCCGATGAGCCCATTTCGGCGTTAGACGTATCGATTCAAGCGCAAGTTGTCAACTTAATGAAAAAGTTGCAACGCGAAAAAGGATTGACGTATTTATTTATCGCCCACGACTTGTCGATGGTGAAATACATTAGCGATCGCATCGGTGTTATGTATTTCGGAAAAATGGTTGAGCTTGCCGATGCAGAAGAACTGTATCGCAATCCGATTCATCCGTATACAAAATCGCTCCTTTCTGCGATTCCACATCCAGATCCAGAAACAGAGCGGACGCGAAAACGGATTATTTACGACCCGTCACAACATAACTATAAAGAAGGCGAAGATGTGCGCATGCGCGAAATTACGCCAGGCCATTTCGTTTACTGCTCTGAAGCAGAGTACGAAACATATAAGGCGATGTACAGCTAATCTCTCGGCTTTCGAGAGATTAGCTTTTTTCGTTTGATGCACTAAAGTATTATACAATATTTTGATTCATTTGACTATTTCGTTTTTAAAAAAAGCTCCGAGATTATCTCGAAGCTTTTTTGCCGCCGACCATTTTCCATCCTGTTTGCACATGTTCGCTCATCGCTGTATGTAGTCGCTTTTTTCGTCCGCCAAATACGTTTTCTCCGATGCCGTTTAAAATGACGCCCATAAGCGCTGTGATACCGATAACTAAAATGGCAACAATCGTAAAGTCAATAAAAAATTGCGCCATGTCATTTCCCCCTTTGTTTGCCATGTCTATTTTTATTGTAGAGAAAATTTCAAATGAACGCAACGAAAAATGAAACCGTTCGTATTGGACAACCGTATAAATATGTGTGGAAGCTAAAAAAGGTGTATCTTTCTAAACTTTTTTGTTGTATAATGTACGTTGTAGAGTTTTTTAAAGTCATTTTAAAATAAGATGTGTTTTAATACAGAAATGTATTCCAGCAACCCATTTTTAAGGGAGTGATTTATATATGGTGATCGTGTATTCATCGCCAAGTTGTACGTCTTGCCGAAAAGCAAAAGCGTGGTTAGAAGAGCATAACATTCCGTATAAAGAGCGTAACATTTTCGCGGAACCGTTAACGATTGAAGAAATTAAAGGCATTTTGCGCATGACCGAAAACGGGACAGACGAAATTATTTCGACGAGATCGAAAATTTTTCAAAAGCTAAACATCCAAGTCGATTCATTGCCGCTACAAGATTTATATGAAATTATTCGCCAACATCCAGGACTGTTGCGCCGTCCGATTATCATGGACGAGAAGCGCCTGCAAGTTGGTTACAACGAAGATGAAATTCGCCGCTTTTTACCGAGAAAAGTGCGGACGTATCAATTGCGTCAGGCACAACAGCTCGTCAACAGTAAAGGCTTAGCATAAACGCTAAGCCTTTTTACAATAGCGGCGAAAGGAGGCGAGCAGTCGACTCGGCGAGCCGCATCCAAAGCGGGCGATGTTGAAATTGTTTTTTATCGATTTGCGTTGAATCGCGAAAGTCGTTTAAAAAGTCATCGACTAACGTTTGGACGCTCGGTGTTTGATATAAAAACGCATTCACTTCAAAGTTTAAATGGAAGCTGCGCATATCCATATTCGCTGTGCCGATCGACGCGAGTTCGCCGTCAACAACGATAATTTTGCTGTGCATAAATCCTTTTTCGTATTCATAAATGGTCGCTCCCGCTTCTAGCAGTTCAGGGAAATACGAGCGAGAAGCGTAAAAAACGATTTTTTTATCAGGGCGCTTCGGAACGAGAAGCCGCACATCAATTCCGCTTAATGCCGCTACTTTTAACGCCGTCAAAATATCTTCATCCGGAATGAAGTATGGGGAGGCGATCCAAATGGAGCGCTGTGCTGATGTAATCATCGCAAAAAATAAATGTTTCAGCACTTCCCATTTCGTATCTGGTCCGCCTGCTACAAGTTGAACGCCGCCAAGATGATGATCATGCACTGTAGGCGCATGTAAATAGTTCATCGTCAACAACGTTTGCCCAGTCATGTAATACCAATCTTGCAAGAAGATGAGCTGCAACGTGCGAACCGCTTCTCCGTAAACGAATAAATGCGTATCGCGCCAAAACCCGAAATATTCGTTTTTTCCTAAATATTCGTCCCCGATATTTAAGCCGCCGACAAAGCCGACTTTTCCATCAATGACGATAATTTTTCGATGGTTGCGGAAGTTAATCGTATTGTTTAAAAACGGCAGGCGAACAGGGGAGAACGGAACGATGTCCACGCCAGCCTCGCGCAAGTCGTGTATGTATGTTTTCGATAGTTTCCAGCTTCCAACCGCATCGTATAAAAAGCGGACGTGCACCCCTTTTTTCGCCTTGTTCATTAATATTTGTTTTAAGCGCTGACCGATGTCGTCATCGCGGACAATATAATATTCAAGATGAATATGATGTTCTGCTTTTTCCAATTCGGCAAAAATAGCGGCAAACGTTTCTTCTCCGTTCGTTAAGACGCGCGTTTGCGTAGCGGTTGAAATCGTCTCTTTCGTCAGCCGTTTCGCAAGCTGCAACAACGGTTGTTGGTGAGGCTTCATATATAGCTTTCGGTCGTGATGTCGATTCGTTTCCATTTTGCGAAACGTTTGTTCATCGAGCAACGCTTTTTTTCGAAATAGCCGCTTTTTCCGATAGTTTTGACCGAACAACAAATAAAAAATGAAGCCGACGAGCGGAAAGCTGCCAAATACAACGAGCCATGTGAGCGTCTTCGTCGGATGACGATTTTCTAAAAAGATGACAAACGAAATGAAAATGACCGACAAGGTGACGAATAAGCTGAACGTCCCGAGCAGCCAGCCTTCCCAATGATCTTTTGTCACAGCTAATATCCCGATGAAAGCAAGCAAAAAGATTGCAACTTTTAAGGCGTTTCTCATTTGTCGTTCACCTAACCCTTGCGAAAAAAAAGCCGATTTCAATCGATTGAAATCGGCGTATTAGTTTGGAAAATGTTTAGCGATCATCGTTAGCGCCTGTTCGGCAATAATCGTTTTTCCGTATTCTTCGAGACGATGAATCGTCATTTGGGAATCTTGCCCGTATTCAAGCAATATGCTTAGCATATTATCAATGTCGTGGTCATGATCATCTTCCGTAAATTCGACGTATAAATAATATTTGTTTTCTAGCGCGAATAGCCGGTTGTTTAACGTTGAAAAATCGCGACGATGCGCTAACGAGATGACGTCCTCGATCGTTTTAAAGCGAATGACGAACTGAAGTGGATTTTCGGGCGCTGTCGATGCGGCTTTAATCATGTTAAAATGTTGGTCTAATATTTGCTCGATTTTTTCATCGACAGGCAAGTCTTTAAACCGTTCATCGAGAATAGGCAATTCGAGCTTTGTTCCGTCTTTTGAAATTTGCGCTTTCGTAACAAATACTTCTATCCCTTTTTCCACTGCATGCACTTGAATCCAGAGCGGGCCTTCTAAATAAAGTTCCACTTCTTGATGAATTTCATCCATCATCTCCCAAAATAATTCTTCGCTTCGCTCGCGATTAAACCAAATTTCTTCGCGATCAAATCCGCGCTCTTCAATGTCGCCGTACGATATATATAACTTTAACGTATATTCGTTGATGCGTTCGATTTCCATGTTCCTCAGCTCCCTTCTACAATGATCCAATCAGGAAGGGAATTCACCCCCGAGCATTCGCCCTCATTCCACATCTTGTACTTCTATTGTATGACAAAATGTGAAAGAAGGGAAATAAAAAACGCCTAATTCAATAAATTTAGTTGTTCCCCTATTTTTGTTTTCTTTGCAGGAGAAAAGGAACATTTGGTGAAAAAAATGTAGGAGAAAGGGGAGATGATATGTTTATTGCGTTATTCGAAAATGGAGAAGTATGTTCGCTATTGGACGGCTGGACGGTCGAGCAGCTCCAACGATGGCGTGAGACAAAGTCGTTTATTTGTCCCGTTTGTTTTGGGCGCGTGCAATTGAAAATTGGAAAAAAACGAATGCCGCATTTTGCCCACGAAACGAGATGCGTCATTGAAACGGAGCGGGAAACCGCTGCCCATTTACAAGGGAAACAACAGCTGTACGAATGGGTGAAAGGCGGACCGTTGAAAGCGGAAGTAGAAAAATATTTGCCGCATATTCAACAGCGTCCAGATGTGTTTGTATCGTATAAGGAAAAGATGTATGCGCTCGAATATCAATGTTCACTCATCCCGATGTCGTCGTTTATGAAACGAACGAAAGCGTATATGTGTGCAAACATCGTTCCGGTTTGGATTCTTCACCGATCCTACCTTCAGCGCCGCGGTTTGCTGTTTCAGTTATCTTCTTTTTCATGGCTTTTTTTCAATGACAACGGGACGATCACGTTTTATTGCCCGATCCGTAAACAATTTTCATTTCTTCATCATCTCATTCCGCTATCAGCAACGCTCGCATACGGCCAATGGACGACCGTTCCGCTTCATGCGATGTCATTTACTTTCCTTCACATGACGCCCCGACCACAAGCTGACACGCTTTTTTACGCTTGGAACATGAAAAAGAAACAATGGCGGCTATCTCCTCTATATTACCGAACGAACCGTACATTTTGCCACATCGTGTACAATGCCCATATGACGCCATCGTTGTTTCCGCACGAGGCGGGCATTCCGCTTCGCCATTCGTATTGGTTTGAAACCCCTCCGTTTATTTGGCAGACGTATATGTTAATGGAGATGATGGCCGTTCCACTTCATGTGACGTTTTCGTTTCATCAATTATATGAACAATTGCAACGTTTCATTCGTCAAAATATCGTTCGCGTTCGCCAACTGCCGCTCGTGACAACAAGTCATTATTCCTATGCGCTCATGGACTATTTGCATGCGCTCGTGTCGCTTCGCTTTTTAAAAAAAGTTGGAAAAAGCTCGTTTCAACGCATTCGCTCATGGTCGCTGCCAAGCACGATCGAAGAAGCGATGAAGGGAGATGAAGACGTGTTGCGACGAATTGTAAGCAAAAAAGAGGATTTTTTTATAAAACGAGAATAATATATAAGTAAACATTTTTAAGGCAAGAGGTGAGAAATATGGCAAAAACATTGCCGACACGCAAAGACGTTCCCGTACAGTATACGTGGCGTTTAGAAGATATTTTCGCAACAGATGAACAGTGGGAAGAGGAGTTTCAAGCGATTGCAGCGCTTCTTCCGAAATTTTCGGAGTATAAAGGGAAGCTTGGAGAGAGCGCGCAAACGTTATATGAAGCGCTTCAATATCGCGATCACGTATTGTTTCGTTTAGGAAAGTTATACGCATATGCGCATATGCGCCATGATGAAGATACGGCCAATTCGTTTTATCAAGCGTTTGAAACGAGAGCGGAAAGTTTGTATGCTGAAGCAGGCAATGTGATGGCGTTTATCGTGCCGGAAATTTTAGCGTTAGATGAAGACGTGTTGCGCACGTTTTTACAACAATATGAACCGCTCCGGTTGTATGAACATGAGTTAGATGAAATGAATCGCCAACGCCCGCACGTGTTATCGGAAAAAGAGGAGGCGTTGCTTGCGCAGGCAGCGGAAGTGATGAACGCGCCAAGCAATACGTTTGGGGCGTTGAACAATGCCGATTTACGTTTTCCGACGATTAAAGATGAAAACGGGGAAGAAGTGGAAGTGACGCACGGCCGTTACATTCGTTTTCTTGAAAGCGAAGATCGCCGCGTCCGTCACGATGCGTTTAAAGCGGTATATGATACATATCGCAAATATGAAAATACGTTTGCGAGCACGTTAAGCGGGGCGGTAAAGCGAAATAACTTTTTTGCGCGCGTGCGCAACTACCGTTCAGCGCGCGAGGCGGCATTAAGCAAAAATCAAATTCCAGAGACGGTGTACGATAACTTAATTGAAACGATTCACCGATATTTGCCGCTTTTACATCGTTACGTTCATTTGCGTAAGCGCGTGCTCGGATTAGACGAGTTGCACATGTATGACTTATATACACCGCTTGTGAAACAAGTCGATATGAAAGTGACGTACGAAGAAGCAAAAGAGATATTGTTAAAAGGACTTTCGCCGCTCGGGGACGAGTATATTGCGATCGTCAAAGAAGGGTTTGACAACCGATGGGTCGATGTGCAAGAAACGCGCGGCAAGCGGAGCGGAGCGTATTCGTCGGGCGCATATGGAACGAACCCGTACATTTTAATGAACTGGCAAGATAATGTAAACAACTTATTTACGTTGGCGCATGAATTCGGACATTCCGTGCATAGTTACTATACGCGCAAATTCCAACCGTATCCGTACGGAAACTATTCCATTTTCGTTGCGGAAGTGGCGTCAACGTGCAACGAGGCGCTATTGAACGA
The DNA here is from genome assembly GCF_019448545.1 of Anoxybacillus sp. ST4. Classification (NCBI taxonomy): domain Bacteria; kingdom Bacillati; phylum Bacillota; class Bacilli; order Caryophanales; family Anoxybacillaceae; genus Anoxybacillus; species Anoxybacillus sp. ST4. The sequence goes on along the minus strand of NZ_JAHZOE010000005.1, from coordinate 48,492 downwards.
CTATTTATTAAAAACGATCGATGATGAGAAAAAACGGTTGTATTTATTAAATCATTATTTAGAGACGTTCCGCGGCACCGTTTTCCGCCAGACGATGTTTGCTGAGTTTGAACATATGATTCACCAAATGGTACAAAACGGTGAGGCGCTGACAGCGCAAGTGTTGACGGAAAAATATTACGAGCTAAACAAAACGTACTTTGGAGATGGCGTCGTCATCGACGAAGAAATCGGATTAGAATGGGCGCGCATTCCGCATTTTTATTACAATTATTACGTGTACCAATATGCGACAGGTTTTAGCGCGGCAACAGCGTTAAGTAAACAAATTTTAGAAGAAGGCGAGCGAGCAGTTGGGCGATATATTGAATTTTTAAAAGCTGGAAGCTCGGACTATCCGATTGAAGTGTTGAAAAAAGCGGGAGTCGACATGACGTCTCCACATCCAATTGAACAAGCTTGCTACGTGTTTGAACAAAAACTGCAAGAACTTGAACAGCTATTATAAAAGCTGTCTAAATACGTCAAAACAAAAACCGAAAGAATGTTGTACATACAGCGTTCTTTCGGTTTTTACGTTTCGTCTTTTTCAATGAAATCCGCGAAAGCGGTGGCGGTTGTTAAGATACGTAAAAAACGAAAAGAGAGAAAGAAATAAAAACGGAGTTGAGATGAGCAGCGGAAATAAGCGCATTAATGCAAAAAAATGAATGATCCATGCGACGATGATCCAGACGATATGCAACGCGAACATGCTGATCCCCCCTTACTTATTCATAATAAGCAAGCGCGAAAATAATTATGACAAATGTGTGAACAAGCAAACAAAACACTTGTCAAGACATAAAAGAGTTTGTTAATATATAAACGTGAAGTGAATCACAATCAAACAAACTTATACCCCTTTGTTTGACCGTGAAAAATTTCTCCCATCCCCTTTGTTGTCTTTATGACAAAGAAAAAGGACTCGGCTAAATGCCGGGTCCTTTTTCTTTGTCAACCCACTTCCAAAACGAGCCGACTTTTTCTACTTTTCGTTTCAGGCGCAACTTTTTTAACTCGCATTCTGCTTTACAATGTGGCATGTTGTACACCATCGCAATGTCATCCGTTGTGACGAACTGGGCATGATGCAAAAACTGTTCCATCGGTGGAAGCGGAGACGGTTGAGGATGAAATCCGAGCATTTCATGGATTAAATCGACGTATACATCGTACGGATAACAGCCTGAAATTTTAATGCCTTCCTCTTCAATGTTTTCATTAAAAAAGACGAGCGTTGGAACTTCGCGAACGTCCATTTCCGCACTAATTTTTAAATCGCATTGAAACGCCTTGACCGCACTCGGTGAAGATAAGTCTTTTATAAATTCTTGTACGTCTAAGCCGGCGTCAATCGCGCATTGAATGAGCGTACCTGTGTTTGTGATCGTTTTCCCTTGAAGAAATACAATTTCTTGCAGTTGTCGTAAAAAGCGAATGCTCGCTTGCCTTCCTTGCAGTTCTGCTGCCTTGACGGCAAGCGAGGCGACGTATGGAATCGGCAATGGTGCTTGCAGGGAAATGCGATCGTCACAGGCGATGCCGATGCGCGTCGCATGCCGGTCAATTCGTTTATAATTTGCGCCGTTCAGTCTATCTAGCTGTCCTGTTAATACGTGGCGCAACGTAAAATATTGCCCGTATTCGATCCACAGTTTTTTCAACACAGGTTCAAGCGCCCAACAGTCCGGGCAAAGAGGATCGACAAATAAGTAAATTTCTAATTGTTTTTGCTTTGTCGTTCCTTCTTGCGTAGCGACTACTTTTTCATTCACCGTCATGCTCCTTTCGCTCGTCTTCTGGCGTATTAATCATATGTTGGGCAGTTAAAATAAGCCGTTGATACAATTCATCTCGCACCGGCCCTTGCAAGCCGATCGCGTCCATCGCTTCATGCATGCAAGCAAGCCACGCTTTTGCGCGCGTCGGCGTAATCGGAAATGGCAAGTGGCGAGCGCGCAACATCGGATGTCCATGTTCAGCTGTATAAAGCGGAGGCCCGCCTAAATATTGCGTTAAAAATTGTTTTTGTTTTCGCGCTGTTTCTGTTAAGTCTGTCGGGAAAATAGGCGCTAAGTCGGGATGTTTCGCCACTCGTTCGTAAAATGCATCAACGAGTTTTGAGATAACTTGTTCGCCTCCAAGCGCTTCATAAGGGGATTGAAACATATTGAAAACTCCTTTGCCGAAATATATCAATATTGTAACAACGACGTTCTTTCATCTCAAACGATGCGACTTGCGGAGTAATACGTTTGCATGACTTTTTTGACGTAGCTCATCGTTTCACGAAAAGGCGGAATGCCGCCGTACTTATCGACGTTGCCCGGCCCTGCGTTATATGCTGCAAGGGCAAGCGCAATGTTGCCGTCATAACGGTCAAGAAGTTGGCGTATATATTTCGTGCCCCCTTCAATGTTTTGCTGCGGGTCAAACGCATCAGTTACGCCTAACATGCGCGCCGTGCTCGGCATTAACTGCATGAGCCCCATCGCACCAGCCCGGCTTTTTGCTTGTGGATGAAAGTTTGATTCATGGCGAATGATCGCATAAACGAGATTCGGATCGACATCGTATTTTGTTGCCGCCTCGTCAATCCATTGATGAATCGCCTGTTTTTGAAGCGGCTTTTCTTCGTATGTCGGCGCTTTCGTTTCAGCGCTTGTCATCATTGGAAGTGATGGACGTATCGTTTCTGTTTCTCCGTCTGTTTCGGTTGTTAACAACTCGCGAAAAAGATCGTGAAACGATGTCGTTGGCGCTTCTTTTTTTCCTTGTAAATGTTGCAACGCTTGTAGCTCTAAAAGCAATTTAATTTGTTGCACGTTCATGACGATCGCTCCGTTTCGTATTTTGCTTCGTAAAATCGTTCAATTTTATTTTTCGTTTGCCGCTTTGGAATATGAAACGACTGTAATAGCTCCATAAATGTGTTTTCGCCTTGTACGCGATCATTTGCTTCATATTCGATTTCATAGTCAGACACGTTCATATATTCACTGTAATCGAACACGAGCGTGCCGTTTTTGTACGCCCGTTCGACGCGGTGAGTAGTGAGTGCGCCAAAGCAAACGACAGCTGCCGGGTCAATGTGAAGCGATTGTAGCGTGCGCGCCATATCGCCCGCAAGCGGTTGCTCTCCTGCAATAAGCGACGTCGCCATTTGTGCGGTGAGAGGCTCATGCGTCTCTAATAACCCGTCTTCATGTGGTTGTTTTAATGTTAATGTATATGTCCCATTTTTAAAACGAATGCGTAATGCGCTTTTTTGTTGTTTTAATTGAAAGTCGGGCGTATCAAAATAATAATTTTGTTGCACGCTCCATTCTTCATCGCGCACGCAAAATGCGTTCGTTAAGCGGGAAAATTCTTCAGCCGTCAACACGTTTTTAAATTCAATTTCTAATTCCCGTTTCATCTTTCTTTTTGCTCCCTTGCGTCATGTCTATCTTTTATTATCGACATATATGCGAAAAAGTGCAACTAGTGAACATCGTTAGGCGAAATGTGGTAAAATAAAGGCGGACATCATAGATGATGGAGGAAAGGAAATGAAAATATATGTACATGCAGCAGAAAGACAAGAACGTGGTTGGATGATGATGTGCGATGCGTCGCTTCAAGGTCTTCAGCCGAGACAGCATATGCTTGTTGATTCAGACGAATGTGCGTTCATATACATATTAGAGGCAGAAGATGCGTTCGTTTATGTCGTCATGCCAAAAAACGTTTGGGGGGCGCTGAAGGAGGTGCTCGCGACAAAAGAGCCCGTATTTCTTGTCGGGAGCGATACGACGATCGCATTAGATGGAATTCATGAAGAAATGGCATATTTAATTGAAAACATTAAAGGAAATGCAAACTACGGTGACGAAATGGAACAGGCGGTAACGGCATTTTTCGCATAAGTAGGTGGTTGAATGGAGAAACATTGGGAGTTTTTTTTAGCACCGTATAAACAGGCGGTGGAAGAGCTGAAAGTGAAGCTAAAAGGGATGCGCGCCCAATTTGAAATGCAAGGTGTTCATTCCCCGATCGAGTTTGTGACAGGAAGAGTGAAACCGATCGCTAGCATTTTAGATAAAGCGCAAAAGAAAAATATTCCACTCGATCAACTTGAACAACAAATGCAAGATATTGCTGGTTTGCGCATGATGTGTCAATTTGTTGATGACATTAAGACGGTCGTTCAATTGCTTCGGAAGCGAAACGATTTTACGATCGTTGAAGAGCGCGATTACATTACGCAAAAAAAAGAGAGCGGGTATCGTTCGTATCATGTCGTCATTCGTTATCCGGTGCAAATGATTTACGGTGAAAAAAACATTTTAGTGGAAATTCAAATTCGAACGCTTGCGATGAATTTTTGGGCGACGATCGAACATTCTTTAAACTATAAGTATAGCGGGAATTTCCCAGAAGACATTAAACTGCGCTTACAGCGCGCAGCGGAAGCGGCGTATTTGCTTGATGAAGAAATGTCAAAAATTCGCTTTGAAATTCAAGAAGCGCAAGCGGTGTTTTCGCGCAAACAAGAGTTAAAAGAGAGCGAGGAGTGAAGGCGCGTGAAATTTGCGGTCATATCGAAAGGGGACGCGATATCAAACGAATGTATGCATAAAATTCGTACATATTTAACGGATTTTCGCTTAACGTATGACGAAGATCAGCCGGATATTGTCATTTCAGTTGGGGGGGATGGGACGCTTTTGTATGCGTTTCATCGTTATCGAAGCCGGCTCGAACATACGGCGTTTGTCGGCGTGCATACAGGGCATTTAGGGTTTTATGCCGACTGGGTGCCCGACGAAATAGAAAAGCTCGTTATCGCTATCGCTAAAACGCCGTATCAAGTGATCGAATATCCGCTTCTTGAAGTGACGATTCGCTACGTCGGTGGTGGGCGTGAAGTGAAATATTTAGCGCTCAATGAATGTACTGTAAAAAGTGTAAGCGGGACGCTCGTGATGGATGTCGAAATTCGCGGCGATTTATTTGAAACGTTTCGCGGGGATGGGTTATGCATTTCTACTCCTTCAGGAAGCACCGCATACAATAAGGCGCTCGGCGGTGCGATTTTACATCCATCGTTAGAGGCCATTCAAGTCGCGGAAATGGCGTCGATTAACAATCGCGTCTTCCGCACGATCGGCTCGCCGCTCGTTTTGCCGAAGCATCATACGTGCATGTTAAAGCCGGTCAACAACGTTGATTTTCAAATTACGATCGACCATTTATCGTTATTGCATAAAGATGTAAAATCGATTCAATGCCGCGTCGCTGATGAAAAAATTCGCTTTGCCCGCTTCCGTCCGTTTCCATTTTGGAAGCGTGTGCGCGAATCATTTATATGATTGGGCGTAAAACCCCTATGTCTTTAGGCTAGGGGATGTAAGCCCTAGTCGCCTTGTGTTTCAATGTATGGATGTATTTCATTGCTTTTTCAAGCCTTTACGGATCAGTTCATAAACTGCACCTGCAAAACTATAATACACTAGATGTATAATAAACATATACCTAAAGGAGGTGAAGTCAATGCTGGTCAACAAAGCATATAAATTTCGCATCTATCCAAATAAAGAACAAGAAATCCTGATTGCTAAAACTTTTGGTTGTAGTCGATTTGTGTTTAACCACTTTTTAGCAAAATGGAATGAAACCTATCAAGAAACAGGTAAAGGATTAACCTACAACGCTTGTTCTTCTCAATTGACGCAATTAAAAAAAGAATTCACTTGGTTAAAAGAAGTGGATAGCATCGCACTTCAATCTTCACTCAAGCATCTGGATGATGCGTACGATCGCTTTTTTAAAAAGCAAAACGACAAACCGCGTTTCAAGTCTAAAAAGAATCCTGTGCAATCCTATACGACTAAATACACAAATGGAAATATTGCTGTGCTAGATAAGCACATCAAGTTACCTAAACTTGGTCTTGTTCGTTTTGCAAAAAGTCGTGAAGTAGAAGGGCGTATCTTGTCTGCTACGATTAGACGAAATCCGAGCGGGAAATACTTTGTGTCCATTTTGGTTGAAACTGACGTGCAAGCGTTGCCTAAAACGGGTTCAGCCGTTGGCATTGATGTCGGCTTGAAAGAATTTGCTATTCTTTCAGATGGAACAAAGTACGCCAACCCGAAATGGCTTCATAAGCTAGAAGAACAGCTAGCAAAAGCACAGCGTATTCTTTCCAGACGAAAAAAAGGTGGCTCGAATTGGAATAAGCAACGAATAAAAGTTGCACGATTGCACGAAAAAATGACAAATGCACGACATGATTACTTGCACAAAATTTCCACCGAGATTGTCAAAAACCACGACATCATCGGGATGGAAGATTTGTCGGTAAGCCATATGCTAAAAAATCACAACCTTGCAAAAGCGATTCAAGAAGTATCTTGGTCAATGTTTAAAGCCATGATCGAATACAAAGCTAGATGGTATGGGAAACAAGTTGTCACCGTAGCAAAAAACTTTCCATCTAGCCAGCTTTGTTCGTGCTGTGGCTATCAAAACAAAGATGTGAAACATCTTGCTTTGCGTGAATGGGAATGTCCTGTGTGCCATACTCATCACGACCGAGATGTGAACGCAAGTATCAATATTAAAAACGAAGCGATTAGGCTTCTTAACCGCAGGAACTGTGGGGATCGCCTACTAAATAACCGAAAAAACTTTCGGTGTTCGTAGGAATCCGTTATGGCTTTAGCCTAGCGGTAGTTCAATCAGTAGAAAGGGATTCGTATGTTTCAACTTCGTTGGATTGTGACAAAGCAACAAGATGGAATGGCTGTAAGGGAATTTTTAAAAGAAAAGCATATTTCGAAAACAGCGTTGACAGACATTAAGTTTAAAGGGGGAAATATTGAAGTAAACGGTCAGCGCGTCACCGTTCGCTACGTGCTAAAAGAGGGGGATGAAGTGTGCGTATCGTTTCCGCCCGAGAAAAGAAGCGCCGACATGCTTCCAGAGCCGATTCCGCTTTCAATTGTGTATGAAGACGATGATGTTGTCGTCATCAATAAACCGCCCGGTATGTCAACGATTCCGTCCCGTGAACATCCGCGCGGCACGTTAGCGAACGCCCTGTTGTTTCATTACGAACAGCAAAACTTGCAAACGACTGTGCATGTCGTCACAAGATTAGACCGTGATACGTCCGGGCTTGTGCTTGTCGCCAAACATCGCCACGTGCATCATATATTGAGTGAACAACAAAAACAAGGGCGGGTAAAGCGTCGGTATGAAGCGATTTGCCACGGGTACGTCACCCCGTCTGTCGGGACGATTGATGCTCCTATTGGGAGAAAAAGCGACAGCATCATCGAACGGGAAGTGCGAGCGGATGGTCAGCGTGCGGTGACGCATTATGAAGTATTGCAATATAAAAACGATATGACGCACGTGTCGATTCAATTAGAAACGGGGCGGACGCATCAAATTCGCGTCCATTTTTCGTACATTGGCCATCCGCTCGTTGGCGATGATTTGTACGGCGGCTTGCGCAAGCGCATGCAAAGGCAAGCGTTGCATAGCTGTGAGCTGACGTTTGTTCATCCTTTTCTTGAAAAGACAATGACGTTTCACGCGCCGCTTCCAGACGATATGGCGAGCTTGCTTTAGTCAAATGAACGAATTTTTTCAGCGACATATGGCATCGTCGATGAAACAGAGACCGTTTCCATTTCTGGATAGCGAAGCGCTGTTAGCTGTCCGCCGAATACGCAGCCGGTGTCGATGTTGACGGTGTTGTTGAGCCAGCGCGGTTTTTTCACAGGTGTATGCCCATATACGATAAGCGCGTCGCCGCGGTAATGTTTTGCCCAATCGCGTCGAACGGGGGAGCCGTCTGAATGTTTTTCGCCTGTAATGTCGCCGTATAAAACGAACGTTTTTACTTTTTGATGGAATTTTCCGATGTAATCTGCGCGAATGCCAGCATGGGCAACGATTAGTTTTCCACCATCTAAGACGGCATAAAGGGGCGCTTGTTCGTACAGTGTCATAAACTGCGTACGAAGGCGCTCTTTCGTTTTCTCATCTGCTTGTTCCCACTCCGCTACCGTCGTTTCAAGCCCGTGCGTAATTTGTACGTTTCGACCGAGAAAAAAACGATATAGCTTGTCGCAGTGGTTGCCCGGAACGTACACCGCTTTATTTTGTTGAACGAGCGCAATGACGGTGTCAATCACTCGTAATGACTGCGGACCGCGATCGGCTAAATCGCCGACGAACGCAAGCTTTCGTCCGTTCGGATGAATCGGGACATCATTTTCCCATACGTAGCCAAGCTTTTTTGTTAATAACATGAATTCGTGAAAACAGCCGTGAATATCTCCGATAATGTCGTATATCATCTATTGATCTTCCCTTTTTTACTATTCATTATGTACAACAAATCCCCAGGGCAATACGCGCTGGGGACTACTCATTTTTTTGCCAAAAGATTTTTGGATCATATTCCGTAATTGTCATTTTATCGTTATAAATACTTACTTGAATAAGTCGATCATCCTTACTAAACATATAACGATTTTCACCAATCTTCTTTATCGCTTCTTCATCTTTCCAACCCTCATTCACAATTATCTGATAGAAAGGATGAGACGGTATTAAGTCAGGTGACATAGGCTCTTTTAATTGGAACATAGCTTGTTCGATAAAGACAGGATGTACCTTACTTTTATCGCTATCTATTTTTATAACTTTTGCTCCTTCAGGAATTGGAAATCCATTATACATAGGGATTTCTTTTTTATTGCATCCTATCAACAAACTTAACAAGATAAATAACAGTATACACTTCTTCAATGTTTTCTCCTCACTTTAAACTTCACTAATTAGAATACCAGTAATCATTTGTTTGAATAAAGTAATGTTTTGCTAATGAATTGACTGATTTCCAAGGGCGGTTATAGTCACTTGGAGTATGTTGAGCAGTCAAAGGTTCTCCGTTGCTATCATAATTCACTACAATAGAAAGGTGATCGAAATAACCATCGTTGTCAAAGTCATATCCAACAAGACTACCTATTTTCAAATCTTTTACGTTACTTATATAATAAGCACCAAGCCCACCTGCATCATTGTTTCTTCTTGCATAATAAACATAATCATGAGCAACAGACCAACTTGTAGTGTTTTGGTTACCTTGATACCACCACCGCAAATCGCCCCACCAATCCATATTTACTCCACCACCGCGGTTAATTGCTTGTGAAATAAAGTTTGTACAATTATTTGAGAAAACTCTAAAGTCAGGGTTGTTTTTGTTATACCAATTGTATGCATATGATCTAGCTCCTGATCGATTGTACAAGTGTTGTGTGGACATTATGCTTATGTCGTTCGTTGCTTCAATAACTTGTTGTCTATTCATTTCTTCAATTGGAGGTAAGTTGCTATTTGATGCCTGTTCACTAGTGTAATCCATTTCATCTTCAAATTTGTAATCAACTAATGCATATAACTTGCTTCTTTTGTTTTCGCTGGACGTGAAAATAAACTCATGTGTTCTTGTTTCAAGCCATGGATGTTCTTCCATCTGCTTTTTGTTTTTGTACTGGTAGTATTTAGCTACCTCCACTTTCAAACTTAACTTAATTGTTTCATTTACCTGATTTATTTGTATGTCGTCTACGTTCAAAATTTCTATTTTCTTGTACGATGCACCTAATTTATTTATATAATCTTGGTCTCTTTTTATAATATTCTCTAATCTGAGTTGCGACTTAGTATTTTTTATTTGAATTTCTACATTTTCTTCACTATTTTGGGGGAGAAGGGAGGTGTACCTTTTTTCGATGATCTTTAAAGCTTCTTGAACAATTTTATTTTTCTCCTGTTCACTTATACTATCGTAGGCTAAAGCATTCGATGGAGAAAAAGTAAAAAACAAAGCAAAAAGGGAAAGAAAAGTGAGAACGACGTTTCTCATAGAACACTCCTCCTTATGAAAATAAATGTAACTCACCAATCATATTAACACTTATGTAAAATAATTTCAAATATATGAATCCGATTAGGTGTTTAACAGTATGATTTCATTAGGAGAACGTACGTATGACTTTATAATGTAGGAAACATATTATTGATCAAACAAGGAATTAGTATATGAACAAACAATAGGGGAAATGTTCCCCTATTGTTCCGTTGAAAACATAAATTTTTGTGTGCGAGAACGGACGTTTAGGACGAGACCAATCGCAAGCATGTATGTTGCGAGCGAGCTTCCACCGTAGCTGACGAACGGAAGCGGAAGTCCGGTAATTGGAAGCAATCCGATCGTCATACCGACGTTTTGGAACACTTGGAACGTGATCATGCCGATGACGCCGGCGCATAAATAGCTTCCGAACGGATCGTGGCACTCTAATGCGATTTGAATCATACGATAAATAAGCAAGAAAAAGAGGGAGACGACGAGGCTCGCTCCGATAAAGCCGAACTGTTCCCCGATAATGCTAAAAATGAAGTCGGTATGTGACTCAGGTAAGTACACGTCTAAGTTTTTATATCCTTTCCCATACAACTCTCCCGAGCCGATCGCAAGAAGCGATTTTATGAGCTGAAATCCTTGTTCGCTCGCATATTCATACGGATTAAGCCAACCGTAAAAACGGTTTAACTGGTATTGCTTGATTTTTAACACATCAGGGAAATATAAAAACGCTACGATAAAAGCTGTTGCCCCAAGTATAGCTACACCAGCGATTGACGCAATAATGCGCAAGCGAATACCTGAAACGAGAATGAGCGAGCCAGCAATCGCCATAAACACCATCGACATTCCCATATCTGGCTGACGGGCAAGCAAAAATAGCGGCGGCAGTAGCGCTAAGCCGATTTTTCCGAGCAACTTAAAGTCGTCTTGCACCGTTGGGTCGCTGTATTTTTCGCGATGGTTGACGATAATGCGGCTAATGACGATAATCATAAAAATTTTCATTAGCTCAGAAGGTTGGAAGTTACCTCCGGGAAGGCTGTACCAACTCGTTGCTCCTTTAATCGTTAATGTACCCGGAACGTTTAATTCTAATCCGAGCAAAAGGATGATGCCAAAGCCATACAAATACCAAGCGATTTTAAACAACCGGTCATAATCGACAAGCATCGTCACCGCGATGACGACAACACCGACGCCGTACCACATGAGCTGCTTTTGGGCGAAGTTAATATGTTGAAGTTTAGCAGGAAGCGTCTCTCGCGCACTTTCGATAGCGATGGCGCTCACGATCGCGATTAAAAATAAAATAAACAATAAGTGATAATCTATTTTCGTTTGTATTGTTTTTTCATTTTCCATTGCCGTTCCCCCTGTTTGGTGATGCACTATCATTTTACATGGTTGCTTGCAAGATGGCAAAGATTCACGCATAATAAAAAAAGCGACTTTTGTCGAAAGGAGGCGGGATCATATGGAACATATTGTACAAGCGTTGTACGATGAGCAGATGGAGTTATTTCGCCGACAGTTTTTAAAACTGCATCCGTACGATCGGGCTAAGTTTTACATTGAGCAAAGCCCGGAAGTAAGAAAGCGAATGTACGAATATTTATCGCCGGCTGAGATGGCAGAAATATTTGATCATCTTGACATTGAAGAAGAGGAATATAAAACGTATTTATCCGAAATGGATCCGCTTTTTGTTGCGCAAATGCTCGCGCACATGTACGCCGATAATGCTGCCGATATATTAAATGAACTTGATAAAAAAGAAGTCGCAAACTATTTAACGATTATGGACGATGAAGCAGCGAAAGATATTCAAGGGTTGCTTCATTATAAAGAATATACGGCCGGAAGCATTATGACAACGGAATATATCGCCATCCATGCGAATCAAACGGTGCGTTCGGCGATGCAAATTTTAAAAAAAGAAGCGGCGCATGCGGAAACGATTTATTACATTTATGTCGTCAATGAACAGCACCAGCTCGTCGGCGTGTTATCGTTGCGCGAATTGTTGACGTCTGACGACGATGCGATGATTGCCGACATGATGAACGATCGCGTCGTTTCGGTGTTCGTCGACGAAGACCAAGAGGAAGTTGCTAGAAAAATGCAAAATTACGACTTTTTAGCTCTTCCTGTCGTTGATGCAAACAATCATTTGCTCGGGATTATTACCGTTGATGATATCGTAGACGTCATTTCTGAGGAAGCGACAGACGACTATTCAAAGCTAGCAGGGGTTCCGGATGTCGACATTCAGTACAATCCGTTTGAAGCGGCGAAAAAGCGGTTGCCGTGGCTCATTATTTTATTGTTTTTAGGCATGATGACGGCCAATTTAATTAGCCGTTTTGAAGATACGCTAGAAAAAGTGGCGATTTTAGCTGTCTTTATTCCGCTCATTGCCGGTATGTCGGGAAATACAGGAACGCAGTCGTTAGCCGTTGCTGTGCGCCGCCTTGCGATGGGGGATTTAGAAAAAGAAGGAAAATGGAGTATGTTAGGGCGCGAAGCATTGACAGGTTTGTTGATCGGCTTATCGTGCGGCGTTGTGATTACCGTCGTCGTGTACGTATGGAAGCAACAGTTTTTTTTAGGGGTTCTCGTCGGATTAGCTTTATTTGCGACGTTAACGGTCGCGACAGTCGCCGGGGCGCTTATTCCGCTTTTTATGCATAAATTGCGCATCGATCCAGCGGTCGCTTCTGGGCCGTTTATTACGACGATTAACGATTTAATTAGCATTCTTATTTATTTCGGATTAGCGACAATGTTCATGGACTATTTATTATAAATTCCCTATTTCAAAGTAGGGAATTTTTTGTTATAATGATATTAATACTAGGTTCTAATAACAAATCACAAAAATAAGGGGATGAACGAATATGCAATTATCGTTACAAGGGAAAACGTACGTCGTCATGGGTGTCGCAAATAAACGAAGCATCGCTTGGGGCATTGCGCGTGCGCTTCATGCAGCCGGAGCGCGATTAATTTTTACATATGCAGGCGAGCGTTTTGAAAATGAAGTGAAAAAATTAGTCGCGACGTTAGAAGATGACAGAGCGCTTGTGCTACCGTGCGATGTGACGAAAGATGAAGAAATTGAAGCGTGCTTCGCGCAAATAAAAGAACAAGTAGGCGTCATTCACGGCGTTGCGCATTGTATCGCGTTTGCGAATAAAGAGCATTTAGAAGGCGAATATATGAACGTGGATCGCGAAGGATTTTTGCTGGCGCACAACATTAGCGCATATTCATTAACAGCTGTGGCGAAAGCGGCGAAAGAGTTAATGACGGAAGGCGGAAGCATCGTCACGTTAACGTATTTAGGAGGCGAGCGCGTCGTACAAAACTATAACGTCATGGGTGTAGCGAAAGCGTCGCTGGAAGCGAGCGTCAAATATTTAGCAAACGACTTAGGCAAATACGGCATTCGCGTCAACGCCATTTCCGCCGGTCCGATTCGCACATTATCTGCCAAAGGCGTCGGCGACTTTAACTCGATTTTAAAAGAAATTGAAGAACGCGCACCGTTACGCCGTACAACGACACAAGAAGAAGTAGGCGATACAGCTCTATTTTTATTTAGCGACTTATCGCGCGGCGTCACAGGCGAAACGATTCACGTCGACTCAGGTTATCATATTTTAGCGCGGTAATGAAAAAGCTGTTTGGTCGATGCCAAACAGCTTTTTACGTATGATGGCATGCCCGTTTCTTTTTGCGCATATAGTAGTCGTAAAAAGGAGGGGTGTGGGAATGAAAAAGCATGTGGAAAATGCACCGTTGTTGTATATCGTTCAGCCGAATTTAGGGCCGAAAACGTGCTATATGCAACAGACGTTTCGGACAAAAAAAGAAAAGCCGTCGTATCCACCGCCATCGTTTGCGAACTTTCGCGACATGGATACGATCGAGCGCATTGAGTTTTTAGCGACGCTGCCAAATGAGCTTCGGCCGGTGACGTGCGAATTAAAAACGAAAAATCGAACGTATGAAGGGATCATTCAAAAATGTGATAGTAAAAAAGTGTTTTTTACATTCAGCGGGGAGGAAAAGACGATTACGATCCCGCTAGAACATATCGTATCCGTATCGCTTATTGGCAAATCGTAACGTACAAACGTTCAAGCTGCTCGGCTGTGTTTGCGAATGAAAACGTCGTTTCTGCCCGTTTTCGTCCTTCGCGAGCAAGTGCGAGCGCTTTTTCTTTATCGTGCAATAATTCGCTAATGGCGCGTGCGAACGCTTTCGGTGATGAGTAGTCGTCAATGACGATTCCGTTGACGTCCTGCTCAATGACTTCACCATTTCCCCCGCGATTTGTCGTAATGATCGGAACGCCAGCAGCCATCGCTTCGTAATGGACGCGAGCGAGCGGCTCATGCCATTGCGAACTACAGACGAACAGATCGCCCATCGCCAATATGCGCGGGATGTGTTCGGAAGGGATGTAGTTTGTAAATAAAATGCGGTCTTTGTAAGGGTGAGCGAGCTTGTGCAGGAAGTGCACGTAACCGTTCGGGCGGTTGTCGCTAAACCATTTTCCTCCGACGATGACGAGTTTCGCACGCGGATGGTCGGCTAGCACGTCATTCATGCTTTCTATTAATACGTGCACCCCTTTTGCTCGACTTAATCGGCCGATAAATAAAATGACGTCATCTTTTTCAACAAAAAACCGTTGGCGCATGTTGGTGCGCAGTTGTTTTCCTTCGTCTGTCCATGGCGGCGTGTAGCGTGTCGCATCGACACCTGAGTAGACGATGTGAATGAGATCGTCTCGGACATCGTATCGTTTTGTGACGGTTCGTTTCATATATTCACTTACCGTTGTGATCGCATCTACTTCCGCAATCACTCGTTCGGCAACGTCACGTTTCATTTTCATCGGTGAAAACATATCGTTATGCAAGCTCGTGACGAAGCGGCTTGCGTGGGCCACTTGTTTGTACTGTAAAACGTTTGCTGGGCGGTTAAACACATGAACGACGTCAAACGTTCGTTTGCTTAATTCGTTTGCGACATCGTGTTCGTACCGTTCGTTTGGCACGCGTACGTATTCGATGCCGTGACGTCGTTCGTATGTGGGAAGCGACGGGTCTGTAATCGAAAAAATAGTAAGATCATGTTTGGCGGCAAGAAATGGGGCGATGCCATCAATCATCAGTTGAATGGCTCCCCCTTTCACCGCTGGGGACGGTAGCTTTTCTGTACAAATGAATGCGATACGCATTATGACCTCCCGTAAAGCGAGCGAATGTATTGGACTTCATGACGCAATCCTTCTTGCAATGGCGTCGCTGGATTGTATGAAAGCAGGCGTTCGGCTTTTGAAATGTCCGCCCACGTATGTTTCGGCTCGCCGATCGCTTTATTCATATATCGTTTGTTCGCTCGTTTTCCGATCATCTCTTCGAGCATAGCGATGACGTCGTTTAGCGAAGCTCGTTCTTTCCCGCCGATATTGAACGTTTCCCCGATCGCTTTTTCGTTGCCAAGCACGGCGAGCGTGCCGTTGACACAGTCGGAAATGTACGTAAAATCGCGCGTTTGCGTGCCATCGCCAAAAATAGTGATCGGCTCATCGAACAACATATGGCGAATGAAGCGATGAAAGGCCATATCTGGCCGTTGGCGCGGACCGTACACCGTAAAGTAGCGCAAAATGGTCGTCGGCACATGAAACTCCGAATGATATACGCGGCATAAATGTTCCCCAGCTAATTTCGTAATGCCGTATGGCGAAAGAGGGGTCGGGGTCATATGTTCGGCGACGCGCCCGTCTTTTTCACCGTAAACGGACGATGTGGACGTATAAATAAACTGTTTTGGTCGGTGTTGTTTGCACGCCTCAAGCAAACGTTGCGTCGCTACGATGTTGTTTGTCGTGTACAAATCAAACGTCGTTCCCCAGCTCGTGCGCACGCCTGGCATGCCAGCAAAATGATAAATGACATCGACTTGTTTTATGATGTCAACGAGCGGCAACGATAAAAGATCGCCTTCGATCCATGTAAAACGGTCGTGTTTGTTTAACGTGTCGATCGTTTTTTCTTTCCATTGTTTTGGCGTTGGACCGATGAACGAATCGACGCCGATGACGTGATGATGCGGCAGCAGCGCTTCGCATACGTGCGAGCCGATAAAGCCAGCCGCCCCTGTGACAAGTATATTCATCCGCGTCCCACCCCCACATAGTTCAGTCCTGCTTGAATAACATCGTTGCGCGGTAAGCTATTTCGCCCGTCGACGACGACGTTTCCGCTCATCGTTTGTTTCACTTGTTTCCAGTTTAATTGTTTATACTCATCCCAATCGGTCGCGACGATGACCGCATCCGCTTGTTGGAGCGCTTCATCGATCGTTTTTGCTTGCTTGACGTCCATGCCGTTTGGGAGGACGGCTTTTGGGTCGTGCGCCACGACATGAGCGCCAAGGTTGTGCAATGCTTTGATGAGCGATACGGCAGGCGACTCGCGAATATCGTCTGTATTCGGTTTAAAGGCGATGCCAAGGACGGCTATACGTTTATTGGAAAGCGTGCCTAACGTCCGCTTTATTTTTTGAACGTACCAATAAAGCTGCGTGTCGTTAATCGTTTTTGTTGCTTCTATCATGTACGGGCGCACCGCTTTTTCATACGCCATTTGTTGCAGGGCGGCGACATCTTTCGGAAAACAAGATCCGCCATATCCGATGCCGGCTTGTAAAAAGTGAGGGCCGATTCGTCCATCAAGTCCGATGCCTTTCGCGACGTGAGCGACATCGACGCCGTACGCTTCGCAAAGGCGCGCCATTTCGTTTATGAACGAAATTTTCGTCGCTAAAAAGGCGTTGGCGGCGTATTTAATCATTTCCGCACCGCTTAAACTTGTCACGACGTATGGGGCATGAATACGTGCGTATAACGTCTGCATAACAGAAAGGGAACGATCATCATCGTCACGTAAACCGACGACGATCCGGTCGGGATAGAGAGAATCGAAAATGGCTGACCCTTCCCGTAAAAATTCGGGGTTAGAGACGACGCGTACGTTTTTTCCTTCTTTTGTTAGCCGCTCGTATATGCGTTCGTTCGTGCCGATCGGAACGGTGCTTTTGATAACGAGCGTTTGTTGGTCGCGTAAATGAGGAAGAAGCGCAGCGACGGCACGGTTGACGTATGACACGTCCGGTTTTCCGTTGTTGTCGGGCGGTGTGCCGACGCAAATAAATATGACATCGGCTTCGTGTATATATTTTTGTCCGTCACGATGAAAAAAAAGCCGACTTTTATGGTCGGTGAGCAGCTCGGCTAAACCAGGTTCATAAATAGGAACGTCTCCACGTGTTAAGGCGGCAATTTTTTGTTCATTTTCATCTACGCAATGGACGGTATGCCCAAGTTTGGCAAGCACTGCAGCTGTCGTTAGTCCAACATAGCCAGCGCCGATAATTAAAACGTTCATATGTTCACTTCCTTTATTCGTCGTCCTCTTCTTTTTCATTTGTTCCGATTGTCATTGTCGTTTGTTCGCTCGCTGCGACGAGAGCATCGGAAGGAAACTCGATCGCTACAATATTGCGGCAATGAATCGTTATCGTTTCACCACCGTGTTCGTAAAAGCGGTCGATGTGGAGCGTCACTTCATTTGTCATTTTGTTTACTGCAGCGAGCTGGGCGTGATAATACGTTTGATTGTTCGTATGCACGTGCAGCTCTGTTCCTTCGGCAAGGGAAAGCAATGTCGAGCATATGTCGTTTATTTGTTTTCTTTTTGCTAAAAAGTCTTTGCTGAAAAAAATGCGATACATTCGTTCCACTCCTTTCTTCGTCTATCTCATTGCATTATATGTACAGAAAGGAAAAGGGGAATGGGCGGTTTGCCGACATTTTTTCATCGTATCTCACATACAGTAGAGCGAGGAGGCGAGAAAGATGGATGCGTTTCATTTTTTTCTTTTATGTATTGCTTCGTTTCGCTTGACGCGCCTCATTGTATATGACCGTATTACGTCGTTTTTGCGCGCGCCATTTCATGATGAAGTCGAACAAGATGGAGAAACGTATATCGTCATAAAAGGAAAAGGAATACGGAAATGGATCGGAGAACTGTTAAGCTGTCATTGGTGTACAGGGGTATGGTGCGCAGCGGCGTTGTACGTTGGCGTGATGTTCGCCCCGTACATTGTCATGCCGTTTGTGTGGATATTAGCGATTGCGGGAGGTGCTTCGCTCATCGAAATCGTTGTCCAACAATGGAGCAAATAAAAAAGCGGGCGAACGCCTGCTTATTTATTGACAACAATATAATTAGAAGATGATACCCCTTGTTTCAGTTGGCGAAAATATACGAATGCTTCAACGACAACGGTTTGGATGATGCGCAGTTCAAATGACGGAAAGCGCAGTTGTTCGTTCGGTAAAAGCGTTGTTTCATCAATTGGTTTTAGCCAATATTCCCCTTCTTTCATTTTTTCACGCCAATTTTCGACCGCAAATGTCCAGCCTCCTTCTTCTTGCATTTGGCGGAATGAAAATTTTCCACTTAGTTGGGCGTGATCGGGAGGGCGGAGGCGAAGGCAAATGATCGGGTCATTTAGCGGTGTATTGCCGCTATTTTCGACGATGAGATCGCCGATAATTATCGCATCTTCCTCTTTTTGTTCTGGCATCATGACAGCGTACGTGAAATAAGCATAGGTGCGCACAACATCTTGTTTTATTTCTTTTTTCCGCCGTTTTTCTTCCTCAAGCGCCACTTCGTAAAAAAGAAGTTGTTGTTTTAACCGTTCAATCGTTTGTTCATATTCGTCTAGTTGCTCAAGTTTTTTTTGCACATATTGATTGCGCAATTGCTCGCGCTTTAACTCCGTTTCGACAAGTTGCAATAGCTGTTTATATTTTGCCACTTCCGAGCGGTAATGAATCACTTTTTGTTGGAGTTGAATATGTTGGTTGTTCATTATGTTCCTCCTATAAACATTCTGGACATCCTTGCCAGCCATTTGGAGCGATATGAATCGGTTGAACGATAAACATCGAGCAAATGAAAAATACGACCAATATTTTTCTTATCATTTCAATCCACCTTCTCTTTCCGTTGTTTCAATATTCATTTTATTTTATAATGTGTCATATATACCAAAATAAAGGTGTGATCGAATGCAGAGATGGCTTTCTTTGCTGGGGACGATGTTATTTTTGTTTTTTGTTCCATATGCAGCAAGCCAAAAAACAGGTGTTCCATATATGGAATGGACGTTTCTTGTCGGACTGGTCGCCACAAGCTTTCTTTTTTATATACATGGTAGCGGATATATGTGGAATAGATCTTCAGAAGAAATGAAAAATACGTGCTATCGTTCTTATTCTTTTTGGATGGCTTGCATATATACGATGATAAGCTATATGTTCATATAAAAAAGCAGGCTATATGTGAGCCTGCTTTACTTATTAATGTGCCGGGAATACTTCTGGGCATTGCGGTGGGAATTTGTCTGTTGGGCAAAGTGTTGCTTCTAAAATTTCTTCGCGCGGTTGGCAGTAGCGTGCTTCGACTTCAAGTTTTACGTCGGCTTCCATTTGCACTTCTAAGCATAATGTAATCGATACATCGAGCTGTGAGAAGTTGTCAGTGCAAATTAAGCTGGCGTCACATTCGAAAAATGAAATGTGGCAATCGAGCGTCGTTCCTTCTGGTGCGCATAAAATAAATGTTTGTGCTGTCGCAAATGGAATTGGGTTTGACTCGCAAACGACGTGGCCGTTTGCGTTTACGACTTGCACAACGACGTGACCTTTCACAAGCACTTTTACTTTTTGCAATGTGACTGTATCGCCTGATGGGAGCGTGACGTGAACAGGTTGGCGTCCGTTTGGTTGCAAAATTTCTTGGCAAATAAGAGCATTGTTATCTACTGTTTGATCGATGCGGTTTCCTTCATCGTCTGTTAAAAAGCAGCGAATCGAGAAATCGCCAGCGCTTAAGCCGTTAGACGCGAAAAAGTCACAAACCGTTTGCCCGTGGCGCGGACATTTGTTTTCAGGAAAGATCGCTTCCAAATCCCCATTTGAAAAACTACGCAACGGCACATCGACTTGACGAGTAACCCAGTCATACACTTTGCGTGTTTTAATACACACTTTTTCTTTACGCTCTTTATGATGCGTCATGCCTCGTTCCTCCTAATTTCAGTTTTTCCCGTCGCATGTATCGGGACTACTGTATAGTATGAGAAAGGTAGGTAAGTGTGCAGGGATAAGTGCGGAATTTTTTTTGTCATAAATAGGCGTGCGATTGAATTGTTATGTAGTAGAGAGGGGGGAGGCATATGCAAAACGAGTTAGACGTCTTGCGGGCGGAAAATGTGTTGTTAAAAGAATTGGCGGCGTTAAGTGAACAACGGTACGAGGAAGTGAAGCGGTTAAAAAAAGAGAATGAGGAGTTAAAAAAACAAATTGAGCAATTAACGAAACAGTTATTTCATCAACGGCCAGATTCGTGGTTCATGCATACGCTCCAACGGCAACAAGCGCTAAAACACTTGCCGCTGTCGACTCCGTTTTCGTTTGCGGAAAAAGAGAAATAGGAAAAAGGCATAGTCACTCGCTCCATCTTTTTCATATGCTATTGTATCTTACATGTTGTGGAGGGTTACGAAATGGAAAAGAAAAAGACGATGGCGCTTCACGGAACACAGTCGGCAAAAGTATATACGTCTTCCCCAGCACCTGTCAAAAAAACGGGTGGCTGCGGATGTGGAAAAAAAATAAAAAAACAATAAGCATGGGGTGAGAAGAAGATGGAGCGCTTTAAAAACTATGGGCTATGGCTCGCGATCGGCGCTTTTATACCGCTTTTCTTGCAAACGTTTGGAGTCGATATTGATTTAGGAAAATATGAGCAATTATGGAACGCCTTTTTAAGTATTTTAGTCATGGCTGGAATCATCAATAACCCGTCGCTCGGAAACGGATTTCGCGATAAACGTTAGCGCCTTCGGGGGCTATTTTTTTTGTATAACTTTACGAGATGTGCGCACGCTATGAGATGAAAAAGAAAAAGGAGGTTTTTCAATATGACTGTCGCAAGTTCTGTGAAACAAACGTTAGCTGGATTAAAATCGGCGCAAGCAAGTTTTGAAACGTTCGCTCTGCAAACGGAAAATGAAAAGGCGAAACAATTGTATCAACAAGCGGCACAACAGACGCAAGCGATCGTTGATTTGTTGTCCCCGCGCCTGCAAGAAATTGAACAAGAAGAGCCACAATATAAACAGTAAGTGAGTCGGGTGTCCAATCGGGGCGCCCTTTCGTTACATGAATAGAAAGGTGAATGTGATGAGACAATTGCTCGTAATGATCCTCTTTTTTTTCATCATAAGTTGTGCACATGAGCCAAAAGAACAAAAACAGTCGCTGCAAAACGGAAACATCACGAACGTAAGCCATGACGGGAGCGCAAGTCGAAGCGACCAACGGCACGCAAAAAAAGCGGTCGAGATGTTAAAAGCACGACGCGATGTGAAAGATGCGGTGGCGGTCGAAGCGAACGGACGGCTGCTTGTTGCGTATCAAGTGAAGCATATGCAACGATTTCGTATGAAAGCTATTGAAAAAAATATAGCGCGCACGTTAAACGATACGTTCGATAAACAAGTGATCGCTTCACACGATTTAAAAATTTTTTGGAAAACGAAAGCGTTAAAAGAGAAAATGGAAACGAAACGAATGAGTGAAAAAGAGATTGAAAAAGAGATGACGGTCATTCAAAAATTGAGCGAAGAACAGACGTAGCGAGGTGGGACGATGGCGAACGAAAAACGAAAAAATTTAACGCCTGTACAACAACAATATCATCAGTTTGAACAAGCGCGCGAAACGAAGCGTCCGGTGTTGAAAAATTGCGTGCGCGCCTTTTTTGTCGGCGGTTTGATTTGCGTCATCGGACAAGCCATTTCTTATTTTTACATGTACTTTTTCGACTTCACAGAAAAAACAGTCGGCAATCCGACCGTCGCGACGATGGTGTTTTTAGCGATGCTTTTGACCGGCTTTGGCGTATATGATCGATTGGCGCAGTTTGCCGGGGCAGGAAGCGCGGTGCCTGTCACCGGATTTGGCAACGCCGTCATTTCGGCTGCGATTGAGCATCGGACGGAAGGGTTTGTGCTCGGTGTCGGCGGGAATATGTTTAAACTTGCCGGTTCAGTTATTTTGTTCGGCACGTTTTCCGCATTCGTCGTGGCGCTCATTAAAACGATTGCGGTGAAATGGGGTGGTCTCGGATGATGAAAGGGCATCGCACGTGGGTGTTTGAAAACCGTCCCGTCATTGTCGCCACCGCCACAGTCGGCGGACCGTTTGAGGCGAACGGAAACATTGCTGATGATTTTGACTTATTGCACGAAGACCTTTGGCTTGGGGAAGATTCGTATGAAAAAGCGCATAAAGTGTTGTTTGAAGAAGCGTTTTTTCAAGCGATGAAAAAGGCGCGCATCGAAAAGGAACAAGTGCAGTTTATTATTTGTGGCGATTTAATTAATCAAATGACCCCTTCAAGCTTTGCAGCGCGCACGCTTAGCACCCCGTATCTCGGCGTATTTGGCGCATGTTCAACGTCGATGGAGGCGCTAGCACTAAGCGCGTTTATCGTCAATTACGGCGGGGCGAAGTACATATTGACAGGAGCGGCAAGCCATAATGCAGCGGTCGAAAAACAGTTTCGCTATCCGACCGAATACGGAGGGCAAAAGCCGCCGACGGCACAATGGACGGTGACAGGCGCTGGTGTGGCGTTAGTTGGCAGCGAAGGTGATGGACCTCGCATTACGTCCGCAACGATCGGGCGCGTCGTCGATATGGGATTGACCGATCCGTTCAATATGGGGGGAGCGATGGCACCAGCGGCTGTTGATACAATTGAGGCGCATTTGCGCGATATGCAAGTCGATGCGTCGCATTATGACTTAATCGTCACAGGTGATTTAGGAAAAATTGGCCGCACCGTCTCGCTCGATTTATTGCGGAAAAACGGAATGGAGCTAGAAGAAGAACGATATGAAGACTGCGGATTAATCATTTACCGCGAAGGGCAGCCGGTGTTGTCGGGCGGAAGCGGGGCAGGATGTTCTGCGACGGTCGTGTACGGGCATTTACTTAACCGAATGAAGCGTGGGGAAATAAAGCGCATGCTTGTCGTTGCGACAGGTGCGCTTTTGTCGCCGCTCACGTTTCAACAAGGGGAGACGATTCCGTGCATCGCCCATGCGGTGGCGATTGAATATGGAGGCGATCATGGATGATGGCGATGTTTTTTTGGGCGTTTGTTGTTGGTGGGCTTATTTGCGTCATCGGGCAAGTAATGTTTGATGTGTTTAAGTTAACGCCTGCGCATACGTTAAGCGCGCTCGTTGTTGTCGGAGCGATTTTAGACGGATTTGGGTTGTACGAGCCGCTTATTGATTTTGCAGGCGCAGGGGCAACGATTCCGATTACAAGCTTCGGGAATGCGCTCGTGCACGGGGCGATGCAAGAAGCGGAAAAGCATGGCATCGTCGGGGTGTTAACCGGCATGTTTGAAGTGACGAGCGCCGGCATTTCAGCGGCGATCGTGTTCGGTTTTATTGGCGCATTATTATTTAAACCGAAAGGATAGAGGAAGATGACGATTGGTTCACAAGTAAAGCAAAGTTTAGCGAACATGAAGGCCATTCATGCGACGTTGCAACAGTTGGCGATCACTTCGACAAACGAAGAAGCGCAGCGGGCGTTTCATGAAGCGATGCTTGAAACGGAACAAATGATTGCGGCGCTGAAAGGGCGAATATCGACGCTTGAACGCGAGGAGCCGCAATATAAGGGGATGTAAATATGCCAGCATGGTTAGAAGTTGCGATTCGCTCAATTTGCATTTTAATCGGACTGTTCATCATTACGAAATTGTTAGGAAAAAAACAGTTGTCAAAGCTGTCATTTTTCGAATATATCGTCGGCATTACGATCGGGGATATTGCTGGCTCGATGTCAATGGATTTAGATATTCGGTTAACGGAAGGGATTACGAGCATTTTAATTTGGTCGCTTTTCCCCGTCGTCATCTCGATCATTTCGTTACGAAGCAAAAAATTTCGCGATTTTGTCGAAGGAAATTCAACTGTATTTATTAAAGACGGAAAAATTTTAGAAGATAATTTGAAAAAAGAGAAATATACGGCGGACGAATTGCTTGAACAGTTGCGGAAAAAAGATGTGTTTCGCGTCGCCGACGTGGAATTTGCGACGCTTGAAGCAAACGGCGACTTAAGCATTTTATTAAAGCGCGACAAGCAGCCGCTAATGATCGGGGACGTCGCGCCGTACGTTCCGCGCGAAAAAGAGCCACAAACCGTCATTATGGACGGCAAAATTTTAGATGAGCCGCTCGCGACCGCCCGTTTAAGCCGCGGCTGGTTGAAGCAGCAACTCGATCAAATGGGCGTCGCCGTTGAAAACGTCTTTTTAGCTCAAGTCGATTCGTACGGCCAATTGACCGTCGATCTATACGACGACCGCATTCAACTACCAGAGCCGCAACAAAAGCAACTATTGCTTGCATCAATGAAAAAAGCAGAATCCGATTTCGAGCTGTTCTCCTTACAAACAAACGATGCAGAAGCGAAACAAATGTACGAACAACAAGCGAAACAAATGCAGCAGCTTATTCAAAAACTGCAGCCGTTTCTTATGTGAAAGATAAACACCGCTCTCATGCGAATAGGCATAGGGGCGGTATTTTTGTTTTCCTAAGGGTAAATGGTTCATCTTACAATAGAAAGCAAAGTGGACGATGGCCCATTGTCGTATGTAGTGGTTAAGCGATTTAACGTTGACACATGCGAACATTTCATTCTGCCAAGTTGTGTCGGATAATATAACGAGTTCTAGATGAAAAACGTAATGTTTTTATGTAAAATAAACTTTACATTTTGTAAAAAATACTTTACTATGTGTATATAGAAATCTTTACATAATGGAGGTGTGATAAATGGCAAAGAACAACGGCTCTTTATCCAATCGAATCAACGTTTTAAGAGCCGAAAGGAAAATGACCCAAAAAGATTTAGCTGAAAAAGTAGGGGTTAGTAGACAAACGATTATTTCAATTGAAAAAGGAAACTACACACCCTCGTTAGTATTAGCGTTTGAAATCGCAAATGCTTTTGGAGTGGACATTAATGATGTATTCCAGTTAAAGAAAAATGAGGAGGTTTGATAATAATGGGTACTTTTGTTCATTTTACGAATGGTTTAACAGTATTAGCGCTGGCTGCTTTTTTAGTTTTAATTTTTTTGATCAAGCGAGAAGGTAACGATGAAAGAACACAATATATGGTTTATAAATTGTTTAGTTTTCTGTTTACTTTCCTGCTGATCGGACTATCTTTAATTATAATTGTGACAGGGTGGAAAACTATAGATTATACTTTGCTTAGAGTTAGCATCACTACTTTAATGTCATTGAACATTTTTGTTGGACTCGTTTATTGGATATATCTTAGTAAAACAGCTTAGTAAAAATAAAAGTTGTACACCATTTTTTACAACATGTTGTACTGACATTTATAAGAAAGAATAAGCAAATGAATGATGTTTTCACATTCTTGTTCAGGAGAGATTATCATTTGTCAAATACATGTTGTGATAATGAACCAAAATATTCTATTAAATCCTTGAAAAAAAAAAAATAAAAATATATAATAAAAATGTAATAAATTTTAATTATGGGAGGTAATTGGATTTGAAGAGAAAATTAACCCTACTTAGTTTGTCAGTCGGTTTAGTGGTGTTCGGTGGAGTAGTGCAGGCAGGTACTAGCTGGTCAAACTATGATACAACCGTTCCAAGATTCAATGGTAGCGGTTATACTGGTTATCAGACAAAAGATTCGTCTGGAACGTATGGGGAGTTATATTCGGCGATCGTTGGAGGATCGTATACTGTTGATGCGAGAATGGTGGCGAGCTCTGGTACAGGATCATGGGTGCGTAGCATAACGGATGATGACTATCGCAATCTACCAAACTCTGTTCCGAAAGGATTGAGCACGCGAGTTGAGTTCAGTAATGATATAACGACGCCAGTAAATGTTCAAGTATCGGGAAGATGGAGAAGTAATTAAAAAATATTTATCGTGATCGTTTAGGATGAACGTCCGACGATCACGATTCATTTTTCGCGAATGAGAGGGTGAAAGAAATGTTGAGCAACCAATTGGTAGTCGAATTGAAAAGAGCAATTACAAAAAAAAATTTATTTTTTTGGATAAGTATTATTGTTTTGTTACCAACGGTTAGATTTTATATGGTAAAAGAAGGATATCAGTTTTATGAACCGATTGAAGTATTTCACGAAACAGTGTCAGGCATTATTCCGTTGCTCTTTCCTGTTATCGCCATCATCATTTATTTACCTTCTTTTTTACAGGAACAAAGAAACAAGTTTATTACGTATACTCGTACTAGAGTTCCACTACATATTTACATCATTAGTAAAGGATTGGTGAATGCTCTGCTAACGGGAATTGTTACGTTTTTGCTCATTTTTCTCCCGTTTCTTTTTATCGTATATTTTGAACAAAAATTAGGTATTATTCATTATAGCCCTTCTAATGAACATATGCGTATACCTGCTGTAACTTTTTCACAGTTTTTATCGCATGGAGCGTTAACATATGGGTTTATTTATTCTTCGTGGGTTGCCGTAAATGGCATAGTGTATTCTACCATTGCTTTTTTTCTATTGCTAAATGTCAGTAATCCATTCATCGCTTTGTCGATCCCGTTTCTTTTTTATCATATTTTAAACTTTGTGACCGGTTTGTTTCATGTGGCCATTTTTTCACCACTTAGTACGATTTTTCCGTTCAATATTGAACAGCAACCTCTATGGACTGTGCTTGTTCCGTTTTCATTTTTACTAATTGTTTTAGCTATCGTTTTTGTATTTTCGATACGAAATGAGAATGAATGGATGATATAGACTATGAAACGAGAGAGTGTTGAGAATATCTTTAGTATAAAGTGGATTATTGTAGGGGCTGTTTTTTACTTTTATGGCGCAATGCTTAAAAGTGAGATCGTTCAAGTTGCACATCAACAGCGATTACACTTCAACAACTGGGATGTGTCTTTGCGCCTGTTAACTGATCCGTATCTCATTCTTTATTTCGTTGTTCCTATTGTGTTATTGCTTTTAATAAAGTCTATTTTGGTCGAATTTGATTATCAAATTTTAGTTCGCTTAGGATCGTTTAAGAAATGGATATATTATTCCTTTAAAAATTTCTGGGAAATCGCCTTTCCGCTACTATGCCTATGGGTGTTTATGTCGTTATTTATGGCAATTGGGTTTCCCTATTCATGGAGTTGGAGCGAGTTTAGTAAGACAGCACATTCTACTAATACACTTGATCAGCTTGTATATTTCTTTAACAAACCTGCATCTGTCTTCGTGGCGCAATTATTCTTGTTGCTCTGTATTTTTTCATTGTTACACATCGTTTTCGCAGTCACGTACGTGGTAACTAAAAGTAAGAATTTCATGCTTTTTATTAGCGTTTTCTTTTTCCTTTTCAGTATTATAGGATTCAAGCTATTTCCAAATGAGTTCGCTTTCTTGTCGCCGCTTTCCTTTTTTTCAATCACTAATGGCGTAGATGCTTTTCATTCTCCTATCCCTGTTTATATTGTAGTCATCACCTTTTTTTGTGTTTGTATATGGTTTTTACAATTTTTAGATTTAAATAAAAAAGTGTACGTTCATTCAATAAAATCACATATACCTATTTTCACTTATTTTTCTCTTTGTGTCATGGGGATAGGAGCAACAGCTCGATCATTAGTTCAATCCCCTGATGTGACAGTTTGGGATGTTTTCGTTATGTCTTTTGCTGGGGTTAGTGCCGATCGTTTTGCTTATATTCCGTTTTTCTTTTATTCAGTCGTATTTTTTGGATTTGTTTATTTAATTCAACTGCTTTTTCTAAGTAATGAGATTGAGCAGTTAGGATACTATAAAATCATTCGTTTCAAGAGTTTAAGTAAATGGTTTTGGAGCTGGATGACGAAGTTAATGGGGGTAACCGTTTTCTTTTTGTTCATGTTGATTATTCTTTCACTCGTATTGGCTGTTTGTTTTGGAGCACATGTTAGTTTTTACATGACTTTGCTTTCCAATCCGCTACATGAAGTAATTTATCACTTTTTTGTTAACGGTTTTTTGCAAATCGTTTTTTATATAAGCCTTGTCTTTATATTTTCTTGGACAAGCAAGGAATCAATATATGGTGTTGTTTTGACTAGTATGTTGATGCTTTTCATGTTGCCTAGTGTGAATTCAAAAGGGATCATACCTGTAGGGTTAAATGGAATTGTTTATTTAGCGGATTATTCTCCTTATTACTTAACATTTATTTTAGTTACGATGAATATCGTTTCATATTTTATAATTCGTTATTTATTGAAACAAAGATTAAAAATATAAAAAATGAACACGGGTGGGATGGAAAATGTCGATTGTTATTTCCTTGAAAAATGTGAGTAAATCTTATAAAGGATTAACACTTTTTCAAAATGTTAATTTAGATATAGAAAAAGGAAGTATATGTGGTATCGTAGGTCCGAACGGTTCCGGTAAATCTGTTTTATTTAAAATGATATGCGGATTCGTATTTCCAGATGAAGGGAGTATTGTTGTCGACGGGGTAGAAATCGGGAGAAGTAAAAGATTTCCGGATAATATCGGAATCATTATAGATCGTCCTGGTTATATAGCTAATAAAACAGGTTTTCAAAATTTGAAGGAATTAGCAATGATTAGAGGGAAGATTAGTGATGAAAAAATAGCAGAAACAATGGAAAAAGTCGGATTACAACCGCAAGCTAAGCAAAAAGTGAAACATTACTCTTTAGGTATGAAGCAGAAGCTAGCGATTGCCCAAGCAATTATGGAAGACCAACAAATACTTATATTAGACGAACCATTCAATGCGCTAGATGCTGAAAGTGTAAATAACATTCGTCATTTGTTATTATCTTTCAAAAGTGAAGGGCGTACAATTTTATTGACAAGTCATAATCAAGAAGATATAGATATTTTGTGTGACCGAGTTTTTCGCATTAATAAATACCAACTAGAGCCCGTTGCTTTGGTAAAGAATGAATCATGAAATGTCATGAGGCTGACATCATTTGTCAGCCTTTAATCGTTTGAAGAAACTCCTCGACTTGTTCGCGTGTTTTTGCATTGGCGCTATGCAAGTGGGCGATTTTTTCGCCGTTTTGGAATACAAGTAAGCTCGGAATGCCCATAACGTTGTATGTTTCGGCGATGTCTGGCACATCGTCGCGGTTGATGTCATACCATGTGAATTGCGGGTAAGCGGCAATGACTTCATCCATAAATTGATCCATTCGTACGCAATCTGGGCACCATGTTGTAAAAAATTTAACGACAACCGGCGTGCTTGAGGCGATCGCTTGTTTAAATTGTTGTGCGTCTTGTAGTCGTTCCATATGACACGTCCTTTCTTTTGATTTCGTCTTTTATTTTAGCACATGTTTTCGTTTTTAACGTATGAAAAAGCAAGGGGGGAAAAACGATGGATCGATTGGAAAAAGAACTGCAATCGTATGCGCGCGCAAAACATCAAAAACACGATGCGTTTATGAAGGCGTTTGATGCATGGGGAAAAGAGATGGAGATGACGCTAAACCAACTTGAAAAAATAAATGAAATGCTATTTCAACAGTTTCAAGCAAACATGAGCGATGCGGAATCGTTTTTTGCGAAAAAAGAAAAACAGTTCGCCCGCATGTTTCGGCAAGGAGGAGAATTTTTATAGGAGCGCCCATACCAAATTCATTTATATGCATATGATGTAAGCGACAACGTTCAAGGAGGTGGAGTCTCATGGGCTTCGGATATTGCGGATATGGTTACGGTGGCTACGGCTACGGCGGTGGATACGGTTCAACATTTGTGTTAATCGTCGTGTTGTTCATCTTGTTAATTATCGTTGGTGCAGCGTTCGTTCACTAAAAAGAGACGTTCCAAAGGGTCACGCCTTTGGAACGTTTTTTTTGTTTTTTCATATGCTGAAAAAGAAAAGTGAAGGAGGCGGGAGAAAGATGGATCAACATTTTTTTAAAAATATCGAAAAGAAAACGGGCGTCAATATGCAAGACATTTTTGCGCTTGCGAACTCGTTGCAACATGCGAATTTCAAAGATGAAAAAACGGTGCGCGGCATCGTGAAGCGCGTGGCGCAAATCGCTAATCGCAACGTGCCGAAAGAATTGGAAGATAAAATTGTGCAATCGATCGTCAACAACGGAAAACAAATCGATTTCAATACGATCGCGAACATGTTAAATAAAAAATAACGAAAAAGCGAAAAGTCTTAGACGAGGCTTTTCGCTTTTGTTTCGAGAAAAGAAAGCATACGCATTTGGGTCCTAAGAGCTGTCTAGCTCCAAGCGCCATCGGTGTGATGCGCTCCGCCCCTTCTTTTGGCGGCGACACATTGAGACACTTCAGTGATGTTCCCCACGCAGAACCAAGCGACCGCTTGGTTCGAGCTCTCCTCGGTGGGGCTTGTGCGCTCTTCGCGGAGCCAAGGATGGCGACATTTCGCCGTTGCCCGCAGGACGCGGGCTGCCTTTAGGCGAAATGGGGGCGCTTTTCGCTTTTCTTAAAAGAAAGCAAGCGCGAGGCGTTTGCTTTTTTTAAACGGCGCATGGACGGAACGGAAATAAAGAGACGCTCTTTGGCGCGCGTGACGGCGACGTAAAGAAGGCGGCGCTCTTCTTCAAGCGGTGCGACATCTCCATTTCGGTACGCTTCAAGCGCGTAGTCGTGCGGCAATAGTCCGTCCACTGCCCCGATGATATATACGATCGGAAACTCTAACCCTTTCGAACGATGAATCGTCATCAGTTGAATGCCGTCATCGCATGTCGTGTTGGCGTACGCTTTGGTGCGCGCGACGTGGGCAAGAAACGCGGGAATCGTTTTAAATTTGCGCGCGACAACTTTTACATCGCGTACGTCATCGGATCCTTTTTCTATCGTATTTCCTTCGTTGCCGCGCTTTTTTAAAAAGTCGCCAAACCCCATTTCTTTTTCAATGAAATCGATCGCCTCAAGCGGCTTCATTTCTTTCACTTTCGCAAATAGCGGAACGATCGTGCGCAATTTTTGTTGTTGAAACGGTGCGATACGATCGAGTTTAGCGAGCGCCTCCACGAGCGAACAGTCTTGTAAAATCGAGATCGCCTTTAAGTCGTTCATGACCGTTTGTTTTAAAAACAACACCGTCGCCACATCGGTAAGCGCTTGTTCGTTGTTCGGATCAATGCTTAACTGAAGAAAGCTTAATACATAGCGCACGATGCGCCGGTTGTAAAATGATTCTCCGTCCGTCGTCACCGGGAGGCGCAGTTGAGCGAGCCGTTCAAAGACGGCGCGCGACGCGGCGTTTGTGCGACATAAAATGGCGATATCGCTCGGTTTCGCGCCTTGTTTCATTCGCTCTTGTATGTCGCATACGATCATCGTCGCTTCTTCTTCCTCATCGTACGGAAAGAAACATGTCGGCATATGTGCGCTATCCGTTTGGGCGTTCATGTGTTTCGGAATGCGCGTGCGACTTTTAGAAATAATGCTGTTGGCAAGCGAGACGATCGGATGCGGCGAACGATAATTTTCCGTCAACTTTACGATTTTTGTATGTGGAAAATCATGTTGAAATTGATAAATAAACGATGAATCCGAGCCGCGAAACGCATAAATCGCTTGGTCGTCATCCCCAACCGCGCATATATGATGCGTATGTGACGCAAGCAGCTTCATCGTTTCATATTGCACATGGTTAATGTCTTGAAATTCATCGATAAGAAAATAATGAAACCGTTCGTGATATTGTTTCAGCCGTTTTTCATCCGTTCGCAACATGTCATAGCACGCATATAACATGTCATCAAAATCAAATAAATCGTGTTGCCGCTTTTTTTCTTCATATTGCACGTACAACTGTACGACGCGCTCGTCCCATTCGTTTTCAATCGCGATGTCATCGCGCGCGGTGAGCGTATTTTTCCAATACGACATGCGCTGCATCGCTTGATCATACGGAAAATCGCGCTCGTCGATGCCGATGTCGCGCCCGATTTCTTTTATCATCCGCTCTTTTTGCCAGTCGCGAATGAGCCGTTCATGCCGCCAGCGAAACGGATCGGCATGTTGTAACATGCGATAAAATAAGCTATGAAACGTGCCGATTGTCGGCAGGACATCAAGGCTGTATGCATGCAGTCGTTCCGCTAGCTCTTTTGCCGCTTTTGTCGTAAAGGTGACGATCATCATGTTTGAAGCTTTCACGTGATGATTTGTCATCATTGCGGCAGCGCGCGTCGTTAACGTGCGCGTTTTGCCGCTTCCCGCACCGGCGAGGACGAGAAGCGGCCCTTCGATGTGGCGGACGGCTTCATATTGATCTGCATCGAGCGACACGCCACATACGGTCGTTTGTTTTTTTTCTTTCGCTTGAAACGGTTGCTGCGGCGGGATGGCAACTGCGCTTCCGCGTTGTCGTTCTTCTTTTATGCACGGATTCGAAACATGATAAAAGTGCGGGGCATGTTCAATCGCTAAATGCAAGCGAACGATTCCACCGCACATCGGGCACGTCCATTTATTGCGTAAACTTTGTTCGTAAACGAGCTCGTATTTTTCTCGTGGCAATGTATGAAGGTCAAACAATTTGCCTTTATATTGCGCTTTGTTCATCGTAAAAACTCCTTCATGTAACGTCAACGTCTATGTTAACAAAACATACAATAAGAGAAAAGGAGTTTTTCGTTAGATGGCGAATGATATAACAAAGGAGGTTGGAAACAGTGCATATCCCGCCAATTCGTTCGAATCCATTCATTGTCCCGCGCGCAACAAGCGTACAACGCACAACGAATGAAAAAAAAGAAAGTTTCGCTGAAAAGAAAAAACGCCCGAAAGATCGGTCGTCTGAGAAAAAACGTTAATATGCCTGCACGTGCATTCCTTTTCCTTCTTGCCATTCGGCGTATAAAATGTCGCTGTAGTTTTCAAACCCCGCATGGCGAATATGTTTTTGAAGCCATTGTTCGTCCCACCCATTTTCTCGTATATTGTCCCAAATGACTTCTCCATCGATAATGACGGTGACGGGCAATGTCGCTTGAGATGCGGATATGTTATGGTCTTGACGCGTCGGTTGTTCATACGGCGCTTTTTTCATGACGCTTACTGTGCCGTCCGTTTCTAAAATGGCGTATTCGACTTCGCGAATCGAAAAGACGTTGCGAGCGCGAAGCAAATGTTGGAGCTGATTTAAGTCGAGTTTCGTTTGTTTTAATGCGTTATATAAAATTTTTCCTTTTGAAATGACGATCACCGGTTTTCCTTCTAGCAGTTCCCTCAGTTCTTTTTTCTTTTGCGTCACCATTTCTGTAGCGTAAATAAGCAGTCCCCAAATGGCGATCGCAAACAATATTTTAGAAAGCCCGACATTTGCATCGTATAGCCCGTTTCCGACAAGCTCGCCGAGAACGAGGGCGGAAATGAAGTCAAACGGTGTAATTTGGGTAATTTGTGTTCGTCCGAGTATTTTCGCCATCATAAATAAAGCGACATAACCGACAACTAACTCAAGTGCGATTTGTCCAAATTCGTTCATAACGATATCCTTTCGTATGTAGCTTTTTCCTTAGTATGCCAAGCGAAAAAGAAAACATGCGACCGTTATGATCGCATGTTGATCGTTTTGACCATTGTCACATGTGGAATACCAGCGTCAAGGAAGACGTCTGATACCGTTTCATAGCCGAGCTGTTTGTAAAACGGTTCGGCATGCGTTTGCGCGTTTAGTTTCACTTTTGTGACGTGTTGTGAAGCGTATTGTTCGATCGCTTCCATCATTTGTTTCCCGATTCCGCGTCCGCGATAAGCAGGAAGGACGCAAATGCGTTCAATTTTACCGATACCGTCTATTGTGCGAAAGCGACCAGCGGCGATCGGTTTGTCGTTGTCGTATAAAACGAAATGAACGGACTCGCTTTCGAATGCGTCAATTTCTTCTTCCTCTGATACGCCTTGTTCGTCGATAAAGACGGTGCGGCGAACGAACAACGCATCACGCCAAAGCGCTTCGTCTTGTCCTCGTTTTACATGCATATAGTTATTCCTTTCCGAGGTGAAATGTTTCATATGCTGACCACGATCCATTTTCAAGTTGATATAAAAGATGGAATCGGTCAACTTGTTCTTCAAAGTAGACGGACTGCATTTTAAAGCGGCCGAATACGTCCGAATATTCGTCGTTTGACAAATCGCGCGCGATTGTAATGTGCGGTACGAACGCATAGTCTGTTTGTTCGACGAACGGCGGACGATGCAATGTTTCGTGTAGCTGAACGAGCGGTTCCGTTTTCTCTACTTTTAAATAAATGACGTTATTGACCGGATAAAACGAACTGAATTTCGTGATGCGCATCGTAAATGGCTCCGTTTCGCGCGCAACGCGATGCAGTTGTTGGACGAGTTCGGCGAGCTTGTCTTCTTCCACATCAAACGCATATTTGAGCGTAATATGAGGTGGGATGAGCGCGTAATGCGTGTCATATCGTTTGCGATACGAATTAGCGAAATCTTGTACTTTTTTCGATGGAAAAATCGCGATGCCACATTTCATGCGACCTTCCTCCTTTCGTCATTATACTTATATATTATAACAAATTTTCGGAAAATACTGTTACATTTCGATAACTTTTTTTAATGCGGCCGGCAAATCTCGTTGCCAGTATGTCCACGAATGGTCGCCGTCAAACTCGTGGTAGTGATAGCGAGCTTGTTTTGCTTGAAGGATGGTACATAGCGCACGATTCGGTTCAATAAAGTTGCGGACAGCCTCATCTGTCGTTTTCACTTCCGTTTCTTGCGTGCCGATCGAGTGATAAAGCGCAAGCAAATGCCAGTCCGTAAATGATTGCACGTGCGCCATCACATCGTCGTTCACATATGGCGACTGCATGACGACTTTTCCGAACGTATGCGGATATGTCATCGCAGTAAGGAGAGAAACGGTTCCTGCGAGCGAATCGCCAATGAGAATGCGGCTCGAGCCGATTTGATATGTCGAAAACTGTTCATCGACAAGCGGCGCAAGTTCGTTTGCTAGAAAGCGCATGTACGCTTCTCGTTTTTTTCCGTTCGGGTGATATTTGTCATAGCGATCTGAAACGTTGCGGTATGGCACGCCGATGACGACAGCGCGCACCCCAAGCTCATCGATCACGCGGGCAATTTTTCCAAACATAAAATAATCTTGTCCATCTTGTGCGATGAGGACGAGATGTTTATAAAGCGGTGTGACAGGTTTTGAGCAGTATACGGGCAACGATAGTTTTTCGTCTAAATGTTCGCTGTGAAGTTTTAACTCTTGCATGTTCTCCCATCCTTTTTCGACGTTGTTCTTTCTTATCGTACCACATTTCTGCATTTTTTGTCGTTGCGTGATATAATGATAGAACGAGAGGAGGAATGAAGCATGAAGCGTGTGACAAGCAAAGAAGTGTACGAAAGAACGTTGCAGTTATTGACGGAACGTGGGGTGACGATTCCAGCAATTGCTGAGATTGTATATGAAATGCAAAGTCCTTACAACAAAGAGCTAACGATGGCGGAATGTATTGAGAGCGTCGAAAAAGTGCTGCAAAAACGCGAAGTACAGCATGCGATTTTAGTTGGCATCGAGCTCGATAAACTGGCCGAACGAGGCATGCTGTCCGAGCCGCTTCAAACGATTGTCGAGACGGACGAAGGACTGTTTGGCGTCGATGAAACGTTGGCGCTCGGCGCAGTGCTCGGGTACGGAAGCATCGCGGTAACAACGTTTGGTCATTTAGATAAAAATAAAGTCGGGATTATTAAGCAGCTTGACACGAAGCGCGGCAAAGGCGTGCATACGTTTTTAGACGACTTAGTTGCCAGCGTTGCCGCTAGCGCATCCGGTCGCCTTGCCCACAATTTGCGCGACGAGGAAGAAGCTGCGTTGAATGCATAAACGTTTGAAGCTGCCCAAAAAGTCAGTTACGCTGACTTTTTGGACAGCCCCTTCTTGAAAACATGTCGAAGCTAATCTCCTAACCACTCCCGTATTTCCTTCTTCTCGACGTTGTTCTAAGCTTTTTTCAATCCTTCTTTCAGTACTTAACCAATTTCTTTCATTTTACCATAAATTGTAACAAGTCGAGTATATGAAATTGTTAAATCGAGGTATTGCATACAGATCATCGTTCATTTCAATGGGTGAAAGCAGTATAAATTGTTTTTGACATAGGGGACGTTGTTCAAGCACGGCGCATAACATAGCGATTGATGATATTGAAAGAGGTGGGAATGTGTATTATTACTATCCGAGCTATATGTATATGCCGATGTATCCATATCCGATGATGGGGTATCCGCTTCCGCGCGCAACCGCGAAAGATTACGGGCCGAATCCATTTGTTGTTCAAATAGAAGAAGCGACGAAACAAAACAATATGTTTCGTACGGTGCTATGGACAGGGCCGCATTTGCAAGTGACGTTAATGAGCCTTCAAGTTGGAGAAGATATCGGATTAGAAATTCATAATCATCTCGACCAATTTTTACGTATCGAACAAGGGGAAGGCATTGTGCGCATGGGGAAAAGGAAAGATCAGCTCACGTTTGAAAGAAAGGTAGCGGACGGATCGGCTATTTTCGTGCCAGCGGGAACGTGGCATAACTTGATTAACACGGGCAACGTTCCACTTAAACTGTACTCGATTTATGCCCCACCACAACACCCAGCTGGAACGGTGCATCCGACAAAAGCAGATGCCCTTGCGGCAGAACGATAAGAGACTTGGGGCGATGCCTCAAGTCTCTTACTTGTATTGTCCAATAAGCTCTTGATAGGATGACATGCGACTTTTCGGACAGCCCTTTACGACATTTATTAATGATGAAAGTAGTTAATGGAATTTTTAACAATGGGAAGCAAGGAAATAAATCAAGAAGAGGCTATTTATATAATGGAAGATTGAAAATGGGAGAATCACTCTGTTTTTAATTTTTTATAGACGTTGTCTTTTGCAGAAAGGACAAAATAGGATATGTGTTGAATGTATAATATATAGTAAATAAGGAAAAATTGCGATATGTTATACATAAAGTAAATTCTACTGCTATAATCGTATTTGCGGAGGTGACGATATTGAATGAAATAGAACTAAAAAAATTATTGGATAAATTTAGAAGCCTTCCCTCCGAAAATGAATGGGTAGAGTTTAAAGAAGCCAAAAATAATTTTGGTTTTGATGATTTAGGTGAATACTTTTCAGCGTTAAGCAATGAGGCTAACTTAAAAAATCAGCCTTATGGGTGGCTTATTTTTGGAGTAAAAGATAAAAATAAAGAAATTGTTGGAACACAATACAGAGAAAATAGAGCCGATTTAGATAGCCTTAAACATGAGATATCGAGGCATACAAACGGTGGGCTGTCGTTTGTTGAGATTTATGAACTTTTTTATCCAGAGGGCAGGGTGATTATGTTTCAAATTCCTGCTGCGCTGAAGGGAATGCCAACATCTTGGAAAGGTCATTATTTTGGCCGAAATGGTGAGTCGAAGGTTCCACTCAGCATACAAGAAATCGAAAGTATTCGCAACCAACGTATGAAAGAAGATTGGTCGGCCGTGATTTGTCCCGGTGCTACGATTGATGACTTAGATAAAACGGCCATTGAGAAGGCAAGAGAAGAGTATAAAAAGAAAAATCCACGTTTAGCCGAAGATGTCGATAAATGGGATGATATAACGTTTCTGAATAAAGCAAGGGTAACGATTAACGGACAAATTACGAGAGCAGCCATTATATTGCTTGGTAAACCTGAATCCGAACACTTTTTGGCGCCGGCTGTTGCAAAAATGACATGGATTTTGAAAGACGAACATAATATTGAGAGGGATTATGAGCATTTTGGACCGCCATTTATTTTAAACACAAATGAACTTTTTGCAAAAATCCGCAATTTAAAATATCGCTATATGCCGGACCAAAGTTTGTTCCCAATTGAAGTGAATCAGTATGATCCTTACGTCATTCGTGAAGCATTGCATAACTGTATTGCTCATCAAGATTACACTCTTCAAGGACGAATTAATGTTGTTGAAAAACCAGAGGAATTAATTTTTACAAATCTTGGTGAATTTATTCCTGAAACGATTGAGAATGTGATTGAACGTGATGCACCTCAAGAATATTATCGAAATCGCTTTTTAGCCGAAGCAATGGTCAATCTGAATATGATTGATACAATTGGTTCGGGAATTAAGAAAATGTTTTTAGAGCAACGAAAAAGATTCTTTCCAATGCCGGATTATGATTTAAGTGAACCGAATAAAGTAAAAGTGACCATTTACGGCAAAATATTGGATTATAACTATACTCGTATGCTTATCAGCCATACAGATCTAGATTTGAGTGTAGTGATTGCGTTAGATAAGGTGCAAAAAAAGCAACGCATCACACAAGAAGAAGCAAAAAAATTAAGGGCATTAAAATTAGTGGAAGGCAGATATCCAAACCTATATGTTTCCGCTAAAATCGCTGAAATTACAGGAGATAAAACTACCTATATTAAAAACAGGGCCTTTGATAAAGAGCATTATAAGCAACTGATTATTTCATTTTTGCGTCAGTATAAAGTGGCAAGTAGGAAAGATATTGATGATTTGTTGCTAGATAAACTATCTGATGCTCTCAATGAAAAGCAAAAAAAGAGGTACATCGGAAACCTGCTTCAAGAAATGTCTAAGAAGGATAGAACTATTGTAAATCAAGGTTCTGCCCGCTATCCAAAATGGGCATTAACTAATTAGTTAAACTTAGTTTTAAATTAGTTATAGGTTTAGTTAATAAAATTAGTTATAAAAATTGCTCGAATATTGATTTTACGCGGTTTTTCCATTAACTAATTAGTTATAGGAATAGTTATTGTTAGTTGTAGGATTTAGTTAAAGACATCGGTTAGATTTAAACCGATGTCTTTTTAATATTTACGAAAGAGTGCAACTGGCTTATGTGTACAGTATGTTCGAGGCGAACTGTCACGTCTCTACCGGACTTGACCTTCTTCAAACGAAGAAAGCCAACAGCCTTGTCGAATTTATCCATGGCGCATAACATAGCGATTGATGATATTGAAAGAGGTGGGAATGTGTATTATTACTATCCGAGCTATATGCATGGTGCGCATGGGAAAAAGGAAAGATCAGCTCACGTTTGAAAGAAAGGTAGCGGACGGATCGGCTATTTTCGTGCCAGCGGGAACGTGGCATAACTTGATTAACACGGGCAACGTTCCACTTAAACTGTACTCGATTTATGCCCCACCACAACACCCAGCTGGAACGGTGCATCCGACAAAAGCGGATGCCCTTGCGGCGGAACGATAAGAGACTTGGGGCGATGCCTCAAGTCTCTTACTTGTATTGTCCAATAAGCTCTTGATAGGATGACATGCGACTTTTCGGACAGCCCTTTACGACATTTCTTTTTGTTGTTTCAATAAATCGCGAATTTCTGTGAGCAGTTGTTGTTCTTTTGTAATCGTTGGTGCGGTTTGTTTCGTCTCTTCTTGTTTTTTCATTCGTTCGTGCAAGTTGTTTAACAGCTTAATAAATATAAAAATGGAAAAGGCGATGAGAAAAAAGTCAACGACAGTTTGAATAAAAGCCCCATATTTCACTTCTGCTTCTCCGACTTTCCAAGATAACTTGCTGAAATCAATTCCCCCTAAAATGAGACCGACAAGGGGCATAATAATGTCATTGACGAGGGAAGAAACAATTTTTCCAAATGCCCCACCAATAATCACTCCGACAGCTAAGTCGATGACGTTGCCTCGTATAGCGAATTTCTTAAACTCGTTCCACATCGGAATCCCTCCATTAAAATGATACAGCTAAAAGGCTTAAGTTTCCGTACTCGTATTCTCGGAATAAAACATGTGGCGAGCGATTGCCGGCTCCGTAAGCAATCCAGTACGGTGCTAAATGTTCTTGAGTCGGGACGGCTTGTTTAGCATAAGGGGCTTTTTCTTCATAGTGAAACACATCTTCACTATGGGCAGATGACTGAGCAAGCAACCAATCATCAAAGGCGACAGCCCAACAATCTGCTTTCGTTTGTTCATCCCAGCGAAGCGCCATTAAATTGTGCACTGTGCCACCACTACCGATGATCATGACACCTTCGTCACGCAACGGGCGTAACGCTTTACCAAGTTGAAATAGCTGCTTTGGTGTCCACGAAGGAACAACGGATGCCTGAATAATTGGAACGTTTGCTTTTGGAAATAGTCGGCTTAACAATACCCATGAGCCGTGGTCAAGTCCGCGCTTCTCGTCGATATTGACGATGGGGGAGACGTGCTTCAGATGATGTTGGACGCGTTTTGCCCATTCGACTGAACCTTGTGCAGCATAAGTTACTTCATACAATTCACGTGGGAAACCGGAAAAATCATAAATCATCTCATACGTTCCGTCAATTGATGAAACGGTCGGTTGACGCGTCGTCCAATGTGCAGTAAATAAAACGATTGCTTTTGCATCTATGCGTTTACCGAAATTGGTTAAAAACGATGCATATGCGCTATCTTCAATAGCTAACATTGGTGATCCGTGCGCGAGAAATAAAGCAGTCATTATATTCCGTTACAGAAAACTTATAAGGCTTTATAAGATAGCTAAAAATCTTATAAAGACCTATGTTTCTTTCCTTGTTCATCGCGCCCGATTTCGCCAAAACTACTCTCGTTTGATATGGCGCTTCGAAGGCTTAAACTCCCCACTAACGAATGGGTACATATCAATTGCTAGGCTATTGATTTGCCATAATTTTTTAGGTTTATACTTGCGTTTACATCCCTGTCTATTTTGTTTCCACATTCATCGCATACAAACGTTCTTTCTGATAAAGAAAGTTTATCTTTTACAGCACCACAATGACTGCAAGTTTTAGACGAAGGGAAGAATCGATCTGCAACTATAAACTTGATCCCATTCCAAGCACATTTATATTCCATTTGCCTTTTAAACTCGCGGAATGTTTGTTCTTGTACAGCTTTCGATAGCTTTCTGTTCTTTAACATTCCATGAGTATGTAAGCTCTCCATCACAACATACTCTGGCTTGGTTTTCACCAAAGATGCAGTGATTTGATGAATATAATCGTGCCTGATATGTTTCAGCCTTCGATACGTTTTTAAAACAAGGAATTCCAACTTCTTTATATTGTTTGTTTTTCTGTAACGGAATTCACCTCCTTCTGTTTTTATTTTATTTTCCTCATATTTTTTCGCTAGTTTACGTTGTAGCCTTTTAAGTCTTTTCTCCAACTTCTTCACTTTTTTTGGTTTGGCAAAAGCATGACCTTATAAGTCTTTATCATCTTTTACCAACCCCTGAATCATTTTGTAAGTTGTATATAGAGTTTGGCTAAATTTTATAAATTTATTTTAACTGTTTCCAACCTCCTTCACTTTTGCCCCCACTTTACCATATATCGATTTGATTTGTCTATTTTTACATGTGAAGTGCAAATATATGTGCCATATCTTTGATGGGATGCATGCTGTTTGTTGTTGAAAGGGGAATAAAAAACAGTTGCAATTTTGTTGTAAATGATGTACATTAATTTAAAATCAGAAAATTCGATATTGTTTTGCGTTCTTATCGAGAGAAGCGGAGGGACTGGCCCGATGAAGCTTCAGCAACCAGCCAGAAACGGTCAGGTGCTAAATCCAGCGAATTGGCGTTCAATTCGGAAGATAAGAAGAAGCGATTGTCTATGGACAAAAAAGCCTTCTTCTTTGAAGGCTTTTATTTTTTTAGAAAGGAAGAGAGCGAATGAGTCATATTGAAACGCGGTTAGCGCAAATTGGCAATCGGAGCGAGAGAGCGACGGGAACGGTCAATCCACCAGTATATTTTTCAACGGCGTATCGGCATGAAGGCATCGGGCAGTCGACAGGGTATGATTACATTCGGACGGGAAACCCGACAAGGCATATTGTCGAAGAAGCGATTGCACAGCTAGAAGAAGGAGATCAAGGTTTCGCATGTAGTTCAGGCATGGCGGCGATTCAAACGGTGTTTGCGCTGTTTGAAAGCGGCGACCATTTTCTCGTTTCGGCCGATTTATATGGCGGAACGTATCGTTTGTTTGAAAAAGGATGGAAGAAATACGGGCTGTCGTTTACATACGTCGATTTTCGCGATGTTGATGCGGTAAAGGCATATGTGACGGACAAAACAAAAGCGATTTTTTTAGAGACGCCAACGAATCCTTTAATGCAAGAAGCGGACATCGAAGCGGTCGCGGCGTTTGCGAAACAACATGGGCTGCTTCTTATCGTCGATAATACGTTTTACACCCCTGTACTGCAAAAGCCGCTCACAAAAGGAGCCGACATCGTCGTTCATAGCGCGACAAAATATTTAGGCGGACATAACGATGTGCTAGCCGGGCTCATTGTCGCCAAAGGAAAACAATTGTGCGAACAGCTAGCGATGTATCATAACGCCATCGGTGCAGTGTTGTCGCCGTTTGATTCATGGCTGTTAATTCGCGGCATGAAGACGCTTGCGCTTCGCATGCGCCAGCACGAACAAAACGCAAAGGCGATATATGAATTTTTAGTCGAACATGAAGATGTGACGGACGTATTGTATCCGGGAAGAGGAGGAATGTTGTCGTTTCGCGTGCGCGATGAAAAATGGGTGGATGCCTTTTTGCGAAGTTTAAAGCTCATTACGTTTGCGGAAAGTTTAGGCGGTGTCGAAAGTTTTATTACGTATCCAGCGACGCAAACGCATATGGATATTCCAGAGGATGTTCGCATCGCAAACGGGGTGTGTAATCGCCTATTGCGTTTTTCTGTCGGCATTGAACATGCGGACGATTTAATTGCCGATTTAACTCAAGCGTTTCAACGCATGAAAGAGGTGTAAAAGATGGATTTGCAAACGCAACTCGTTCACAATAAATGGCGGATCGATGCGCAAACAGGGGCCGTTAGCGTTCCGATTCATCATGCGTCAACGTTTCATCAGTTTGATTTCGAT
This sequence comes from Anoxybacillus sp. ST4, assembly GCF_019448545.1. Taxonomy (NCBI): domain Bacteria; kingdom Bacillati; phylum Bacillota; class Bacilli; order Caryophanales; family Anoxybacillaceae; genus Anoxybacillus; species Anoxybacillus sp. ST4. Next base: position 5,271 of record NZ_JAHZOE010000005.1, on the reverse strand, counting down.
ACGTTTGGCAAATACGATTATAGCCGTTCGGGCAATCCGACGCGCGAGGCGTTAGAGGAGACGATTGCGGAATTAGAAGGTGGAGCGAGCGGTTTTGCGTTCGCATCGGGCATGGCTGCCATTTCAACAGCCTTTTTATTGTTATCAAAAGGGGATCACGTATTAATTACCGATGATGTGTATGGTGGAACGTATCGCATCCTCACCGATGTATTGAGCCGATTTGGCATCGAGCATACGTTTGTCGATATGACTGATTTAGATGCGGTAGCGCGCCACATTCGCCCAAACACGAAAGTCATTTATATGGAAACGCCATCGAATCCGCTATTGAAAATTACGGATATTCGTGGGGTTGTGAAGCTCGCTAAGGCGCACGGGTGTTTAACGTTTTTAGATAATACGTTTGCGACGCCTGTGTTACAGCGTCCGCTTGATCTCGGCGTCGATGTCGTTTTGCATAGCGCGACGAAATTTTTAGCTGGCCATAGCGACGTTGTAGCTGGACTTGCGGTTGTAAAAGATGCGCGCTTGGCGCGAGAGCTGCGCAAACTGCAATATTCGTTCGGTGCGGTGCTTGGCGTGCAAGATGCGTGGCTTGTGTTGCGCGGGTTAAAAACGCTTCACGTTCGGTTAGATTACGCTTCACGTTCGGCGTTGCAGCTGGCGCAGTTTTTACATCGTCATCCGAAAGTGGCGCACGTATATTATCCAGGGCTTTCTTTTCATGAAGGGCACGTCATTCATCGCGATCAAGCGCGCGGGTTTGGCGCGGTGCTGTCGTTTGAATTGGAGGACGAACAAGCGGTGCGGACGTTTGTGAAACATGCGCGCATCCCTGTGTTTGCGGTCAGTCTCGGGGCGGTCGAGTCGATTTTATCGTATCCAGCGAAAATGTCGCATGCCGCTATGCCGAAAGCGGAGCGCCATCGCCGCGGCATTACGGACGGCTTGTTGCGCCTAAGTGTTGGATTAGAGGCGACCGATGATTTGCTTGCTGATGTGGAACAGGCGTTATCATATGTATAGGCTAGGCACATCGCCTAGCCTTAGCTAATTTGGTCGAGCGCATCACGCTTCATTTGCTGTTCGACCATGCGATCAAGTTGTTGAATTTTTTTCAAGGCGAGTTCGTCATCGATTTGGCGATAATGATGTTTACCGCCCGGTTCTTCATCCGCTTCATCCGCAAGTTTGACGATCGTCTGGAGCGGCTTTCGTTTTAATTCTCCTTCTGGAAGATACGAATCGGTGTGAAGCAAAATGGCGAGGGCAATTTCTTTCGCATGTTGAGGGTGTTCGCCGAGTCGAATAAGCAACTTATGCGCTCGCTCTGCCCCTTTAATCGCATGAATATCGTTTTGTTTATATGTTTCATAGTCCCACGTTCCGTTTGAGTACCATTCATAATGACCGATATCGTGAAGCAAAGCAGCTTTTGTTGCTAAATCGACGTTCACTCCATAAAGCAAGGCGAGGCGATATGCGTGGTATGCGGTAGCGATGGCGTGCGCGACGCCTGAACGTTTCAAATATTTTTGAGTGATGGGGTGAAGGAAGATGTCAGTTAATGTGACACGTCTCATAGCTCACCATCCCTTTCGAATGTTTTTCTAATTATCATATCATGTCTTTTTTAGAAAAGGCAATACATATTTTTTCTGTTTTTTCTTCATACTAAGTGAAAAAAAGGTTTGGAGGACGCGTATGTTTTTATCCTTATTATTATCAGTTATGACGGTCGTGTCGGCTCAAGGGGACGTGTGTACGAAAAAATTGGACGAAGCGAACGTGCAGCTATGTGGCAAAGAAGATGGAGAGTGGCTTCGCAACTTAACGCTACATGTCGGAAAAGAGACGTATACGTTTCCAGAATGGGAACATGTAAACGATCCGAAAGCACTTCCGCAATTATATTCCGTGGACGTTACGGAAGATGGAAAGGAAGATATTGTTGTTTTTCTCGTAAAATCGCGCGGAAACGGAACGTATAAAAACGAGGTGCATGTGTTATCCCATCAACGAAACGGCATTGAAGAAGTCCTTGTCGAAGATCCGCGTCCGATCATTTTAAAGAGCGTCAAAATGAACGAGACGGACGAAGGGACAGAGTTGATCATCGATCATGTCCACGCGCTTATTCCGCACAATCGCGAAGGCGGGAAGGGGATAAAGACAACATTCAATCGCTTTTTAAAATACGCCGTCGATAAACAAAAATTGAAGGCCGTTTTATTGTTGGAAAGAAAAAGGGGCGAATATATCGGCAGTTTAATTGTCTCATACGAATATAAAGACGGGCTCTTTCAAGCAACCCATATCGATTTCATCCGCCATTAGCCGTTGCATACGCAATGGCTAAAAATTTTTTAAAAAAGTATTTGACAAAGTAGTGTACAGTACGTATAATGAAAAATGTGTTCGATAACACAACAACATACGATTCCGTAGCTCAGCTGGGAGAGCGCCACCTTGACAGGGTGGAGGTCGCTGGTTCGAGCCCAGTCGGAATCATCGCAAAACCCGAGTTCGATGAAAGAGCTCGGGTTTTTTTTGTTGTTTCTCCCCTCCTCCTGACTGCCGAGCATGTTCGAGAATTCACCCACATTTTGTATGCAGGAAAATCGCCGATGTTGTCGAATAAAAACGTCGAAATCATTGTATGCGAGGTGACTATATGTCCATTGATCATGACCGTCTGTTTAAAGAGCTGATTCAAACGTTTTTTGAGGAATTTATTGTTCTCTTTTTTCCGGCGATGCATGAGCATATCGACTTTCGGCATTTGTCGTTTTTATCAGAGGAGTTGTTCACCGATGTGACAGCAGGAGAAAAGTACCGTGTCGATGTGCTTGTCGAAACGAAGTTAAAAGGCGAAGATGGGCTTGTCATTGTGCATATCGAAAACCAAAGCTATGTGCAACCATCATTTCCTGAACGGATGTTTATTTATTTTAGCCGTTTGTTTGAAAAGTACCGTAAAAACATTGTACCAATTGCTGTATTTAGCTACGATACGATCCGCGACGAACCATCGACATTTACCCTCCAATTTCCTTTTGGCAACGTGCTTGACTTTCGTTTTTTTACTGTCGAATTGCGCAAACAAAACTGGCGAAACTACATTCGTCAAGACAATCCAATCGCCGCTGCATTGTTAAGCAAAATGGGATATACTGAAAGTGAACGAGTAGAACTGAAAAAACAATTCTTACGTATGCTTGTACGGATGGAATTGGACGAAGCGAAACAACGATTGCTGTTTGGTTTTTTTGAAACATATATGAAACTATCCGATGAAGAAGAACGAAGACTACGAAGCGAGGTGAATGAAATGGAGACGAAAGAAAAAGAACAAGTGATGGAATTGATTATTTCTTATGAACAAAAGGCGTTAGAAAAAGGAAGAGAAGAAGGGGTGAAGCAAGGAATAAAGCAAGGAATGAAGCGTCTTGTACAAACGATGGCGAAAAAAGGGATGAGTGTAAAAGACATTGCGAACGTCACGGACCTTTCGGAAGAAGAAGTGGAGCGGTTGTTGGAGTAGGGGGGACTGTCGTCGACCTTTTTGGAGACGGCAGTTTTTTGTTTTACAATGAGTAGGTGCCAATATGATGTTCGTTTGCCGTTTAAAACGCTTTCTTCTAACGTTGCAAATTATCACGAATATTTCTTAAGATGTTCTCATTTTGTTGTCATTGTGCGTGTGTCCGTAAGTATGAGGGTGATAAAAATTTTCATTGACAAACATTTAAAAATCATCAATCCTTCTAAATAAGAGCGTCATTAGTACTATCGTTTATAGAGATGGGCGTAAAACCCCTACGCCTTTAGGCTAGGGGATGTAAGCCCTAACGACCTTGTTCTTGAATATATTTTAGGATAATCTCTTTGCTTACATTTCCAATACTGCAAGAAAAATATCCATCACTCCAAAAGGTTCGTTCTTTCCAAAAATGCTGAGAAAGATATTTGTTATGCTGTTGCCACATTCGATAAGTTGTGAGTTGCTTCAATAATCTAACGATTTCAAGAATACTCCATTTCGTGGAATACCTGATTAAGATATGAATATGGTCTTGGTCTATTTCTTGCTCAATAATTTGCCAACCGTAATGATTAGCTATTGATTCGATTTCAGTTTTAATATCATCACCGACTTTTAATAATAACTTTTTTCGATATTTGCAAACAAATATTAAATGGCATATAAGCAAATGTTTACTATGATTTTCAGAGATATATTCCATTACTTTTCCAAGCCTTTGCGAATCAGCTCATAAACCGCACCTGCAAAAGTTGAAATGTTATTTTTCTTTCGATATTCCTCAATTCGAAAGACTAAATCGACAGGAAACTTAATTAATTTTGGTACACGTTCCATCATTTCACCCTCCTAATATATATATATTCTTGACATATGCTGGTAATAAAATATATACTTATAGTATATATACAAAAGGAGGTGAAGTCAATGTTAGTCAACAAAGCGTACAAATTTCGCATCTATCCAAACAAAGAACAAGAAATATTAATTAATAAGACATTTGGTTGTTCTCGATTTGTATTTAATCATTTTTTAGCAAAATGGGATAATGCTTACAAAGAAACAGGAAAAGGATTAACTTATAATTCTTGTTCTGCTCAGTTAACACAACTAAAAAAAGAGTTAACTTGGCTAAAAGAAGTAGATAGTATTGCGATTCAATCGTCATTAAAAAATCTCGCTGATGCTTATTCTCGTTTCTTCAAGAAACAAAACAATAAACCACGTTTTAAGTCCAAGAAAAATCCTGTTCAGTCTTACACGACAAAACATACAAATGGCAATATTGCTATTGATGGTAATAAAATCAAATTGCCTAAACTTGGATGGATTCGTTTTGCAAAGAGTCGTGAAGTAGAAGGTCGTATTCTCAATGCAACAATTAGACGAAATCCAAGTGGAAAACATTTTGTATCCATTCTTGTAGAAACAGAAGTACAACCGTTAGAAAAAACAGATTCTTCTGTGGGCATAGATGTCGGCTTGAAAGATTTTGCTATTCTTTCAGATGGAACTGTCTACTCTAATCCTAAGTTTTTTCGAAGATTAGAAGAAAAGTTGGTAAAAGAACAACGGATTCTATCAAGACGTAAAAAAGGAGCATTCCTGTTAGAAAGGTTTTCGGGGACTTGAAAGAAAAAAGCCCTCTTGGTATGATGCAGGGGTGTCAACACCTAAAATCAGACCAAGGAGGACTATACAGTGAATTGTACACGAAATCTCAA
>NZ_JAHZOE010000049.1:0-9254 GCF_019448545.1 Anoxybacillus sp. ST4 | reverse complement strand
CAGAACGATATTGCCCAATCGATCACTCGTTTTGAACAGCACGTCTTACAGCACCCAGATGAGGTGTTACGCCGCATCGGGTGTGCTGCGTGAATCAGAGGTTAAAATGTCAATTTGGATGTATATAGTAAACATAGAGCAAAAAAAAATAGCTCCCATAGGGGAGTTAGTTCGGTAAGCGCGATTTTAAGTTTAAAATTTCTTTCTCGTGTTCGATCACTTTATCAAACATTACGTCAGATCGACGTTGCAAATATGAAACGGTCACATCAACCGACTTTTTGATGTTTGTCAAATCGTTTAGCATAAGCGTTTGATTGTTTTTCGATATGCGGAGCTCCTCGAGAATTTGCTGCTGGGTCTTTTCCATATTTCCGAGCGATTGTTTCATATGGTCCATGTCTGTTTCCAACTTTTGCTGTCCCTTTTGAAGGTGAGTAACATCTTGCTGCAACGCCTTTTGACCTTCTTGCAATTCGGTGACATCTCGTTGCAACGCCTTTTGGCCCTCTTGCAATTCTGCGACATCTTGTTGTAATTTTGACACATCTTGTTGCAATGCTTTTTGACCTTCCTGCAATGCCGCTACATCCCGTTGCAACGCCTTTTGGCCTTCTTGCAATTCGGTGACATCTCGTTGTAGCGCTTTTTGACCTTCTTGAAGCTGTGCGACCGTTCCTTCAAGACGATCAAGACGTTCATGAATCGGCTTAAACTCCTCCTGCAAAACCGACCGCAACATTTCTTTCAGATCATTCACCGCTTTCACCTCCCTATCATCTATTATAGCACAATTATTGTTTAGGTGGCGGGCATCGTTCCCTCCACATTCCTTTCTTTCCGTCCTTCGTTCATCCGTCGAAACGTCAGCGCCTTCCATAGTGCTTCATCTGTGATGTCATACGTTCCTGCTAGATCGGCGATCGTGCGAGCGAGGCGAATGATTTTTGTTTGCACGCGGTTGCTCCAGTCGTATGTAGACGACCAATGCTGAAGCAGTTGCTGTTGCCTTTTTGTCAGCCGACTTGTCGCAAACAGCACATCGACTGGCACACGTCCGTTCGTTACCTCTTCCCATATCGTTCGTACTGTCTTGCGCGCGATACCCTTCCATCCCTCGCAAGCCAATGCTACAAACTTTCATGTTATTCCTCCTCAATACAGTTCGGCACGATGTCGGCTTTGACGAACTGCACGTATTTTTTCTTCTTTTCTACCATCGTTCCAGGAAAATAATGAAGAAGCACATCAATGTTCATAAATGAAGGCAAAGAGGAAGGCTGGTGATAAAAACGGAAACTGCTCCAACGATAATGCTCAGGAAGATGCACAATGCGAGCCTCGACAGGATTAAGATGAATATAACGACTCACCTCCAACATCCCGACGTCATCGTCAATCATTTTACTGAAGTAGCGCTTTTCAAACACATGACCGGTTAACCCGCAACGCGTATTGTAATAGTTGGCATACCGCTTATTCATAAGCGCCATCACTTTAGAAATAGACTCATGTTGGGAACGAAGTTGAAGATGAAAATGATTTGTCATAAAACAATATGAAGCAATTTCAAACGGAATTTTTTCATGAAGCTGTTCGAGGATATGCAAAAACGCACGAAAATCATTCACTTCTTTAAACAACGGATCACGCCGATTCCCACGACAAACGATATGATAAAACAAATGCGGCACCCATATCCGCCTCGCTCGTCCCACACACCTCACCTCACACGAACTTTCTCGCCATATCCCTTCGACAAAAACAAACAAAATCCTGCATTGCAAGAAAATTTTTTGATACTCTGCACGTAAAACTACTCTCTCGACGGGTGACACTCGTATGAGTAAAATGTTTGTGGGAGAAAAAAAGACAGGTTCCTGATTTGGTATAATAAGGAACCTGTCAGATATGTAAGCAAAATAGATGAAAAACGGGCTCTCCTCCTGGTAAGGTAGTAAGTGCGAAAAAAATACAACCAAAGAAAGGAGTGGAGCCCATGCAGGATTATATCACAAACGGCTTGACATGAAAAGAGATCGAACAGTCTTTATTTAGACATATGCAAAAACAATATGGTCATCTCCTTCAACAGGTGTTGGAGGAGATCGACCGCACATTGGCAGAACAGCGGGACAAGAAACGATATGCGCTCAAAGATAAGCGGACGATCCGACTCCAAACGCTATTTGGAGAGGTGGAAGTGAAGCGAAACTACTACTTTGACCGTGAAAAAAAGGTGTATACGTCTTTACTCGATGTCTTTCTTCAGTTCGATGGGGCGCATGGAGTGAGTCCGCTATTAGAGGAGACAGCGATTCATCTCGCCGTGACGGGTTCTTCGTATCGACAGGCTGCGCAGTCGCTTGAAAAGCTGGTGGGGTATGCATGTATGAGTCACGAAACGATTCGCCAGTCCATCATCGAGGCAGAGGTAGAAGGGCACCGTGCGATGGAGAAAAAAGGGCGCGTGTTTTTTATCGAAGCGGATGGGTTGTACGTGAAACGTCAACGAAGCCGCATTAAAGGGAAAGAAGAAAAGATCATCACGATTCATCAAGGATGGGAGAAAAACGGGAAGCGCGTATCCTTAGTGAATCGACGGTATATGGTTCATCAAACGAATGAACCGATTTGGGAGGCTGTAGAGAATTTTCTGATGAAGGAATATGGCTATGATCCACTTGAGGATTGGGTGGTCATCAATGGAGATGGTGCCCCATGGATTACAGCGTGTCGAGAATATTTCGGGGACAGAGGGTACTTTCAGCTTGATCGGTTCCATGTGGCAAGAGAGATTCGTCAGTTGTTCCGAGGTCATGCGAGATATCGAGTGATTCGAAAGAAATTGGCATCATGGGATGAAGAAGGCGTGTTACGAGAACTCACAAGTGCCATCGGTACGCTAGAACATGAGGAGAAGGAAAAGCAACTTGAGGCGCTTGTTCGTCGAATCGAGGAGATGCCAGGATGTTTGCGTGACTATCGCGTATGGTTGAAGGAAAAAGGGATTGACACGACAAACATGAGGGCGATGGGGAGTGCGGAAGGAACGATGCATGTGTTTGCGAAACGAAGTAAAAACGGTCGAAGTTGGAGGGATGCAGGGATTGAAGCGATGTTGCGAGCGATCGTCGCGATAAAAGATACGTTACTCATTCGGACACGCGATGGAGTGATGTATGGCGTGGAAGAACGAGAAGAAACGAAACGAGAAACGATCGTGAAAAAGGCACTGAAGCGCGTGCAAACGCAAATGACAGAAGTGGTACGAGATAACATCCCATACCTTCGCCAATCTTCAGGGACACCGATTTACGAGGCATTGCAAGCATTGAAAGGTTTTTAAAACGAGAGAAAACGCACATACCTACAGGATGAGAGTAAGTAAAAGCGCTTACATATAACGATTTTATAAAACCATATATAACCAAAAAAATCGGTCGAGAAAAAAATCTCCCACAAAGTCTTGACTCAAACGTGACACTCATCCCACTTGTCAAACCAGCTATATCATTTGTATAATATAAGCAGATATTTCATAAAATAAAAAAAGCTGAGTGCGGTGAACACTCAGCGGGCAACTACATGCCGCAAGAAGAGCGGCTGACCTTTAGATGTGTAACAGATAAAAAGAAATAACCGTTTCACACCTTTGGTCGAGGGGGGACGGTTATTTCTTTTTGTTTATATAGACGACGATGGTGACAGTCAATGTTAGCATTCCGATGAACACTAAGCTGAATTGCGCAATAAGACTCAATGCTTCATACGTCGTCACACTCCCACCTCCCTTCATCAGGGAAGTGGTCAACCGCCCACCCTGCTTATGTAGTTGCTACGGAGATTGTAACATTTTTCTATCACTCTCGCAATTTCAACAACAACTGCCACAAAAAATGTCACAGCACATCAACAAAAATGCAGAAAAAGAAACAGAGAGCCATATGACTCTCTGTCTCTATCAATCTTCGACAGGTGACTGGCACCCTATCCCTGAAGAATTTTTGTAAACGTTCCGCAGCCATTCGATATGCCTTTTCTCTATCATGAGGGCCTATCGCAATTATTTCCATTCTTATCGGTTGTCCTTCAACCGGACGATAAATTCGGGGCGTGACAGTGGAGTGAGCCTTTAAAAGTAGACATGTATAAATCGGGAAAAAGATGTCCATACAGAAGACAGGAAGGAGCCGATGAACATGTCGAAAAAACAAAGAACTTACAAAAGCTATTCTTCAGAATTGAAGCTGGAAGCCGTTCAAAGAGCCTCGGCGGGGGAGAGTGTAAAAGTCATTGCACATCATCTTGAGATTACAGATCCTGACTATATTTATAAATGGATAGGTCAGTATGAAATGTATGGGGAAGTAGGACTAAAACGAAAAGTTAGAAATCATCCTGAAATGGACAAGGATTTCATCATACGAGAACTAGAGATGGAGAATGAAATTTTAAAAAAGTATCTGCAAATTCTGGAAAGGGAGGGAAGACAGCGAAGTTCAAAGTAGTAGACGAGCTCAAAACAAAATATCCAGTTGTTAAAATATGTGAAAAACTACAGATTTCAAAATCTGGTTACTATAAATACTTGAAAACAAAGGGGAAGAAGAAAAAAGAATCTAAGAAAAACCAACAATTAAAAGAATATATCTCTTTGATTTTCCATGAACACAAAGGGAGATATGGATATCGAAAAATTCACGCAGTATTAAACAATCAATATCAACTACCTGTAAGTGAAAAAGTGGTACGTCGACTAATGAGAGAATTAGGATTAAAATGTCAATCTCGCATGAAACGAAAACAACCCGCCAAAGTGAAAAAAGCAACTTCCGCTGGATATATTTATGAAAATCTATTAAAAAGAAACTTTTCCACGACACGTTTGAATGAAGAATGGGTCACAGATGTCACGGAAATTGCCGTGGAAGATAAAAAGCTATTTGTTTCTGCCGTTATGGATTTACACAACAATGAAATTATCGGGCATCAGATTTCATCAACACACGATGTTCAACTTGTGGAAGATTCCCTATTGTATGCATTAGAAATCAGACACATCAAGGACTCTTTAATCCTTCATTCAGATCTTCGTTATCAGACACCGACTCAATATGCAAAGGCTAGTTAAAAACGAGCACCAGTGGGCTATATTTCCTCCTTCTCGTCTTACCAACCTCTCCTCAGAACTCCGTGGGGCTGTCAAGTGCTCTCCTTGACAGTTTCAGGGAGTTCTGAGACACTAGGAAAAAGACGAGAAAAGGAAAGGAACCAGAGTTTTATCACTCTGATTCCTTCACGTTAACTGAATTTATACTGTCTACTTTTCGGATCGCAGTGCACAGGCACCGTCCCCAATTAGTCACGAGTAGCCTGATCAAGCGCAACAGTCACTGACTTCGCAAAATCTTGAACCGTTACCTTGTTAGAACCAACAAACTTACCGTTTGAGTAAACTTCGACAGTATACTCATCGTTCGCCCCTACACGAACAGTAACGCTATTTTGTTGCGTTGTCTCGTGACCAACGACAACAACTGTATCACCCTTCTTAACAACCACATAGTCAACGGAACCGTCATCCCCACTGAAGTTCACCGTTAATGGGATTGTTTTTCCACCTACAATATTTTTCAAACTCACTAGTCCGTAGAACGTGTCATTTTTGTCAACTAGTGTAATTGTAGACGTGTATGCATAAGTAACAGATGTCTCAGTGATTTTCAAAGTGTATGTTCCTCTTGACAGAGCCTCAATAGAAGAAAATTCTATCTTATCTTGAGCTAGAGTACCGCCATAGACTCCGATATATGTTAGATTTAGCGAATCTCCCGCATAATCAGCATACTTGGAGTCAGTTAACTTAATACCATTTGCACTACCTGTGTAACCATTATTGTTTTCATCCCTGATGGCAAGTTTTACTTTTCCTTTTCCTCCACGTTCTACTTCAAAGTTAAAAATATTTTCCTTTCCTTCCTCAACTGTAATCGTTTTTTCAATAGTTTCAAAACCAGGACCACGAACAATCACAGTGTAACGACCTGCGGAAAGGGTACCATTCTTACCATCAACAATTTTATAAACTGACTCATTTACAGTCTTACCAAAATCATAACCTGCTACTACCTTACCATCTTCATTTACTACAACAACTGTTGCATCTACTGTTGCATTATCAGCATCAGCAACATTGGCATTGTTGTCCGCATAACGAATGTATCCGGATAGTGAAGTGGCTGGTATTTTTTCTAACTTCTTATCTACAACGATCTCAGCTCTTTGGAAATCTAAAACTTTCTTAGCTGTTGCAGGTACCTCTATCGGCTTATATCCTGCTATGTTGATACGTACCTTGTACTCACCAGGAGCAATTCCAGAGAGTCTAACGGCCTCATCTGAGTCCAGTAAATTAGCCTTTCCACTATTGTTGTAACTGACCGTAACAGTATACTTATTCGTTTGCGCGACAACATTTCCTGACTTATCAATAAGCTGAATACTATTGACAACAAGTTTAGAACCATTAGCAATATCAGTTTGTTGTCCTTGGTCGATAGTTAGGTCAGTGATTTTGGCTGCCGATGAATAAGTAGCTGTACCCGTCGACAATGCACCACCTGCCGTGAACGTCGTAGCATTGCCACGAATGAATTCCTTGTGTGGTGTTGCCGTATACTCAACTCCCTCAATTAAATATTTTATTTCAGAAGTTCCAGTGATTGTTTTATTTTCTCCACTGTATACAAATGAGCTTGACTCTGTTAGACCAACCTCAACATCCACACCAGCAACTTTTTGTGTAACCGTATATTTTACTGTTACGTCATCAGTAGTACGTTGACCATCTTTGTCAAGAACTTTGACATTTTGATTATTTTCAGGTAAAGCTTCCTCATATTTTACATTTCCAATTAATGATTGCAAGTTATACGTTTTGGCTTCTTTAATCTCTGTTTTAGCTGCCGCTGCATCTTGTCCCTCAGTTACTGTTAACGGAATAACTGTCGTTGCGTTTACTTGGTTAGAACCTTTGAAATCCTTCACACGCAAGAAATACGTACCTGAAGGAATACGTGGTTTAACTGAATTTCCACCCTCTTTAAAGAAAGTGCCAGCACCAACCATATCGTACGGTTGAACCATCACACGATTGTCGTCAGCAGAACGTAAATCACCAAGATTCACATTGGACACTAAAACTGTTTTCCCATCTTTATCTAGCAAGTCCACTTGAACTTTGTAATTCTGAGCCTCACCAATGGCTTGAATAGCTTTTGGACTCCATGTTAAATCGAATGTCGCTTTATTTAACTCTTTAACAGGTGTCACACGAACGTTTTTAAGGTTTGTATCCGCTTGATCTTGAGCAAGTTTAAACTCAACTTCTTTTTGATGATAAACATCTGTGAAGTTGTTGCTTGACAAGCCTTTTGTAATCACAATTTTATACTCGCTAGCAATATCGAGTTCGTTAACCGAGAACTTGTGTACACCCGAGCCAGAAGAAACAGCAACATCCTTGTTAGCAAACATGAACTTACCATCTGGGCCAGTCTTCACAGCCGCCACTTTTACATATGAGCCGTTCTGTTTTTCATACAACTCCACTGTTGCTTTATCAATAGGAGTAGATTTTTCATCGTTCATCGCAACGCCCTGGATTTGGAGCAAACCTTGGTTATAAGGATTTAACGTCACATTGCTAGCTGTTACATAGTTCCGGCTTACTTTCACATCAACTGTCTTAGAAAAATAACCAGGAGCAGTTACTTTAACTACACGTTCACCGGAGTTTGCTGTGACAGAGTAGAATCCATAATCATCCGTTTTCACTGTACGGCCGTTTACTTCCACTGTTGCATTTTTAACCGGTTCTACCTTTCCTGCTCTCAGTACATTTACAAACCCCTTGATTTGATTTCCTGTCAACACTTCTCCGTACGTCGTAACTGTACCATCCGGAACTTTCACAGATGTTGAAGTGACTTTATATGTTCCGTCAGCAGAACCGTTTCCTGGTTGTAACGCACCAACGTTGTCCACTTTGTAAACAGCTGTTTGTCCGTCAAGTTTAGAGAATGTAGCTGTTACAGTAACAGGACCTGTAAGCGTTAATTTTGTTCCTTTTAACAATGCTTCAGTTACTTCGGATTTGAATGTTACGTTCAATTCAAATGTTGTGTTGTTGATGGCGCTGACTGTTGCAACTTCCGCCTCTACAGTCACTGGTTCTTGCGCATCCATCGCACGAACGACGAATGAAGCGAATTGACCGCGCGTAACGTTTCGTTTTGGCATGAACTCTGTGTTTTTCGTTACACCGTTTGCTTCTAACACTTGGATGTACTCGCGAGCCCATGGAGCAGCTTTGTCAAGGTCAGTTACTTTCGTTGTGTAGTTTGCTGGTTTTGTTAATTTGAACGCTTCAACAACAACTTTCGCCATTTGTTCGCGAGTGATGTTTGCGTTCGGATTGAAGTTGCCTTTTTCGTCCCCAGTCATGATGCCAGCAGCTTGCACGATCGCTACAGCTTCAGCTAATTCTGCTTTGCTCGCTGGAACGTCTGGGAAGCCTGCACCTTTTGCAGTAACGCCTGCATCTTTTAAAATGCGCGAGAAGATGATCGCAGCTTCACCGCGTGTTAATGATTTGTCTGGCTTGAATGTGCCATCGCTGTACCCTTTAATGTACCCTTTTGCAACTAATGTTGCGATGTCATCTGCATGCACGCTTCCTGCTACGTCTGTGAAAGAAGCGCTTGCGACTGGTGCGATCGCTGAAGCAACAACTGCCGCAGAGACTGTACCAGCTAAAAATTTGCGATAAGACTTTGGTTGGTAAGCCATCGACTTATTTCCTCCTTTTTGTTTCTCTTTCTATTTGTTTTAGCTAAATTTAAGAGATATGTATGTTCTCTCTATGAAACTCTTAAACTTAGCGAGTGAACGACTACAAACTACATTATAATTTTTTCCATGATGAAAGTCAACCATTTTTTCAATAGTTTTTCTTTGTTGGAATAACAAAACTTTTTCATATGCAGCCTTCCACCTATTCACCATTTTACCGAATGTTCGACTTTTTTCAATACCTCATTGCGTAACTTTTTGACAAAAAATTTGTAACTATTCAGCCACATCATAAAGTGAGCTGAATATTTTTTGCTTTTCCTGTCTATGATGTGAATATTGATAGACAAGGAGGTGAATCACATGTTGACGGTACAACAAGCTGTATTTACAGTTGA
>NZ_JAHZOE010000048.1:0-9437 GCF_019448545.1 Anoxybacillus sp. ST4 | reverse complement strand
GGGAAAACGCACATACCTACAGGATGAGAGCAAGTAAAAGCGCTTACATATAACGATTTTATAAAACCATATATAACCAAAAAAATCGGTCGAGAAAAAAATCTCCCACAAAGTCTTGACTCAAACAACGTCCACTACCCATCCCTCCTTTCATCGCTGTTTATGATACAATGTAAAGAAAAAGGAGTGAACGATATGGTAACCATTTCTGACACAATCAAACAGCATGTGGCTCATTTTAAAATTGGAGTCATTACATATGAACAAATTGTCGTCGGCGCATCCCCAAATATGTTGAAAGGAAAACTCCGTCAATTTCAAGAACTATTGTATTTTGACATGGAGCAAACACCATTGGCTGACTGGCCTGAAGTGAAAGAATGGCGATCGGTGTTCAAGCAGGTCGGCACAGATCCAAGCCGGTATCGCCCCTCATCAGAAAGTTTGCTTCGTCGCATACAAAAGCAAAGCTTTATTCCATCTATTCACTCAGCTGCCGACGTAAATAACTTTTTTTCCTTATATTATAAACTTCCTATCGGCATTTATGATCGTAACAATCTACACGGAGACATTGTCGTCACAATCGGCACTGAAGCAGACGAATACATCGGCATCAATGATCGTACAACAAATTTTGAGAAGAAACTTGTCACAAAAGATGCACAAGGTGCGTTTGGTAGCCCGATCGTCGATTCAAAACGAACGATGGTTACAGACAAAACGACACATGCGATTCAAATCGTATACTTTCTCCCATCATTCACAACAACAACATGCGAGCAAATACTACAAGCAATGAAAAAGATGTTTATTCAAATTCATGGTGGTCATGCATATACACAACTTATATTATAACAAGCACGGGGCAGGCGAAATAAAAAAACGCAATGCCCCGTTCATCTTCGAAACGAAACACTGCGTTGTCCCCGTATGTATGGAGCGGGTGATGGGAATCGAACCCACGACATCAGCTTGGAAGGCTGAGGTTTTACCACTAAACTACACCCGCGCGATAAATTACTCACATAACCATTTTTACTTCTATGCTTTGTCATGCCTCTTCCTCTACTCGCTTGCTCGATGATGATGGATGCGTCGAGGCAACTCGCCGATTACTCGATGACGGGTCGCTCGTGGCTGAGGTTTTACCACTAAACTACACCCGCACATGCAGAAAAAGTAGAAATTT
Source organism: Anoxybacillus sp. ST4 (assembly GCF_019448545.1). Classification (NCBI taxonomy): domain Bacteria; kingdom Bacillati; phylum Bacillota; class Bacilli; order Caryophanales; family Anoxybacillaceae; genus Anoxybacillus; species Anoxybacillus sp. ST4. Next base: position 8,245 of record NZ_JAHZOE010000048.1, on the reverse strand, counting down.
GTCGAATAAAATGTAAAAATAAAAAACAGGTGTCCCTGTTTCGTAATTACGTTTTACATTATATCGACTCCTCCTAGGCAAGTCAATACCTTGCTCACAACTTTTTCAAAAACATATTCCCTCAATAATCGATATGCAACGTAAATGATAATACGTATCGTAGCATGCTACAAATAGGAAAGGAATTTGACATAACACCTAATGGTTTCATATAATAAAAATGAAACCAAATGGTTATATATTTAGGAGGGACATTTGTGAGCCAAACTGTTCAAGATATTCAACAAACAATTGTCATCGAAGCGCCAATTCAAAAAGTATGGGATATTGTGTCTACATCTGAAGGAATTGCTGCATGGTTTATGCCAAATGATTTTCAACCCATTGAAGGACATGAGTTCCACTTACAAACTCCTTTTGGGCCTTCACCATGTAAAGTATTGAAAGTAGAAAAACCCCATCTTCTTTCTTTTTCCTGGGACAAAGATGGGTGGATCGTTTCTTTTATCTTAAAAGACTTAGGAGACAAAACAGAATTTACTCTCATCCACGGAGGGTGGGGAAGAGCAGATGACATTCTCCCGAAAGCAAATGAAAAACAATCCGTTATCCGTGATCGTATGGCACAAGGCTGGACAGGCATTTTAGAAAAGCTTCGAAAGGTTGTGACACGATAGGTGGGCTCGGCAAAAAAACACGATGTTTTTCAAGCGATTGCAGACAAAACAAGAAGAGATGTATTGCATTTACTGGCAGAAAAAAAAGAACTACCGATCTCAGCTATTGCAGCGCGTTTTCCAATTAGCCGAACAGCTATTACGAAGCATTTAAACATTCTCGCTGAAGCAAACTTAGTCAAAAGTCGAAAATCAGGTAGAGAAAAGATTTACTATCTCCATTTAGAGCCGTTAACAGAGTTAAAGCAATGGCTTGCATTTTACGAACGTTTTTGGGGAAATAAGCTATCTATTTTAAAACATGTCGCTGAAAGCAAAGAACATTCATAGCCCCCTATATTTGTAACGATAGGGGGCTTTCTTTACGTCAATCCATACAATCGATTGCTGCCGCAAGATTCGCGAATAATTAATTCGGGCTCAACCATCACTGCTTTCGGCTGGAATTGGCGATGTATAATGTCCCTTAACATATAAGCGGCAAGCCTTCCGATTTTTTCTTTATCTTGCCGAACGGAAGTTAAAGGCGGATCAGTATAGTTGCAAGCTTCGATATCATCACACCCAACGACCGCAATATCTTCAGGTACTTTCAAACCTTGCTCTTTTATCGCTTTCATCGCGCCAAACGCCATTAAATCCGACGCCGCAAATACCGCTTCGGGACGCTGTGACGAACGCAAAATCTTTTTCATTGCTTCATAGCCGCTCTCTACAAAAAAGTCCCCTTGAGCGAACCATTCATCATGAATCGTTAACCCAAATTCTCTCATCGTGTTTCGAAATCCTTCTTCACGAATTTTTGTCACTTGCGCCCCCGGTAAGCCCCCAATATAACCGATATGGCGATAGCCACACAAATAAAAGTGCTCTACTACTTTAGCTGAAATTTTATAGTTATCTGTCATAATGTAAGCAGAACGGCTTCCTTCAAGCGGAATGTCAACACCGATGCACGGAATGTCGCTCATGTCTAAACGATAAATGGACGGCTGGACCCGTTCACCGCTAATGATAATGACTCCATCTACTTTGTAACGCATCGCCCGCTCATAGTAATCTTCCTCCCCTTCCTCAAACCGCTCATTTGAAAAAAAGAGGAGGTCATATCCGAACGATCCCATCGTTTTTTTAAAGGAGTTCATGACCTCGATAAAAAACGGATGATTGAAGTCGGCGTTAATTTCCCCGGCGTAAATAACACCGACAACTCTTGATTTATGGGCTGTATCTTTTTGAATTCGAGCAGCGACATACCCAGTCTGCTCCATAATTTCTAACACTCTTTTTTTCGTCTCTTCTCCAACATCATGATAGTTATTTAACACTTTCGATACCGTACCTGGTGACACACCCGCTAACTTTGCAATGTCTTTAATCGTGATTTTCATACGATCCCTTCTTAACTTCATAATCTTACCTTTATTATAGCACAAATTTTCTCATTAAAAATGCATACGTCTTATTTAGCGAATGCGCCACTATTGTTTCACAGATCCTTGCGTTAAGCTTGAAATAAACAGTTTGTTAAAGATTAAAAATACGACAACAAGCGGCAACGTAGCCCAAAATGTTCCTGATAAAATCATGCCGTAATCTTTAACATACGCATCTTGAAGTGCGCGGATAGCGATTTGAATCGTGTAGCTTGACTCGTCTCTCAACACCGTTAATGGCCATAAAAAGTCATTCCATACGAACATGAATGTTAAAATGCCGAGCGTCGCAAAAGCTGGCAAAATCGACGGAACGACGATATTCCAGTACACTCGAAATATGCTGCAACCATCAATTTTCGCTGCTTCAATGAGCTCATCAGGGATCGCATCTTTAATATATTGACGCATCCAAAAAATACCGAACGCATTCATTAATCCCGGAACGATGATCGCTTTTAAATCATTTAGCCAACCTAACTTCGTGATAATGAAGTATTGCGGAATTAATCCTAATTGTGGCGGAATCATCATCGTAATTAAAATAACCGTAAATAACTTATCTCTTCCTTTAAATTGCAACTTCGCGAAAGCAAAGCCTGCGAGAGAACAGAAAAACAACACACCAATCGTTGTTAAGCTAGCAACGATCAAAGAGTTCCACATAGCGCCGAAAAAGTCGATATTATCTAACACATTTTGGAAGTTTTCTGTCAGCTTATCTCCTGGTACGACCGCTGGCGGTAATTGGTTAATAACGTGATTCGGCTGTGTTGCCATTACAAACATCCAATAAAGCGGAAAAACGGACAATAGCGCCCCGATTATTAAAAGTACGTGGATCGTTACTTTATTCACAAATCCTTTTTTACGTAACGTAGTCATCTTCATTCACCTCCGTGCGGTTACTTACCCGATTTATCTAAACGATTGGACGCGAAAAAGTTTATTGTCGTAAATACAATGATGAGTAAAAATAGCGAAACGGCTGTCGCAGAGGCAGTTCCGAATGCGTTATTCGAAAACGCTTCTCTCCATAAATATAAAACGATAGTCATACTTTCTTCTCTAAACCCACTTCCGAAAATCAATGGTTCTGCAAAAATTTGTAGCGACCCAATCGTTGCTGTAAACACAACGAATACGATAATCGGCTTTAACATCGGCACAGTGATGAAAAGAAACTGTTGCCATTTCTTCGCCCCGTCAATTTCTGCAGCTTCATAAAGATCTTTCGGAATACTTTGCAATCCCGCTAAGAAAATAATGGAGTTATATCCAACCCATCTCCAAAAAATCATCGTCGCAATCGCAATTTTCGCTCCCCATTCAGATGTTTGCCAGCTCACTGGCGAAATCCCAAATAAACGAAGTGTCGCATTCACTAATCCCGCTTCTTGCTCGCTAAACAAAACGGTAAAAACGATCGCTACCGCAACAATCGATGTTACGTTTGGCACGAAGTAAGCAACGCGAAATACGCTCTTAAATTTAACAATCGCCGAGTTCAAAGCTACCGCTAAAATTAACGCGGCAATTAACTGCGGTCCTGTTCCGAGTAAACCAATTACAATCGTGTTATAAATCGATTTCCAAAACAGTGGATCAGTAAAGATGAACGAAAAGTTGTTAAAACCGACAAACGTCATATCACCAAAGCCATTCCACTTTTGAAAAGCTAAGTAAAAGCTAAACACCATCGGAAAAGCCCCGAATATCGCAAATAAGATGAAAAATGGAGAAATAAACAAGTAGCCAGCTAACGCTGTTTTCTTCTTATCACTTAACCCTTTTGGACGGACGGCTACATTCGTTTGATTATGGGATATCATCATATTTCCCTCCAAAAAAATCATGTTGGAGGAAGGGGGACCCCCTTCCTCATATGTTTTATTGACGCTCAAGTTGACGTTTAATGCGTTTAATAGCTTCTTCCCATTCTTTCTCTGGGTCAGCTTTTTTCTTTTGCACGTTTGTCAACGCTTTTACAATTTCTGCTTGAACGGTTGTATAGTTTTTACCCATATATACCGTTTTTACTTTTTGTGCTGCGTCAGCAAATACTTGAGCTGTATTTACACCACCGAAGTACTCATCTTTATATTCTTTAAACTCTGGCGCTTCATATACAGACGGAGCTGATGGGAATAACCCCATATCTTTAAACGACTTTAACTGTTGTTCAGGAGCTACAAGCCATTGAATAAAGTCATATGCTTCTTGTGCATGTTTTGACTCTTTTGGAATCGTTAAATACGATCCACCCCAGTTTCCTGCTCCACCTGGCATATCTGTAATCAACCATTTGCCAGCAGAATTCGGTGCGTTCCCTTTAACAACCCCTTGCATCCAAGCTGGTGCAAGCAACGTTGCATAACTTCCTTTCTCCATCGCATTTCCCCATTCTGGAGTCCATAAACCATTGCTGCCAAGATAGCCTTTTTGAATTAAACGAACTGTGTAATCGTACGCTTGCTTAATGTACGGCTCTTTTTCAATGAGCAGCTCTTCTTTTTCGTTGAAATATTGTACAGGCGCTTGATCGCGCAACGCGTTGTACACAAGCTCAATATTATCAGCGATTGGTTTTCCTGTTTTTTCTTTAATTGTAGCGGCAACTTGCTCGTACGCATTCCAGTCCGGAATCAAATTCGCAACTTCTGCCGGATCAGTTGGAAGCCCTGCTTCTTCAAACACATCCGCGCGATAAAACATCGCTGTTGGGCCAATGTCTGTTGGAAGACCAAATAAGAAGCTTCCATCCGCACTTTCACCAATGCGCCATTTCCAATCTAAATATTGGTCTTTCAAATCTTTTGCACCAAAATCGTATAAGTTATAAAAACGATCTTGCGCTTCGCGGTAACGCTCAATGTTATTCACTTCAATCATCGCAATATCTGGAGCACCGCTTCCAGCTGATAAAGCCGTAAATAGTGCGTTATGATGGTCATCAAATTGTGTTGATTGAATTTTAATTTCAACATTCGGATGATCTTTCATATACTCTTCAGCTAGTTTTTCATACCCTGTGCTTCCGAATACCCACATGTTCAACTTCACTTTGTCGCTTGATCCTTTTCCGTTTGACTCATTCTCACTTTGAGACTGGTTGCCACAAGCAGTCGCAATCATTAACACAAATGTTAACAACAACATGAGAGCTCGCTTCTTCATTTTCTTTCCCCCTTGTTTTCAATTAGGATGTTTCATGTCTTTTACGACGTTTCGTTTGCCTATTTATTTGTTGCACGGTATAATTCTTTTAGTTTTCTTTGTAGTAGCGGCCGATCCCCAATTTGCGCTATTACGAAGAAAACTTTTTCGTTTCCCCCATCACCTCCTTCATTTATATCGCTTCATTTCAAAGCCATTATTGATGATCGTTTCTTTATACCATAATGCACTCTTTTTCGGGATTCGCTCTAACGTCCCATAATCGACGTATACAATTCCAAAACGTTTATCGTAACCAAACGCCCACTCAAAATTATCAAACAACGACCATACATAATATCCTTTTAAATTCACACCTTGTTCAATGGCACGATGACAAGCTGCTAAATGCTCTTGTATATACGCCACTCGCTCATCGTCTTCTACTTTACCTTGTTCATTGATAAAATCTTTGTATGCTGCACCGTTTTCTGTAATGTATAACGGAATGTCACCGTAATCATTTTTCAAACGAACAAGCAAGTCGAACAAGCCGTTCGGATTTACTTCCCAGTTCATATCTGTCACCGGTCTTCCTGTACTTACATGTTCGAACACAATCGGCTCACGTTCACCTTTTTTCCAATCCTTTAATGTTGCCGTTGAGTAGTAGTTAAATCCGAAGAAATCAATAGACTGTTGAATTGTCTGTAAATCCCCTTCTCGATAAACATCCGGTAAATAATCTTTATATACTTCTAACATGTCTTGCGGATAATGCCCTTTGAAGACAGGATCTAAAAACCAACGATTCATAAAGCCATCCCATTTTCGCGCCGCATCAACAGCTTTTTCATCTTGTGGATCTACCGCGTATCCAGGTGTTAAGTTCAATGTAATCCCTATCTCTCCATCTTTCGGGCCAATTTCTCGAAATGCTTTTACAGCTTCACCATGGGAGAGAAGAACGTGATGAGCCGCTTTTAAAAATGATGTGAAGTTTTGAATGCCTGGTGCATGTTCACCGTTACCATATCCTAAATAAGCCACAACCCACGGTTCATTATGAGTAATCCACTTCTTTACAACGTCTCCTAGATTTTTGTAAAGAAACTCAGCGTACTCTCGGAAATAATGAACAGTATCGCGATTTTCCCATCCGCCTTTTTCTTGAAGAGTTTGTGGCATATCCCAATGGTAAATCGTCAACATAGGCTCAATATCGTTTTCTAATAATTCATGTACAAGTCGCTTATAAAAGTCTAACCCTTTTTCATTGAACTTCCCGGGCGTTTCACTGTAAAGTCTCGCCCAACTAGTTGAAAAACGATACGCTTTTAAATGAAGCGCTTTCATTAATGCGATATCTTCGACATAACGATTGTAATGGTCGATTGCAATATCTCCATTATCACCATTCGCTACTTTACCAGGGATGCGCGAAAAGTGATCCCAAATCGAATAAATTTTATCTTCCCCAGTTGCTGTTCCTTCGATCTGATATGATGAAGTAGCAGCCCCCCAAACAAAATCTTTCGGAAACTGAATCATGAATCGTACCCTCCTACGAATTTTTTCGTTAATAAAAAAATATAAAAGCGCTTTCTTCCAAACGTTTCGTAACTCAATCATAATAAGAACTTACAACAAAGTCAATAAAATATTTATATAAAACTGAAAAACACTTACTTAACTATACAATATCCCGTCATAAATTTAACGAAAATTTTCGGTAAGAATTTCGGATAACGAAAAATATCGGAGGAGTAACGAAGGAAGACAGCCGTTCTAACACATTGTTGCGGAAAGTATAAAGGGCAAGGTGAGGAGAATAGTCAAAAAAATAAAAAACTCCTGCAAAATCATGCAGGAGTTTTTTACTGTAGTGCCGATGGTGGGAGTCGAACCCACACGGGGGGCTACCCCACACGATTTTGAGTCGTGCGCGTCTGCCAGTTCCGCCACATCGGCATGTTAAATACAACGATTCAATTATACCACGACACCTAGCTTTGTCAAGCCTGTTCAGTGCCGAGGGCCGGACTCGAACCGGCACGGTAGTCACCTACCGCAGGATTTTAAGTCCTGTGCGTCTGCCAATTCCGCCACCCCGGCGCACAAAAAAATGGAGGCGGCAACCGGATTCGAACCGGTGGTAAAGGTTTTGCAGACCTCTGCCTTACCACTTGGCTATGCCGCCATGAAACAAAGAGCGGAAGACGGGACTCGAACCCGCGACCCCCACCTTGGCAAGGTGGTGTTCTACCACTGAACTACTTCCGCATGTATGGCTGGGGTAGCTGGATTCGAACCAACGCATCACGGAGTCAAAGTCCGTTGCCTTACCGCTTGGCTATACCCCAAAATTTTCAAGTATATATGGGGCGACTAGTGGGAATCGAACCCACGAATGCCAGAGCCACAATCTGGTGCGTTAACCACTTCGCCATAGCCGCCACGTTTTTGGCAGGGGCAGTAGGAATCGAACCCACACCGGAGGTTTTGGAGACCTCTGTTCTACCATTAAACTATGCCCCTAAAGTCAAGATGGTGGAGGGGGACGGATTCGAACCGCCGAACCCAAAGGGAGCGGATTTACAGTCCGCCGCGTTTAGCCACTTCGCTACCCCTCCGCATATGGTGCCGGCTGCAGGACTTGAACCCGCAACCTACTGATTACAAGTCAGTTGCTCTACCAATTGAGCTAAGCCGGCATATTACAAAATATATTCAAACTAAGCCGATATGATTCAAAATGGTGGCTCGGGACGGAATCGAACCGCCGACACAAGGATTTTCAGTCCTTTGCTCTACCGACTGAGCTACCGAGCCGTTTAAGTAATTCACTTATATAGTGGCGGTCCCGACGGGACTCGAACCCGCGATCTCCTGCGTGACAGGCAGGCATGTTAACCACTACACTACGGGACCATTTTGGTTGCGGGGGCAGGATTTGAACCTGCGACCTTCGGGTTA
>NZ_JAHZOE010000047.1:0-9964 GCF_019448545.1 Anoxybacillus sp. ST4 | reverse complement strand
GTTACGATCCCTTCAATCACATGGTATAGATTTAAGTTACCACAAATAAGGAAAAAAGAAAAGAAGAAAAAATTCACGAGGAAAGTGAACTTTTTCTTGACTCCCCACTTTTTCAACACTTTGAAAAGGGGCTGATGAAATTCATCAGCCCCTTTTTCCTTACTGTGGAATATAGGCTCGCCATGTGGAGAAATCAAATGTTTCTTTTTGGACGAGTGATTTTGGAAAGATGAACGTCCACGGTTTGCTTGTGTTCGCTTTTACTTCCAATTGTAGTGTAAACGCTCCGCGCGCTAACACATCTCCTTTAGCATCTTCGACGATGAGCGGCAATTGTTCAAACGTAATATGCTTATTCGTACCGTTGCGAATGAGCAATGTGACGATCAAATTCCCTTCTTCGTTTACTTGCGCTTGCAACCCCATCACGTTTAGTTCGCCTTCTTTCGGTGGGGTAAGTGAACGGACGAGCTGTTCAAGCTTGTCTTGATCTTCTTTGCTTAATTGTTTTTTCCAACTTTCCTCTAAATCTAAGCGATGCGTCTTTTTTAATTCAAACGCTAGCTTCCAGCCCGTCTCCGGAATATGCTCGTTGTGTAAATCTTTTTTCGTGAATACAAATCGCCACGGTCGACTACTTCTAGGTGGAATGTCACCTAATTCTTGCATCGGGAATATTTTGCGACCAAGCACTTGTCCGTCTGGTCCGATAAACAGCAACGGAGTTTCATCGAAACGAATCGCTTTGTCTAAACTGTTGCGCACGAACGCAGTAATGACATAGTTTTCTCCTTCTTTTTTCCATTCGATTCCGGATAACGATACTTGGTTTTTTTTCAATGGCGGTAATTCGTTGTTCATATATTGAAAATAATATTTTTGTTCTGTCGTTAACGACATGAGTGGATGAATGGATAACGTCGTATGCACATCTTCATCTTGTTGTTCATGTGTGCCATCAAATAGTTGATTCGCTTGAATTGTACTATCTTCACCTTGTTTTTTCTTTTTAAAGAATGGAAGCATTGTTCCATCTCCTTTCTTATTGTATAAGCAGCTGAGCCAATTGTTGGGACGCATCTTTTTCTAAACGATGGTACATAACTGTAAAGAGCTCCAACCCTTCTTTTGCATATTGGCGCATCGGATCTTCTTGTCCATAATAGCGCAATCCAATTCCTTCCTTTAATAGTTCCATTGCCTCTAAATGCTTTGTCCAATGGAAATCGATTAAGGAAAGCAACGCTCGTTGAAGCGCCCATTGTTGTTCCTCTGTGTATGAGAATGAAGAAACGCGCTTTTTCCATGTTTCGATGGCTCGTTGAACGATCGATTCCACTTCTTGTTGTTCGACCGCACTAGCTATATCAATTTGTTCGTTTGTGACGATGCGAACCGTCTCTACTAAACGTGCGACATCCCATTCCTCTCGAATGACATCTTCTGGACACGTATAAGCTACTTCTCTTTCTAAAAACGACGGAACCATGTTGGCAACAATAGATACGACATCATTCGCCTCTAGCACGCGATTGCGCAACGTATAAATGGTGCGGCGCTGCTCGTTTAGTACGTCATCGAGCTTTAAGTTATATTCGCGCACTGAGAAATTGCTTCCTTCACAAATGCGCTGTATGCGGTTCACAAATTCATGGACGTCTTCATTTAACACTTCGCCTTCTTCATTCACGCGAAGCGCCTTTTTCATTTTCTCCAGCTCTTCTTTGGCGAAGCGGCGAAACATATCATCTTCGAGCGAAATGAAAAATTGCGAACGCCCTGGATCGCCTTGGCGGCCAGCGCGTCCTTTTAGCTGATTGTCAATGCGGCGGCTTTCATGGCGCTCAGTACCAAGAACGTATAAACCGCCAAGCTCAGCCACTCCTTCCCCGAGCATAATGTCCGTCCCGCGTCCAGCCATATTTGTCGCAATCGTAATTTGTCCTTTTTGACCTGCGCGCGAAATGAGCTCGACTTCTTGCTCGACGCTTTTTGCGTTTAACAATTGGAACGACAGCCCTTCTTCAGCTAAATATTTCGCTACTTTTTCCGACTGTAAAATGGACGTCGTGCCGATGAGCATCGGCTGCCCCGTTTCATGCACGCGCTTTGCTTCTTTTGCGACCGCCTTGTATTTTGCGTCAATGGAAATAAAAATGCGGTCACGCAAGTCTTGACGAATGACGGGGCGGTTTGTCGGAATTTGAACGACGTCCATACCATATAACGTTTGAAACTCTTTTTCTTCCGTTTTCGCTGTGCCCGTCATCCCTGATAAAATCGGATACATGCGGAAATAGTTTTGAATCGTAATCGACGCTTGAATTTTGTTTTCTTCTGTTAGCTCTAAGCCTTCTTTCGCTTCAATCGCTTGATGAAGTCCGTTGCTTAAGCTTCGTCCTTCCATCGGCCGGCCTGTGAACATATCAATCAACAACACTTTTCCATCTTTTACGATATAGTCGACATCGCGCGTAAACATGACATATGCGCGCAACGCTTGAATGACGTAATGATAAAGCACTTGATGCTCAAGATCGTATAAATTGTCAATGCCGAATCCTTTCTCAATTTTTTCGATGCCTTGTTCTGTTAAGTTCACTGTCTTTGTTTCTTCGTCATATTCGTAATCTTCGTCCCGTTTAAAATGTTTGACGATGCGGGCGCATAAATAACTTAGTTCGGAACTGACGCCTGTCTTCCCTGCGATAATGAGTGGCGTTTTCGCTTCGTCAATAAGCACGCTGTCGACTTCATCAACGATCGCATAATGAAACGGACGTTGAACGCGATCGGAAACGTGATATGCCATATGATCGCGCAAATAATCGAACCCAAACTCGTTGCCGACACCGTACGTAATGTCTGCTGCATACGCTGCTTTCTTTTCTTCTAGCGACATATGCGGCAAGTTTAAGCCGACCGTCAGCCCTAAAAATTCATGAATTTTTCCAATAAGGTCGCGGTCGCGTTTCGCTAAGTAGTCGTTGACAGTAATGACGTGCACACCTTTTCCTTCTAACGCTCGCAAGTAGCTTGGAGAAGAAGCAACGAGCGTTTTCCCTTCCCCTGTCGCCATTTCTGCGATGTTTCCTTCTGCCAATACGAGTCCGCCGATGAGCTGAACGTCAAAATGGCGCATCCCGAGGACGCGTTTCGACGCTTCTCTCACTGTCGCAAACGCTTCAACTTGTAAATCGAATACGCTTTCTCCTTGTTGAAGCCGTTGTTTAAATTCCGATGTTTTATCGCGCAGCTGTTCATCCGTTAACTTTTCAAACGCTGGTTCAAGCTCATTGATGCGCGCAACCGTTTTATAATAGCTTTTTAGTTTCCGTTCATCACGGTTGACTAATTTTCTTATGTAAGACAACATGTTGCATTCTCCTTCAATACGAATCAAATAGTCTCAACGTACAGTATACCATTGTTCCCAAAATGTTTCACGTCTCGGAAAATATTTCTTTTGTTTTGTCAGATTGGGTGATATTGTAATATTGTTAGAAAAAATTATCAAAATATGAAACTTTTTTTGTTTTTTCTCGTTGTAGTAGGTGTATTTGCTTTTCGAAGCGAATATATATGTTACATTCTTTTTTAGGAGGATTTGTATGAAAAAGTGGGAAAAATTAGCATTATCCATTAGTTTTGCTTCATCGCTTCTTGTGCCAACGATCGCACAAGCATCGATGGAGCCGCCGATTGCCCAATGGAAAAAGGAAACGGTAGAGAGCAAACAAACGTCACTTGCTTACAAACGGTTTGAAGAAGCGCAACATCAAGTGAGTTCAGACACATTGATTATTAAGTACCATGAAAAAATTCCTGCCGCTGTTCATCGCAGTTTAGGGACGACGTTAAAACAATCGTTTCCGCAATTGCGCTACGACGTCGTTACGGTGCAAAAAGGAAAGAACTTGCAAGAAGTGATGAAAAGCTATGCAAAATTAAAAGCGGTCAAAAGCGTGACGCCAAGTTTTACATACAAGCGGCTCGGCTCGGCTGATCCGAAAGCAGACCGTATGTATGCATTGACGCTATTAAACATCGACAAAGCGTTAAAACTAGCAGGAAACCATCGCGTCACAGTTGCCGTCATCGATACGGGGATGGATACGAAGCATCCTGAGTTGAAAGGTCGTGTGTTGCCAGCTTACAATGCGATTCACCCAGCTGGTGCTCCAATCAAAGATGTGCACGGAACGCACGTTGCCGGCATTATCGGGGCGAACGCAAACAATGGAGTTGGTGCCCACGGGGTTAACCCAAACGTCACCATTTTACCGATTGACGTTTTTGGTGGAGAGATGGGCGCAAGCGACTATACGATCGCCCAAGGTATTTTATATGCGATCGAAAAAGGGGCAAAAGTCATTAATATGAGCCTTGGCGGTTATTTTAGCTCGCCCATTTTAGAAGAAGCGGTCAAACAAGCGATTGATGCGGGCATTACTGTCGTTGCGGCAGCGGGAAATGAAGCGACGGATATGTATGCTATTCCAGCTTCATACGAAGGAGTCATTAGCGTCGGTGCGACGGATAGTAAAAACAAGCTCGCCGAGTTTTCAAACTATGGACCATCCGTTGACCTTGTCGCTCCGGGTGTTGACGTATACAGCCCGATTTACGACTATGCGAAAGGTTCTTCATTTGCGGAGTTAAGTGGAACGTCGATGGCGGCACCTGTCGTCGCTGGAGTCGCTTCGCTTCTTTTATCAAAGTATCCGAACTTAAAACCGTATCAAGTCGAATGGATTTTAGAGCGCACCGCAACGGATTTAGGGGAAAAAGGATATGACTTAACATACGGCAACGGTCTAGTAAATCCTGTCGCTGCGCTGCAATATAACATGAAAAACGTGCCGCAAAAAGAAAATTGGAACGATGAAACGATTTTAGCGAAGGCACCGATCATTGATGCGAAAGAGGCGTACGTGAAAAAAGGTGCGCTGACAAAACCGGAAGAAATGCATTGGGTAAAAATGAACGTACAACAAGGTGAAAGCGTGCAGGCGTTGCTCGAAGGAGCACAATCATACGACTATAAACTTGTGTTCCGATTTTACCCAGAAGGAAAAACAACATCTGAAAAGCCGGTGCACGTCAACGACGGACGCGCAGGGGAAATGGAAGCGAAACTATTTACAGCGAAGCAGCCAGGGGTATTGGCAATCGGTGTAACAGATGCGAATGGCAACTATAGCTTACAAGGGAAGTCCACATATACGTTAGCTGTCCAGTCGTTTACGGAGCTTGTAGACGACGGCATAACAAAAGACAATCCAGCAACGATTGAACAACTTCCGTTCGTTGCAGAAAACTTGACGTTCGTTTCAGGAGGAGAGGAAAGCGACCGCGACTACTTCCGTTTTACCGTCACAGAGCCGACAACCGTGAAGTTTCAACTGTCTCCTGTGCCGGGCATCGACTCTTCTTTACACGTATATGTAGCGGAAGACTTGTATCGCCCAGTCGATCCAGATGCGAAATATAAAGAAATACCGTTCCCGATCGCTTCCGCAAACAACAATGGCATGAGCCGCGGGGAAACGTTAACGTTTGAAGCGTATCCGGATGTACAATATGTGCTTGAAACGTCGAGTGAACCGTCGCTTGCATTTTATATGATGTCTTCCTATCCGATGATGTCAAGCAGTCAAACAAATGAAGGAAAAGGCTCGGCCATTCCGTACACGTTAACTGCGGATGCGATCACGTTGCCGCCAGATGAAGATCATTATCCAGCACGCGAGCCGATGCCATCAGGTGAGGAAGCGATTCAACAAGCAGAAAAGTTAAAAGAAACGACGCGCAAACCGAACGATACGTTTATCATCATTGATGACGGAAACTGGAGCTATTTTGAAAAAGAGCAAGTGCAACAAATAAAACAACAAGCGCGAGACTACAACGTTGGCGACCGAATCGAAGCGTTTATTCAATTTAGTTATGACCAAGACATGTATCGCGTAACAGTGCCGAAAACAGCCATTTATCAGTTTGCGTTCGAAACGCCGGACGATATGATGCCATCAGCCGTTTTGTTCGAATACGATGAGAAAAAAGATGATCTTATCCCTGTAAACTATTTTTGGCCGTTTGATTGGATGTCCGGGAAAAAGCAGACGAACTGGACGCTTATTTTAGAAGAAGGAAAAACGTATTACATGTCGGTGCAAAACGACTACTATCAGCCGATTGCTGATCCGTACGTCATCACGTCGAAAAAGCTTATAGATGCGTCGAAAGATGTAAACGAGAACAATAATGAACCGATTTTGGCGACTGTCGTGCAAGTGAACGAATCGAAAACAGGAAACTTCGTATTGCCAGAAGATGTGGACTATTATTACTACAAACATCGTGAAGCGAACGGTGTGTTGACGTTTTATGCAAAACCAAGCAAAATCAATGCTTCGTTGCCGAAAGAGCTTCGCGGTACGTTCATTCCGATCGTATCGGTCGTTGAAGATACGAACGGGAACATGACGATTGATGAAGACGAATACGGTAAAGCAGTGACGTTTTTCCCTACCGGCTTCAGTCCGTTATATGACGTGAACGGTTCATTCCGTGCGAAGAAAAATGTCGGCTACTTCTTTATCATGAACGGGTTGATGTGGGATGGACTATCGCTTCAGTCGTACAACTTTGGCATTCAATCGCTCAATAAAAAAGATGAAGATGCTGCATCTATGATGAAAAACAACGTGCCATCGAAACCGCTCGCGTTAACGAAAAAAGGAAACGTATACGAAGCGAGCGGATATATGAACGTCGTTGATTACGGCGATAAAGACGCTTACAAGTTCGTCGTTGACCGCGACGGCACGTTTACATTCAAGCTTAACGTACCGGGGACGATGGATGGAGTGATGTCCATTTTCGATGCGAAAGGGCGCATCGTGCAATCGTACGACAACTACGGTGAGGGCGATGCTGAAATCGCTACCCTTTCGTTGAAAAAAGGAACGTATTATGTCGTCGTTGAAGAAGCGCTAGCTCGGCCAAACGCCAACCCATATACGCTCTCTATAACGAAGAAATAAATACGAAGGCTGCCTATTACAGGCAGCCTTCCTTATTTTTCTTTTTCATCGTTGCGTTTGACGTGTTAACATAAATGTAGATTGATAGATAACGAGGTGATGAACGTGCAACGCATGCGATTTATTTGGCTTTCATTCGTTTTTTTATTCTTTTTTCACGCGCCCGTCCACGCCCACGTCGTTGATTTAACGAAAAAAGCACAGGCGCAAAGCTACGAAAACTACTATTCGCTTATTGTTAGCTATAAAGGGGAAAGTGGCGTCACGTTTGAAAGCTATAGCCCGCATTGGACGAAGACGAAGCTTATTCAGCTGGAACAAGAACTATTAAAAAACAAACATGGCGCTGAGCTTGCTTTGTTACGGAGCATTAAAATTTTTCCTGACTATCCTGCCGGTGCAAACGTACTCGGACAATATTTTGCGCAATATCAAACAAGTCCAAAGCCTGCGTTGCTTCCGAATCGGTATATTCATCTATACGGGGGAAATGAATGGACGACCGTCGAGCAAATGGCGACGACGTTAGCGCACGAATATGGGCATCATTTTACGTATTATTATTTATTAAACAAAGAGCAGCGCCTTCCGAACGAATGGCTCATGTCGCGATATGCGGCGGCGCGTGAATTGTTTCGCTATCCGAATGTTCATGCCGATGGAAATGGGGCGTACGAATGGTATATGCCTGAAATACTCGCAGAAGATTACGTGCAATTATTCGGTTCGCCAAACGCATTAAAAGGGCATATGCAAATGAACGTTCATCTTCCTACCCCTTTTGAACTTTCAGCGCTGCAAACGTATTGGAAAAACGAGCTTGGCGCACCGTACGAACCGCAGCCGCCCCTTCCGCTCTTGTTGACGAACTATACGGTAAGAAATAACGTGTATTCGCTAAAACTTTATACATATGCCGATACAACGGCATACTTGAACGCACAAGATGGACAAGGTCGCTATGCTTCTGTTTATATCGGTAGTGTGCCAAAAGGAATAAACGAAACGACATATGATGGAACGAAACTGAGTAGTCAAATTTCTTGGCTATTTCGCTCAACGTTTGTCGATACAGCACTTTTTCGCGTCGTACAACCGACGGCAAAAGGGTTCAATCGCGGTTCGGCAACGCTTCGCGTCTCATACGAATCGATTGATTCGCTCGTTGCGACGCCTCCGCTTTTTCCAGATGTCGTCGGGGAAGAATTGCAGATGGCAGCGCGACTATTGTATGAGCGCGGCATCATCTCGGGGTTTCCAGACGGCACATATCGCCCGAACGAACGGCTATTGCGCCGCCATGCCGCACTTATGCTTATTCGAGACTTGCGTTTAACGCTTCCTGAAGGATATGTCGTGAAAGCGAAAGACGTAAAGCCGACAGACGCGTGGTATAAAGAAATGGCGATTGCCGAAGCGTACGGGCTGCTCACGGGATACGACGGCAAGCTACATCCGAATGAGTACATTACCCGTGCGCAAATGGCAACGATTTTAACGAGGGTATATGGCGATGTGTACGAAACGCCAACGGCGACTCGCACGTTTGTCGATGTTCCGTTTTCCCATTGGGCATACATCCCGATCCATACGCTCTATTTCAACGGCATTACAATAAACGATCCGTATCGCCCGAACGACATCGTCACACGCGGACAATTTGCGCTCTTTCTTAGCCGAACATTGCAAAAAAAATAGCGATGAAGGCTTGTCCTTCATCGCTATTTCATATTGATCGCACGATATAAAAACACCGCAAACTGCGCCCGCGTCACCACATCTTTCGGACGGAACGTGCCGTCCTCATATCCGTTCGCAATGCCTGATGCGACAAGTTTTTCGATCGCATCATACGCCGCATCTGTTTCTTTTACGTCGACAAACGGAACATCCGCCCCGCGTTTTAACTTCCACGCTTCCGCAAACCATATCGCTAATTGCTCGCGCGTTAACGGCTCGTCCGGCTGGAACGACGTCATCTGTTTATCGACGATTCGCTCTTTGACAAGGGCGTTAATCGCACCGACTGCCCAATGGTCGCTCGGCACGTCTTGGAACGTTTTTTTCCGATCGTTCATATTAAAGTCGAAATACGCTGCGATTAGCCCCGCTGCATCCGCGCGCGTCATCATTTCATCAGGTTTAAAATAACTTTTCGCGTAACCGAGCACAATTTCTTCTTTTCCGAGCGATGTAATTTCTTCATTCGCCCAAAAGTCTTTTCCGATATCGCGAAACTGTCCGACAGCTTCTTCATAAGCAAGCACTCGTCTTGCCCCTATGTATCGTTTCTTATAGTAAGAATCGTCAAGCGACGTCACGGTGATCCCTCTCGATGAACTCGCATGAATAAATCGGTTATCCCCGATGTAAATTCCGGCATGTGACGGTCCTTTTTTATACGTCTCAAAAAAGACGAGATCGCCAACGCGCAACTCTTCTTTCTTTACTGCACGTCCTTGTTTATACTGCCCTTCAGTCGTCCGCGGCAGCGTTACCCCGAGCCCTTCCATCACATGGCGCGTAAATCCAGAACAATCGAACCCTTTTTCCGAACTGCCGCCAAATTGATACGGCACCCCGACATATTTTTTCGCAAGGGGGACGAGCCGGTCGTAACTATCTGCATATGCGAATGAAGGGAAAAGAAAAAACAAAAGCAACGCTGACATAAGTCTCCACACACAATCCACCTCACTCCGCCATTGTTCTTACTATTTCGACACATTCATACGATTCCAAGTGTATCATAAATAGGAGAATGATAACTTTACAGTTATGTAACAAAATTTTTGTAACTATTCACCCCAGTGCTAGTGTATAAAAAAGCCCAGCACAAATAGGGCATTTCGGTCATAGAAAATGCCCTAGGTAGCGGAAAGAACTCGATCGATCGTTTCGCCTGCCAACAGAAG